>DASZFS010000604.1:0-9413 GCA_035939575.1 Vicinamibacterales bacterium | reverse complement strand
GTCGAGGATCCGCGCGTCTCGACGCTCATCGGCATCGCGCTCCCGCTCTCGCGGTACGACTTTGAGCCGGTGGCGCGCAGCTCGAAGCCCAAGTTCTTCATCCAGGGCGAGCGCGACGAGATCTGTCCGTTGAAGACGATGCGCGAGTTCTACGCGCGATGCGTGGAGCCGAAGGAGCTGGTCGTCATCGATGCGGCGGACCACCTGTTCGACGGGAAGGTCGCAGACGTTTCGGGCGCGATTGAGGACCTCCTGGGTGACTGGGAGGCGTGAAACACGACGGTGTCGTGTGTTGAGGAAGCTATGCATGAGGCGGTGATTGTTTCGGCCGTCCGGACAGCCGTTGGCAAGGCGCCGAACGGGACGCTCCGCGGGGCACGCCCGGACGAGTTGGCGGCCGCGGCTATCGTGGAGGTGATGCGGCGCACGCCCGGTATCGAGCCGGCCGACGTGGATGACGTCATACTCGGCTGCGCGATGCCAGAAGCGGAGCAGGGGATGAACGTCGCGCGCATCGCGAGCCTGCGCGCGGGAATCCCGGTCACGGCATCGGCTGTGACGGTGAACCGGTTCTGTTCGTCCGGGTTGCAGGCGATCGCGTACGCGGCCGAGCGGGTCATGTGCGGTTCTGCATCGGCGATCGTGGCGGGCGGCACCGAATCGATGAGCCTCGTGCCGATGGGTGGCAACAAGATCGCTCCCAACCCGGCGCTGATGGATCGGTATCCGGACGTGTATCTCAGCACCGGGCTCGTGGCTGAGAATCACGCGCGGGAATCCGGCATCTCGCGCGAGGCGCAGGATGCGTTTGCGCTCCGTAGTCATCAGCGGGCGCTCGCCGCGATTGAGAGCGGCAAGTTCGCCGACGAGATCGTCCCGGTGACGACAACGGTCATTGAAAAAGGGCCGGTACCGCTGTTGCGGCAGGTCACGTTCGCGGTCGATGAAGGGCCGCGCAAGGACACATCGGCCGACGCGCTCGCGAAGCTGCGGCCCGCGTTTCACGTCAAGGGCACGGTGACCGCCGGCAACTCGTCGCAGACCAGTGACGGCGCCGCCGCGGTCATCGTGACGTCGGCCGCCGCCGCCCGGGAGCGAGGGCTCACGCCGCTCGCCCGGTTCGTGACGTTTGCGACCGCGGGCGTGGAACCGGAGCGCTTCGGGATCGGGCCGGTGCCAGCCATCCAGAAGGCGCTCAAGCTGGCGGGGCTGACGCTCGATCAGATCGACCTCATCGAGCTGAACGAGGCATTTGCCGCCCAGGTGCTCGCGTGCCTCGCGGCGCTGCCGATCGACCCTGACAAACTCAACGTCAACGGCGGCGCAATCGCCCTCGGCCACCCGCTCGGCTGCACAGGCGCCA
The DNA here is from genome assembly GCA_035939575.1 of Vicinamibacterales bacterium. Taxonomy (GTDB): domain Bacteria; phylum Acidobacteriota; class Vicinamibacteria; order Vicinamibacterales; family CAVVIG01; genus DATKHR01. The sequence goes on along the minus strand of DASZFS010000604.1, from coordinate 8,050 downwards.
AGCTGACGACGACGATCCTGCACGAGATGAAGCGGCGCAACGCCCGCTACGGCCTGGTCACGATGTGCGTCGGCGGCGGGATGGGTGCCGCAGGGATCTTTGAACGCCTATGACCCGCCGACGCACTCGTGACCCATTGGATGACGTCACAGCGCCTGCGGCCACGCCGAAGGCGTCAACGAGCGGGGTGGGCCCCGCGAGAGCGCGTGGGGGTGGGGCCCCACGCGCCTTGGAAGAATGTGCGTCGGCGGCGGGATGGGTGCGGCAGGGATTTTTGAGAGGCTCTGAATTTCACCGAGCGCGAGCTGCGGCCCGCGCCAGGAGGACACAATGTCGACTGCGACCTCGACCCCGATCCTACGTGGCGGCGAATGGCTCCTGCAGCCAGGAGACGCCGAAAGCGTGTTCACGCCCGAGCGCCTGACCGATGAGCACCGGCTCATCGCGCGCACGGCGCAGGAATTCGTCGCCAACGAGGTCCTGCCGGTCCTCGATCGGCTCGAGATGAAGGATTGGGATCTCGCGCGGAAGCTCGTGCAGCGAAGCGGCGAGCTTGGCCTGCTCGGCGTGGATGTGCCCGAAGCGTACGGCGGCGTCGAGCTCGACAAGGTCACGTCGCTCGTCGTAAGCGAGAAGATGGCGCGCTCGGCCTCCTTCGGCGCCGCGTTCGGCGCGCAGGCCAATCTAACGATCGTGCCGCTCGTGCTCTTCGGCACCGAAGACCAGAAGCAGCGGTACCTGCCGAAACTACTGAGCGGCGAGCTCATCGGCGCGTACGGGCTGAGCGAGACAGGCTCGGGATCCGACGCGCTCGGGGCGCGGACGCGCGCCGTCCGGCAGTCAGACGGCACCTTCCTGCTGAACGGCGAGAAGATGTGGATCACCAACGGCGGCTTCGCCGATCTCTTCGTCGTCTTTGCCAAGGCGAGTGATGCCAAGGCCAGTAATGATGCCAAGGCTAGTGATGATGATCTCAAGAATACCGGGTTCACCGCCTTTCTCGTCGAGCGCGGCTACGGCGTCAAGAGCGGCAAAGAGGAGCACAAGATGGGGCTGCACGGCTCCTCCACCACAGCCCTGATCTTTCAGGACGTCAGGGTGCCGGCCGAGAACGTGCTTGGCGAGGTCGGCAAAGGCCACAAGGTCGCCTTCAACGTGCTCAACTTCGCGCGCTTCAAGCTCGGCGCGATGTGTGGCGGCGGCGCGCAGGATGCCATTGGCGAAGCTGCGAAATATGCGGCGACGCGCCGCCAGTTCAACGCGCCGATCGCCAGCTTCGGCGCGATCAAGCACAAGCTCGGCGAGATGGTGGTCAAGGCCTACGCCGTCGAGAGCTTGCTGTACCGCACTGCCGGTTTGGTCGACGCGCGGATAGACGCGGGTCATGCCGATAACGCCGGTACAGCCGCCCTGAATGCCTTCGAGGAGTACGCCGTCGAGGCGTCCATCGCAAAGGTGTTCGGCAGCGAGGCACTCGACTACGTTCTCGACGAGAACATCCAGATCCACGGCGGCAACGGCTTCGTGAAGGACTACCCCGCCGAGCGGCACTATCGGGACGCCCGCGTCAATCGCATCTTCGAGGGCACCAACGAGATCAACCGCCTGCTGATTCCGGGCATGCTCGCGCGGCGCGCCGTGAAGGGCGATCTGCCGTTGATTCCCGCCGCGAGGGCGTTGCAGGACGAGCTCCTGTCGCCGCCCTCCGCCCAGCCGATGGACGACACGATCCTCGCTGACGAGCGCCGCGCGGTCGCGGCGTTCAAGAAGACCGCGCTGTTGGTCCTCGGCCTCGCGATGCAGACATTCGGTCCCAAGCTGACCGACGAGCAGGAGGTCCTGATGCACGCGGCGGACATCCTCATGGAGGTCTTCGCGGCCGAGAGCGCCGTGCTGCGCGCGGAGGCCGCCAGCCGGCGGAAGCTGCCCAAGGCGCCGCTGCACGTGGATGCGGCGCAGGTCATCGTCAACGACGCTGCGCTGAGAATTGACGCGTCCGCGCGCCAGGCACTGGCCGCCACCGTCGAGGGTGACTCGCTCCGCACGATGCTGGCGGCGCTCCGCCGGCTGATCAAGGTGACGCCCATCAACACGGTCGCACTCCGGCGGCGCCTCGCCGACGAAACCGTCGCGCGTGGCAGCTACCCGTTCGGGGTCTGATAAGGTGTCTGATAAGGTAAAGCTGTGAAGCGCGCGCCGGAGTTCTGCCTGCCTGCCCTCCTCGCCACATCGCTGCTGTGTGCGGCCGCGTGCTCGAGTCGCCCGCCCGAGGAGCCCAGGGACTACGTTGCGAAGGTCGCCGCTGATCGCGCCGCAAAAGACGCGCAGTTTGCCAAGGACAACGAGCCGGTGCCTCCCAACCGGAAGGCCGAGCTCCTGCCGCTCGCCTACTTTCCGATTGATCCGGATTACAACGTCCCTGCCGCGCTCACGCGCAGCACCGATACGTCGATCATCGAGATGCCGACCTCGAGTGGCGGCGCAGATAAGTTCCGCCGCGCGGGCACGCTCGAGTTCACGATGAAGGGCCAATTGCTCAAGCTGACGGCCTTCGTGCCGGCGTCGGCCGGCGCCGCCGATCGCCTCTTCGTCCCGTTCAGCGATCTCACGAGCGGCACCGAGACCTACGCAGCGGGCCGGTTCCTCGACATCGATCGCACGCCGACCGGCATCTACGAGATCGACTTCAACCGCGCGTACTTCCCCTATTGCTACTACAGCCCGACGTGGGAGTGCCCTTATCCCCCCGCGGAGAACCGCCTCAAGGTGCCGGTACGGGCAGGGGAACGGATGCGGAAGGTAGACGTTAGAAGTTAGAACTCAAAACTTAGAACTCAGAACTTCGGTCATACATCCCTGTGTCGCTCCGCGCGATCATCTTCGATTTCGACGGCGTGCTCGCCAACAGCGAGCCGCTGCACTACCAGGCGTTCCGCGACGTCCTGGCGGAAGAGGACGTCGCGTTGAGCGAGGCCGACTACTACGCTCGCTACCTGGGATACGACGACATGGGAGCGTTCCAGGCGATCGGCGGCGATTGGGATCGTGCTTGGAGCGCATGGCGGATCGCGGACATGGTGGCGAAGAAGGCGCAGCGGATGGAATCGCTCGAGAGTGAAGTCTCCGTGCTGTTTCCGGGCGCTGCGGATGTTGTCCGTCGAGCGGCCGATGCCGTTCCGATTGCAATTGCATCGGGCGCGCTCGGCGCCGAGATACATCGTGTCCTCGAGCGCGAAGGGCTGGCGTCGTGCTTCGCGGCGATCGTGGCCGCAGGAGACACACCGGCCAGCAAACCTTCACCGGATCCGTACCTTCACGCGCTTGCACGGTTGAGTTCCCACGTGGGGGCATCGCTCCGTCCCTCGGAGTGCGTCGCGATCGAGGACTCGCTCTGGGGGCTCGAGTCCGCTCGCGGCGCAGGCCTTCGCACCGTTGCGGTGGCGCAGACCTACCCTGTGCAGCAGCTTTCAGCGGACGTGGTGATCACCGCCATAGCCGACTTGGACCTAATGCGCCTGGAGCGCCTGACCGACGAAGCGTTCTGATTTGAACAAGCATCCAAATCGTTGGATTTCAGCTGTATTTCGCCATTCTAGACAACCCTTTCGCCTTTACAACCCCTGACCTAGGCCCGAAACTCGATCATTCTCGGACATCGCCCGTATTCAACCAGTGCGCTGTTTTGGGATCTGTACGAGCTATTGTTTGCTTTTCTCGGAGGAGGCAGGATGAGAGTTCGAGCAATTTTCCTGGCGCTTGTAACGTTCTTTGTTACCAGCGCGCTGGCTAGCGCGCAAGGTCAGCAGACCGGTGAGATCTTCGGCAAGGCGACCGATCAGTCGGGCGCGGTTCTGCCGGGTGTCACCGTCACGCTGACCGCCCCGACGTTGTTACAGCCGCTGACGGCGGTGACCAGCGAGACCGGCACGTACCAGTTCCCGCGCCTGGAGATCGGCGTGTACTCGGTCAAGTTCGAGCTGACCGGCTTCAAGACCGTCGTCGACGAAGGCGTGCGCGTCACGGTCGGGTTCAGCGCGCAGATCAACGCCCAGATGGGCGTCTCGACGGTACAAGAAACGATCACGGTCACAGGTCAGAGCCCCGTTGTCGACACCAAGGAAACGGGCACGAAGCAGACGTTCACAAACGAGCTGCTCCAGAGCATCCCGTCGGCCCGCGACCCGTGGGTCATCCTCCAGCAGACCGCGGGCATCGCGATGGACCGCGAGAACATCGGCGGCAACCAGTCGGGCCAGCAGTCCAGCTACGTCTCGCGCGGCGGGAACACGACCAACAACAAGTGGACGCTCGACGGCGTGGACATCACGGATCTGTCGGCAACGGGGTCGTCGCCGACGTACTACGACTTCGACATGTTCGAGGAGATGACCGTCAGCACCGGTGGCGTTGACGTGACGCAGCAGACCGGCGGCGTCGGGATCAACCTCGTGACGCGAAGCGGCTCGGACAGGTTCCGCGGGTCGTCGCGCTATTACGACACGAACCACAACCTCGAGTCGAACAACGCGACCGATACGATTCGCCAGCAGGGCGGCGGGTCCGGCAATCCGATTCAGGACATCAAGGACTACGGGATCGAAGTCGGCGGCCCGATCAAGAAGGGACGAGCCTGGATTTGGGGGGCGTACGGCACGCAGAACATCAACGTTGGCGTCGTCGGGTTCTATCAGCCAACGGCTTCTTGCCAGCAGATCAAGGCGGACACGGCGTCTAACCCCCTCGCGCACGCCGTTTCGGACGTCAACAACTGCCTGAACACCGACCAGACGATCCTGAAGACCACCAACCTGAAGGGTGAGGTTCAGCTGTTCAAAGGCAACAAGCTGAATCTGTACAGCCTGTTTTCGGCCAAGCAGCGCAACGCGCGCAACGCGAGCGACCTGACGCCGATTGAATCGACCGTTCGCCAGGACGCGGTGCCGAGCACGTACGGCACGAGCTATTGGGTCACGGGCCCGACACCCACGTACAAGTTCGGCGATCAGTGGGTCGTCAGCGACCGGTTCCTCGTCGACGTGCAGTACGCACACGTCGGGAACAACTTCATCCTGGACTACCACGATCCCGCGTACGCCACGGAGACAGCCGGCGGCCTCGTCGGTCTCCAGCCGACGTTCGTCATCTCGACTGGCTTGAACGGCCGCTCGACGCCGGATGGCAGCCAGTCCGTGAACATCCGTCCGGTGAACAGCGTCACGGTGAACACGAACTACTTCCTGCCGGGCGTGTGGGGCGGTGATCACTCGTTCAAGATCGGCGGCTACTGGCGCGACAACAACGGCTACAACTCGACGCACACGCCGGGCAACGCGGTTGCGCGTTTCCCGACGGTGGCCGAGCTGAACAACCCGAACGACTGCGCGACCATCGCGGCCGGTTGCCAGATGCAGCTCACGCGCGACGGCCAGACCGACTACGATCTCAAGAACATCTCGCTGTACGGCCAGGACACGATCACCCGCGGCAAGATGACGCTGCAGCTGGGCGTCCGTTACGACTACAACCACGACGCCGCGTTGTCGTCATCGGTAGCGGCCAACCCGCTGCTGCCCGCCATTCTCCCCGCCGTAACGTTTACCGGCACCGACCCGGGGATCAAGTTCAACAACTGGTCGCCGCGCCTTGGATTCACCTACAACGTGGCGGGCGATGGCAAGACGGTCCTCCACGGCAACTACGCGATGTATTGGGGTCAGGTGGGCGTCGGCGGGGTGTCCGGCCAGGTCAACCCGGTCACGCGCGTGAGCATCCGTTACCCGTGGGTGGACCTGAACCACGACGGGTTCGTGCAGCCGAACGAGGTCATGATTCCGGGGGGCAACCCGGCAAACTTCCTCGCGCTGACCGGCAACTGGAACCCGGCCGCACCCGGATCGCCAACCACGGCGAATACGATCGATCCGAACCTGAAGAACGATCGCACGGACGAGATCATCTTCGGAGTGGATCGCGAGATCGGCGCTGGCTTCGCGGTCGGCGCCAACTACATCTGGCGGCGCTACTCGAACTTCCAGTTCACCGACACCCTTGGCCTAGAGCCGGCCGACTTCGTCCAGACGACGTTCACGCCGTCGGCGTCGGCCTGCCCGGGCAACGACGGTCTGCGGATCTCGGCAGCAACCTGTCCGACCACGACCGTGTACGTGCCCGCCTTCCAGGTCGGGGCGATCACCAACCTGACCAACTTCACGTCGGATCAGTACAACCGCGCGTACAACGGGATCGAAGTGAACGCGCGCAAGCGGATGTCGCGTCACTGGCTGATGAACAGCAGCGTCGCGTACAACAGCACGAAGGTGAACATGAACGGCTGGCCGGGTGATTCCGCAAACGGCCTTTCGGTCGCCAACCTGCTGGGCGAGGACCCAACGAACCGCGCGGCGAGAAACGGGTCGCAATACGATTTTCTTACGTCGGGCAGCGGGCTGGGCAACGTCTACATCAACGCGAAATGGTTGTTTAAACTGAGCGGCCTCTACAACCTGCCCTATGACGTCAACGTGTCGGCGTTCTACAACGCCAGGCAGGGCTATCCGGAGGAGTTCGCGCTGAACGACGCCGTGCGTCCCAACGGTCCTGGGACGATTCTGGTGCTGTTGAACAACGTCGGCGACACGCGTCTGCCCACTTACCAGAACCTGGACTTCCACGTCGATCGGCCGATCAAAGTCGGCACGATCCGGGTCCTGCCGGCAATCGACGTGTTCAACCTGTTCAACAACAACATCATCCAGGGTGTTCGGACAACGCAGAACGCAACGAACGCCAACCAGATTCAGGCGATCACGGCCCCGCGCGTCGCGCGCGTCGGCCTCCGCGTGACCTGGTAGAAAACTGGGAGCAAAGACTCGCGCGAGCCTTCTAGCAAGCGGTTCTCTGGGCGGGGCGACGAGCCCCGCCTTTTTTTTCGTACGGAACGCGCTATCCTGTACCTGTGATTCGCGACAGCCTGGTCAAAGCCTTCGCGCACGCGGCCCTCAGCCCCGACCCCGATCTGGCTGTCGCCGCCCTCCTGATCGCGCGCGTCGAGTACCCCAAGCTCGACTCCGGACCCTACCTTGATCGCCTGGACGCGATTGGAGGCGAGGCGAGGCGGCGCGTGGCCGAGGCGCCCGTCAGTGCCGGCGGCACGCCCGCTCGCGTGGATCCCGAAGGCTACGCCGGCGTCATGGCCTTGAACGATTACCTGTTCGGCGAGCTGCGATTCATCGGCAACGACATCCAGTATGAAGACCCGCGCAACAGCTTCTTGAACGAGGTCCTCGACCGGCGGACGGGCATCCCGATCACGCTCGCGCTGCTCTATATCGAGGTCGCGCGGCGGGCGGGCGTCCATGTCGAGGGCATCAACTTCCCGGGGCACTTTCTCGTCCGCTGTCCCGCCAGGCGCGGTCTGCAGTACTCCGAAGACCTCATTATCGACGCGCACCACGGCGGCGCGCTGCTGTCCGAGGACGCCTGTCGCGCGCTGTTTCGCCGGCACGCGGGGCCGGACGCGGACGACGCCGCGTTCGGGGCGCGCCTGTTCGCCCACGCCACCAAGCCGCAGATCATGGCGCGCATGCTGCTCAACCTGAAGCGCCTCTACGTGCGCATGCACTCATTTCCGCAGGCGCGCGACGTGACCGAGCTGATGCTCGCGGTCGATCCCTCGGCGGCCAACGAGCTGCGCGACCGCGGCCTCCTCGCCTACCACCTGAACGACTTCTCGGGCGCCCTTCGAGACCTCCAGGCCTACCTGCAGCTGTCTTCAGGGGCACCGCTCGACGACGAAGCGCGCGAGGAGCACGAGCAGATCTGGGAGCACGTCAAGACGCTTCGCAAGCGGGTCGCATCGCTGAACTAAGGCCACCAGGGCTGGAGACTCATGGCCGCGCGCAGTTGCTTCGGCCCAAGAGGGCCTGAAGACTCATGGTCGCGTGCAGTTGCCTCCTCAGAACGGGGCTGAAGACTCATGGTCCGCGTGCAGTTGCCTCGCCCCAAAAACCAAGGTTCTCAGCAGTTGGACAGGGTGGTCAGAAATCGAGGG
>DASZFS010000603.1:0-9509 GCA_035939575.1 Vicinamibacterales bacterium | reverse complement strand
AGGCCCAGGAAGTCCATCTTCAGCAGGCCGACGCGCTCGATCTCCTTCATCGACCATTGCGTGACGATTTCGTCGCGCGCCCCCTTGTACAGCGGCGCGTACTCCGTGATGGCCCTCGGCGCGATGACCACGCCCGCGGCGTGGACCGAGGCGTGACGCGTCATCCCCTCCAGACGCCTGGCGACCGCGAGGAGCTCTTTGACCTTCGGGTCGCTCTGCTCCATCTGCCGCAGTGGCTCGCTCTCTTCGAGCGCCTTGTCGAGCGTCATGTCGAGCGCGGCCGGAATCTGCTTGGCCACCTTGTCGACGTCAGCAAACGGCATCTCGAGGACCCGCCCGACGTCCCGCACGACGGCCTTGGCCTTCATCGTGCCGAAGGTGATGATCTGCGCGACGTTCTCGCGGCCGTATTTCCGCGTGACGTACTCGATCACCTCGCCCCGGCGACGCTCGCAGAAATCGATGTCGATGTCCGGCAGCGACACGCGCTCGGGATTCAGGAAGCGCTCGAAGATCAGGCCGAAATCAATCGGGTCGACATCGGTAATCCGCAGGCAGTAAGCGACGAGGCTCCCCGCCGCCGATCCGCGCCCGGGCCCGACCGGAATGCCCTGCTCGCGCGCGTAGCGGATGAAGTCCCAGACGATCAGGAAGTACCCGGGGTACTTCATCTTCTTGATCATCCCTATCTCGTACGACAACCGCCGCTCGTACTCGTCGATCGGGTGACCGAGCGCACCGGTCGCGGCGAGATGCTGCAGCCGGGGCAGGCGCTCCTTGAAGCCTTCGCGCGTGACGTGCTCGAAGTAGCCGTCGACGGTGAGCCCCGGCGGCACGTCGAAGTTCGGGAGATGGTTCTCGCCTTCCGCGATGATCACGTTGCAGCGTTCGCCGATCCGCGCGGTGTTCGCCACGGCATCCGGAAAGTCCTTGAACGTCTGGGCCATCTCCGCGGCGGTCTTCAGGAAGAACTGCGTGCTGTCGTACCGCAGGCGCTTCGGGTCGTTGTAGCCCTTGCCCGTACCGATGCACAGGAGGATGTCGTGCGGATGGGCATCGCTGTCGCGGAGGTAGTGGACGTCGTTCGTGCACACCAGACCCAGCCCGAGATCGCGCGCGATCGCCGGGATGCCGCCGTTCACGATGCGCTGTTCCTCGATGCCGTGCCATTGCATCTCGAGGAAGAAGTTCTCGGGCCCGAGAATGTCCCGATACAGGCCGGCCGCGTCCCGCGCCTTCTTGTCCTGCGCGTGCGACAGCCCTTCCGCCACTTCCCCCTTGAGGCAGCTGCTCAACCCGATCAATCCCCTCGCGTGTTCGGCGAGGAGCGCCTTGTCGATCCGCGGCTTGTAGTAGAAGCCCTCCGTGTACCCGGCGGACACGAGCTTGATGAGGTTGTGATAGCCCTCGTTGGTCTCGGCGAGCAGCACCAGGTGATTCGCCGTCTCGCCCGGGTTGCCGCTCCGGCTGCGGCGATCGCCCGGCGCGACGTAGACCTCGCAGCCGAGGATGGGCTTCACGCCGCGCTGCCGCGCGTGATCGTGAAAGATGACGGACGAAAACAGGTTCCCGTGCTCGGTCACGGCGATGGCCGGCATCTTCAGCTTCGCCGCCTGGTCGAGCAGCTCATCGATCCGGCACGCGCCGTCCAGCAGCGAGAACTCAGTATGGAGATGCAGGTGCACGAAATCAGACACAGGGCACCCTCAAATCCTCAATCCTCAATCCTCAATTAGATTCCCTCTACTCCCACTCAATAGTCGAGGGCGGCTTGGAGCTGATGTCGTAGACGACGCGGTTGATGCCCTTGACCTCGTTGACGATCCGCGACGAGATGCGCGCGAGGAGATCGTGCGGGAGGCGCGCCCAATCGGCCGTCATGCCGTCTCGGCTGTCGACCGCCCGAACCGCCGCCGTGTATTCGTACGTCCGCTCGTCGCCCATCACGCCGACGCTCTGTACAGGCAGCAGCACGGCAAAGCTCTGCCACAGCTTCGTGTACCAGCCGTCGCGCTTGATTTCCTCCGCGACGACCGCGTCCGCCTTGCGGAGCAGGCGCAGACGCTCGGGCGTCACTTCCCCGAGGATCCGCACCGCCAGGCCGGGGCCCGGGAACGGCTGGCGGACTACGAACTCCTCGTCGAGCCCGAGCTGCCGGCCGACCGCGCGCACCTCGTCCTTGAACAGTTCACGCAGCGGCTCGACGAGCGTCATGCGCATGCGCTCGGGCAAACCGCCCACGTTGTGGTGGCTCTTGATGAGCGAGGCCTGGCCGACGACCGGCACCGACTCGATGACATCGGGGTACAGCGTGCCCTGCGCCAGGAAATCGACCGCGCCCAGCTTGGCCGCCTCGGCCTCGAAGACGTCGATGAAGGTCGCGCCGATGATCTTCCGCTTCCGCTCAGGATCGGTGACGCCCTGCAGGCGATCCAGGAACAGCGCCGACGCGTCGGCGAACACGAGCGGGAGCTGGAGGCGCTCGAACCGCCGGCGCACCTGCGTGGCCTCGTCGAGCCGCAGGACGCCGTTGTCGACGAAGATGCAGGTCAGGTTCGCGCCGATCGCGCGATGGATGATGAGCGCCGCGACCGTCGAGTCCACGCCGCCGCTGAGCGCGCACACCACGCGTCGATCGCCGACCTGCGCCTCCACCCGCGCCGTCGCCTCCTCCACGAACGATGCCATGGTCCAGTCGCCGGTGCAGCCGCAGACCTCATACGCAAAGTTCCGGAGGATATCCAGCCCGCGGTCCGTGTGGACGACCTCGGGATGAAACAGGATCGCGTAGAGTGCCCGCGAGGGATCCGACATCGCGGCGATCGGCGCGTTCGCGCTCGTCGCGACCACGGAGAAGCCCGACGGCGCCGCCGCGACCAGGTCGCCGTGGCTGGCCCACACGCGGATCTCCCCGGGGACGTTGGCGAACAGCGCGGCCGGAGCCCCCCCGCCGCTCACGGTCACCGTTGCGTGCCCGTACTCACGTTGGGGAGCCGGCTCGACCGCCCCGCCCAGCGTGTACGCCATCAACTGCATCCCGTAGCAGATGCCGAGTACCGGGATGCCGACGTCAAAGACCGCCGGATCGCATTTGGGCGCCGACGCGTCCGAGACGCTCTTGGGACCGCCCGATAGAATCATGCCGACCGGACGGCGGGCCCTGATCTTGTCGGCCGGCGTGTCGGGCGCCCAGACCTCCGAGTAGACCGAGAGCTCGCGCAATCGCCGCGCGATGAGCTGCGTATATTGAGATCCGAAATCCAGAACGATGACTGTTTGGTGGCTCACGGCGGGGGAAAGCTATTATAAGTTGTCGTGACGCGGCGCACCACCATATGTTGTAGCGCTCTGCTGCTGTTGGCTCTTGCCAAGCGGCCGGATCCCGTTGGGCTCGTGCCCCTGCGGCCGGTCTGGACGCTCGCGCTCAACAACCATCTGTCGTTCGCGCCCGCGTTCGACGAGCGCCGGGGATATTTCGCCATCGAAGGCGATCGACTCGTCGCGTACGAGGTGGTTTCGGGAAAACAGCTGTGGATCGTCAAGGCCGCGATGGTGTTGCCGCCGATCGCCGCCGACGACCTCGTTTACTGCGTCGAGACGGGCGCGGTCGTGGCGCGGCGGACGGCCGACGGCTCCGTGGCATGGCGAACGGAGATCGCCGAGCCCCTTGCAGTCCGCCCGACCGCCGGGCACGGCTGGGTGGTCGGCGTCACGAAAAGCGGAACGGTGGTCGCCATCCGCGCGGCCGACGGGCAGGTGGCGTGGCGGCGCGATCTCGCTTCGCCACCGCGCGTCCCCGTGACGATTTCGGCGATTGCCCAGCAGCGCGTCTACGTCCCGACGACCGGCAGCCGGATCGTCGCCCTCGAGATGACTACAGGGGAACCGGCGTGGGAGCGGCGGGTTGGCGGGCTGCCCGGCGAGGTGCTCGCGCTCGAAGGGCGCGTGTACGCGGGATCCACCGACACCTTCACGTACTGCTTGATGGCCAAGGACGGGCAAATCGACTGGCGGTACCGGACAGGCGGCGACGTCCTCGGCGTTCCGGTTGCAGATGACCGCCGCATCTATGTCGTCTCGAAGGACAACGTGCTGCGCGCCCTCAATCAGGTCAGCGGCGGTCAGCACTGGATGCGGGCGTTGCCGTTTCGGCCGACCGCGGGTCCGCTGCTCGCCGGCGGCGTGCTCGCAGTTGCCGGTGAGTTCCCGACGATCAAGACCTTCAACGCCAAGGACGGCTCGCCTGCCACGGACATCACGGCCGGCGACGAGGTCACGGCGCCGCCCCAACTGCTCCCGGAGCCGGGGACCGGGCTGCCCATGCTGGTCGTGGTCACGCGCCATATCATCAAGGGCGACACCGTGGCCTTGAGCGTCAGGACGCTCGAGCCGGCAGGCACACCGTTCGCGCCGCTCGCCAACACCGTCACGCCTCCGCCGATGCAGGCGCCGCGGCAGTAGACATCGCGACGGGTGCCCCGCGCCGCGGCGCGTACGCCGTGTACAGCGCGATGTACGCGCCGAGCGCGGTCAGCCCGAGATACTGGAAGACGAGCCCGCGGAGCACGAGCGCCGCGATCTGCAGCGGAAACACCGCGAGGCCGACCAGCGGCACGAACGCGATCAGCCCGACCCCGGACCAGGCCAGCGCAGATGCGAGTGTCGCCGCGACGGCAAGGCCCACGACGACGACGAAGACGGACGCGAGCTCCCGAAACCTCGCGCGGATGAATCGGGCGACTGCCCGGACGCCGTCGGCCACGCCGACGCCCTCGACCGCCATCGCGACCTGAATCAGCAGGTAGAGAAAATTCACCACCGTGATCCACGCGACGAGCAGCGTCGCGGCCAGAGCGGCGAGGACGGTCCACCCTATCACCAGCGCCCGCCCCTCCACGCCGCGATAGCCGTACAGCACGAACGCGACATAGCCGGCCAGCGACAACGCGTAGACGACCATCAGCGCAATGCCGAGCAGCAGATACGGTCGATACAGCCGCGCGCAGCCCGCGACGAAGCGCTGCAGGGCAAAGCACGAGGCGCCGCGCAGGGTCTCGACCGTCAGCGGCTCGCGCTCGATCGGTCCAGCCGCGGCGTTTGCGGCCAGCAGCACGTCCACCGTGCCGCCCTTGACGACGAATATCAGGATGGAGCCGCCGAACAGCACGAGACAGAACGCGGTGATGAAGGAGACGAGCGCGATCGGCTCGGACCAGAGAGCGCTCGCCACCGTCGTGAACATCTCGCGGAGACCGCCCTGAAGCAGATCCGCAAGGTCGGCGCCCAGCAGCACGGCGACGAGGATCGCGGCGCCGATCACCGGCACGGCCAGCAGCACTTGAAACGTCGTCTCCGCGATGAACTGAATGGTGACGACTTGCCAATTCGCGGCCGCCAGCAGCGCGCCACGCTTGAGCAGATGTTTCAGATCCAATCCAACTTCACTATAACCAATTCACCATTGACGAGTTCACCAATTAACCAGTTCACCAGTTAACCAGATAACCAGATAACCAAATAACCAGATAACATTTGACTGCTACGGTGTCTTCCGTCCTGCGCACCCTGCGCGCCGGCGTCGCGGCCTCGCTCGTCGCCGGCCTCATCGGCTGGACCGTCGAGCGCGTCCGGTTCGGCGCGTCGGACGCGGCGGCGCTCGAGCGCGTGCAGAGCGAGCTTCGCGACCGGCTGGACGCGACTGCGGGCAGCCTCGCCGCAATCGCGGCGCGGGTCGCGGTGCCGCCGGAGACGCTGCGCAACGCGGAGCGGGACACGGCGGTCGCGCGCACGCTGTTCGAGCAGGCCTCGGCGGCGCTGCGGGATCAGCAGCCCGGCCGCACCGGCGTCTCGATCTACGGCGGGAGCGGCACACCGCTCGCCTGGGCCGGCCGCGTCTTCGATCTCCCCAAGGAGCGCCTGAACGGACCGCCGGCGTGGTTCGTCGCGCCCGGCGCCATCGGTCCCCGTCTCGTGCACGTCCAGCCGATCGGCGACCGCGTCCAGAGCGGTCGCGGCGCCCCACGCGGCGGCGCGATCGTCGTCGAGTACTCGCTCGCGACCGCGCAGGACTCACCGGGGCTCCCCACCGCGTTCGTCGTCGCGACATCGCTCGTGCCCGTCACGCTGCGTCCGCGGGTGAACGGCGCGCCTGCGCCCAACCCGCCGTTCGCCTTCATCGTCTCGAGCCGCGACGGGGCGCTCGCGGCCGAGGCTGACGTGGCGCCGGCCGATCTCGCCGCCGCGCGAGCCTGGTGGAGCGCCGCCACGTGGTTCGCGGTCGTCGCGCTCCTGGCCACCACGCTGCTGCTGTGCGCCGCGCCGCTCATCGAGCTGCGGCGGCACGCACGCGACCGCGGCGCGTTCGTGACCTACACGCTGACGCTGGCCGCGGTCTGCCTCGGCGCCCTCGCGTTGTTGCTGTCCGCGCTGCGCGGCCTCGCGGGCGGCTACATCGCGGCATCACCGCCTGGCCTCCTGCTGATCGCCTTCACGGCGCTGGCGCTCGTCGCCCTCCTGCTCGATCTCGTCGAACGGCGCCGCGTGGCGCGGCCGCGGCCGAACGTGCCGGACCAGCGTCTCGCCGGCGGGCGCATCGCGGCGAGGCACGTCGCCGCGGGCGCTGCTGCCGCCGCGGTCCTCGCCGCCTACGAGCGCGTCCTGCAGGGGATCGTCGCCAACACGTCGCTCGACGTGCTTCATTTTTCGCTGCACCCGCTCGAATGGGCGCGGCTCGCGGTGGCGTTCGCGCTCCTGCTGATGCACGCGTCGGCGGTCTGGGCGGCGGTCGCGGTCACGCGCGCGGCGTCCACGTTCTTCCGCACGCCGCGGTCCGCCCAGGCGCGGCTGACTGCGACCGCCGGATGGGTGATCGGTGTCGGCGTCGTCGTCGCCGCGCTCGGCGCAGCGTGGGGGCTGCCGGTGGCGCCGCTCTCGGTCGCGGCCGGGGCGGCCGGCGTCTGCGCGGTGGCGCTCGCGCGCGTCGAGCGGAAGATGCGCCGTGCCTCGCACGCGGCGCGGCTGTTCGCGTTCTTTCTCGCGCTGCTCATCCCAGCCCTGGCCGTCTATCCTTCGCTCGTCGCCTACGCGATTGACGCGAAGCAGCGGCTGGTGGCGCAGGTCTACGGACCCGAGGTCAAGAGCCAGCGTGAAGATCTTCAGCGCCGGCTGCAGCAGACCATCGACCAGATCGATGCCGTGCCGTCGCTGTCGGCGTTCCTGGCGGGATCGGACACCGCGTCAGCGGCCGATCGCGCGTTCATCATCTGGTCGCGGACGTCCCTGGCCGCGTACCGGCTCACGTCGGCCGTCGAGCTCTACGGCCCGGACGGAAGCCTGGTCAGCCGATTCGCCCTTCACCTGCCGGAATACGAATATGCCGCGGCGGGATCGCGCGCGTCTTCCTGCACATGGGCCGAGCTCTTCGACGAGGTGTCCCCCTTCGGCTCGAGCGAGCGCCACGTGCTGCGCACGAGCCGCGGGATCTGCGAGCGCGGCCGCATTCTCGGCACGATCGTCGTACGCGTGATGCTCGACTACCGGACGCTGCCGTTCATTTCGACACAGAGCCCATACCTGGAGTCGCTGCAGGCGAGCCGCACACCGAGCGAGGGGATCTCGGGACGCGACGTCGAGTTCGCGATGTACGGCTGGACGCGAGCGCCAATCATCGAATCGGGGACGACGGTGTGGACGCTGCCCGATCCGGTCTTCGCCCGGCTCGTCGCGTCCCGCGAGCCGTTCTGGGAGACGCTCGACCGGGACGGCCAGGCGTTCCAGGCGTATCTCCTCAGTGACCGCGGCGCGATCTACGCGCTTGGCTATCCGGTCATCACCTGGTTCGGGCATCTCATCAACCTGGCCGAGCTGGCCCTGCTCGCGATGGTGCTGTACGCCATCCTGCTCGGCGCGGCAACGGTGGTCGGCGCGCTTACGGCCGGCGCGCCGGCGAGCGGGCGCGCGCTGCTCCGCGAGATCCGATCGAGCTTCTACCGCAAGCTGTTCCTGGCATTCGTAGCGGGCGCTGTCGTGCCGGTGGTCATCCTGGCCGTCGCGATTCGTACGTACTTTGCAAACGAGCTGACGGCGGGCGGCGTCGACTCGGCGCAGCGGACGGTCACAACGGCGCAGCGGCTGGTCGAGGACTATGCCGCCATCCAGCAATCGGGGTCGACGGCGCTCAGCACGCTCGACGATCAGATCATGGTCCTCGTGTGGCGCGCGATCGACGAAGACGTCAACGTCTTCGACCGCGGCCACCTGCAGGCGACCAGCGCGCGGGATCTCTTCGCCTCATTGCTGCTCTCGACGCGCACGCCGGGCGATGTCTACAAGAGCATCCTGATCGACCGCGCACCGACGTTCGTGGGCGACGAGCAGATAGGCGACCACCCGTATCGCCTCGCGGCGGCGCCCGTCCGCGCCGGCGGCCGCGACGGGATCGTCACGGTGCCGCTGACGAACCGACGCGAACAAATCGAGCAGCAGATCGACGAGCTCGATCGCCGGGTGCGCTCGGCGGCGGTGCTGTTCATTTTTCTGGGCGCGGCGATCGGGTACTGGATGGCCGAGCGGATTGCGGACCCGGTGAATCGCCTGACGCGCGCGACCCGCCGCATCGCGCGCGGCGAGCTCGACGCCCGCATCGCCACTACCTCCTCCGACGAGCTGCGGCGCCTGGTCGAGGACTTCAACCAGATGGCGGCGGACCTGCAGCGTCAACGCGCTGAGCTCGAGCGCACCCAGCGGCTCCGTGCCTGGGCCGATATGGCCCGCCAGGTCGCGCACGACATCAAGAACCCGCTGACGCCGATTCAGCTCTCCGCCGAGCACGCGCGGCGCGTCAACATCGATCGCGGGCGGCCGCTGTCGCCGGCGCTCGACGAGTGCGTCGATGCGATCCTCGGGCAGGTGCGGCTGCTGCGCCAGATCTCGGCCGAGTTCTCGAGCTTCGCGTCGTCGCCAACGCCGCGACCGGAACCCACCGACGTGCCCGCGCTCATCGACGAGGTGGTGGGACCCTACCGGCTGGGGTTGTCGGGGAGAATCGACATCGACACCCGGGCCGAGGTCCCGCAGGCGACCGCGGTGATCGATCGCACGCTGTTCGCGCGGGCGCTGACCAACGTGATCGAGAACGCCCTCCACGCCATGCCGGGCGCGGGCCGACTCACGATCACGACGCGGCTCGACTCGGCGAATGGCGCCGCGCGGCGGCTCGTCGTGGAGATCGCCGACACCGGCGTCGGCATGGATCAGGACGCGCTCAACCGCATCTTCGAGCCGTACTTCTCGACGAAAGCGTCGGGCACCGGCCTCGGCCTGACAATCGCGAAGCGCAACGTCGAGCTGAACGGCGGCGGCATCGAGGTGAGGAGCGTCCGCGGCGTCGGCACGACCGTCGCGCTGGCCATTCCCGCCTGAGTTGAACGGGGCTGAAGGCTCATGGTCGCGTGCAGTTGCCTACGCCCTCGAGCCGTTGACGACGTTCACAGCCAGTGCAATCTTGATCT
>DASZFS010000602.1:0-5296 GCA_035939575.1 Vicinamibacterales bacterium | reverse complement strand
GCCCTCATATTGGCAAGCCCCATTCCAGCTCGGTTCGGAACGATGCTGCCGATTCCGGGGCCGTTGTCCTCGACCTCAATCTTCATCAGCGCTCCGGCGGCGGAACGCCCTGATTGTGAGCACTCCTGGGGTCAGCGAGCTAGAAAGAATGGTGAGCCGGGCCACCTTCGCTTCGCGCGGTCCAGGAAGCTTCGGCGCCCTCGGCGAGACTAACCATAGCTCGCGAGGAAAGTCGTGTGCGAGCGGAGGTTGGTGAGCCGGGTGGGAATCGAACCCACAACCCGCAGATTAAGAGTCTGCTGCTCTGCCAATTGAGCTACCGGCCCGGTCGCCTGCGGTGCAGAGAACTTCCAATTCTAACACACTGATTCTTGCCGTCTTGAATGCCGTGCGCCTCCACGGACCAACCATGGATCTCACCACGCGGTCATGCACAGATGATGAAGCAGCTACGCAGACCGCCGGTTTGAGCGGATTGTTCAGTGGGCGGTTCTTGTCAGTTCACTTGAACCGACTTTCGTCAACCGCCAGAAGAACAGCACCAGCGTCAGCGCGCCCTGCAGAACGCCTACCGTGCCCAAAACCAACGCGTAGCCCTCAAAATGCGCACCGGAGAGCGTCCGCTCCACCATCGTGTAGCCAAGCCACGCGATTCCCAATGCTCCCACGAGCGCGAACAGGTCGATGCTGAAGCCCGACAAGATTGTGTTGAGTGCAACCAGCGTGACCGCGCCTTGCGCGACGAACAGAGCGAGCGGCAACAGTGGGCGAATGTCGCCAGGTCCCTTCAGCATCGTGTAAGACAGCGCCAAGAAACACGACGCTGCGATGCTAATGCAGCACATGATCGTGACTGCGGCGACAAGTGCCCTTCTGAAAATCTCCATGTCATCCCCTTCGCGCAACGTCGTTGTCAGCCAATCGTCCAGGCTGTGCAGCGAGAACGGTAGCAGCAGGTGCTTCGTTCTGGATAACATCCCGCGCCCGGCCCCAGTCAAGTGGAAGTTTCTTTCGCGCCCGGGGTCTGGCTGCCGATGCCCACCTTGCCAACGACTGCTACTTTGACTAAGTTGAGGACCGGGTCAGAGCGTTGAACCTGTGGAAATCTTGTGGGATGACGATAGGACTATCAACGCGAGACTCGAAGTACTTGGTTTGCAATGAGATGCGCCCGTAGCTCAGCTGGATAGAGCGGCAGGCTTCGAACCTGTAGGCCGGGGGTTCGAGTCCCTCCGGGCGCACCATCTTCACGATCTTCCGGGTCCCTCCCCGCCTACGACCAGCGCTAGCTTCCCTCCGGTGCGAACTCCGCGATCTCGTCGATCCGGATCGTGAACGGTTCCGCGACTTGAGTCTGGTCGGCGCGGCCGGCCACGACGGCAACATCGATCCGATGACCATGCCGCCGGATTCTCGCCGCACAGGCCTGAAGGTGCCCCCCGGTCGTGAGCACGTCGTCGACGAGGACGGCACGTCGATTGGTCAGCGCGTCGAGACTGCCAACGATGGTCAACCTTCCGAACAGTTCCTGTGGATCGCGTGTCCCACGGAGGAGGTGGGCAGGCTGTACTGGCTCCGACCAGCGCAGGATGTCGAGCACGACGGCGTCTCCGGCGGGCTGACGTCGACCGGCGGGCTCCTCGCCATCGATAGCGCCTCCAGGGCCTCCAGTGCCTCCGTTCAGCTCGACGGCCAGCGCCTCCGCAAGGGCCCTCGTTCGAGGAGGCTCACTGGCGCCGACCGAGCAGTGGCTGTTCGGCACGGGTATCAGCGCGACCGGCGCTCCCATGAGACGACGATCGGCGCAGTCAGCAATCATCTGCGCGAACCACACGAGGGCGCGATCCCGGTTCGAGTCATCGAGCCGTCTCAAGCTGCCGCGAACGGGGACTTGCGCGAACATGTTGATCGGCTTTTCCTTGATCGCGCAGATGAAATCGTGCGCGTCGTAGTCCCGGCTCCGCCAGGCCACACCATCCACGTCGGTGAGATAGGTGCAACAGGAAAGAACCGGGAGCGGCACGGCGCAATCTACCGAATCTGGCGTGGCGGCGGGAGCTCCGTCAAGATGTCGGTGGTTGCATTCAAGACGCGGACCCGCGGCTTGCCGATGAAGTCCGCCGGCCAGCGGAGGTGGGGATCGTCGGCGACGGTTCGCGCGATGAAGAGCCATCGCCCCAACCGCTCGCAGGCAACGGCCTGATGAAACGTTCCGGACGACTCGCCAGCCTCGACGATCACGGTGGCATCGCTGAGCGCGGCCATGAGTCGGTTTCGGACGGGGAAATTGCGCTGAAATACGCGCTGGCCCGGAGCGAACTGCGAGATCAGGAGGTGCTCATGATAGATGCGCTCCTGCAGCCGCTTGTTCTCACCGGGGTATGCCCTATCCAACGGCGTGCCGATCACGGCGATGACGCGTCCGGCCGCCTCGATCGCGGCGGCCAGCGCCTCCGTATCGATGCCCTTGGCGAGCCCTGACACGACGACCACTCCAGCGCCTGCGAGCTCGCGCGCCAGCCGTCGCGCGCGGCCGGCGCCGGCGCTGCTGGGGTCGCGGGTCCCGATGATAGCGACGCGCGGCCTCTCGATGAGCGAGCGGTCGCCGGCGCAATACAGGCGCGTGCTGCGGTCTTCGTCTTCGTCCTGAAAAAGGTCGGCCTGGCGCGGCGCTTCCGGCGCAAGCGTGATGGAAGCCGCCATCAGTTCGGCTAACGTCGTGGTGTAAATCCCCTTTGACGGCGGGGGCGAATAGGCCGACGCGCGCGAGGCCGTCATCCTGGCGAATGCTACGCCGTTGTGAAGGAGGTTGTCATTGCCGGCGAGCCGAGATCCTCGTTCCCGGGGTCTTGACCGAGGTCGTTGTCGATGCCAGCTCGAAGGCCTTTTGAATGCTGTTGAACCACACGCGCGCCATTTCGCGATAGCCCGCCTCAGTCGGATGCAGCCCGTCGAGAGGCGAAATCCAATCAGTCTGATCCTGGACGATATCGCTGTAGAGATCCACGATTGACGCACCGGAGCTCAGCACCGCGGGCACGAGTTGGGCATTGAACGGCACGACCTGGTCCGGCGCACCCCCGTGCGTGAGGTCTGCGGCAATTTCCGGCAGGAGTGTCCCGACCAGAACCCGCGCGCCACTGCTCTGAGCCGCCGCGATCAGCCCCCGCACGCCCGTCACGCCAGCCGATATGGATGCGCCGGCGCGTAGAGGATCAGCACTCAGATCGTTGGTGCCTTCGAGCAGCAGGACGAGGTCAGGATGGTAGATCGCGATCTTGCCGATCAGACGGTCCCGCGCACATGTCCCATCCTGCGCACATTGGGTGGTGGATTCAGCAGGCTCACCGAGACATCCCGCATTGATCACCACGATCCCCGAGGTCGTCGGACGCGGCGGATTCGTGTTCGTGCAGTCGTTTCCCAGATTCGTTGGACCGATCGCAAAAGCATCGATCCGCGACGCGCCCTGTTCGGTGTAGCGCTGCGCGAGCAGGGTCGCGAGATGAGCCGGGTAGGCACTTCCAGCCTGGACATAGTGCGGGCGAAGGGCGAACTCGCCCACGACCGGGACCTCGCCTTCGGTGATGCTGTCGCCGAAGGCCAGAATCGTGGTGACGCCAAGCCGGGGCGGGAGTATCACGGTCGCGGTGAACGAACAGCTGGCGGTCCGGCGCACGGCGTCCGTCGCGGTACACGTGACCGGCGTCGAACCCAGGACGAATGTTGATCCGCTTACCGGCGTACATGAAACCGACACGGGCGTGGTCCCGCCCGTCACCGTTGCCGAGCCGTAAGTCACCACCGCCGATCGCCCGTTGGTAGCCGGCACGGGCGCAGGTGAGGCAGGGCAGGTGACCGTTGGCGGCGGAATGATGATGGTTACGGATGGCCGTGTCGGGCTGCTGCAGGTCGTGCTGAGCGACGCCGCCATTGCCAGTTCGGCCAGGGCGATAGGGGAGTGGGCGCGGCAGTGGCGGGGGCGTGCCAAGCTCAGCTGAGCGTAGAGCGACGCCGACTTCACCGTCAATGCTGCGGTGGCCGGCGCGAAAATGAGATAACCTTAAGGACTTGCGCGCCCGTAGCTCAGCTGGATAGAGCGACGGCCTCCGGAGCCGTAGGCCGCAGGTTCGAATCCTGCCGGGCGCACCATTTCACTGATTGACTCAAGGACGTTTGAGGATCGGAACGTCGCTTCCGGTCCCCCACTGAAAGACCGCCGCAGTCCCCGTGCTCGAGTACCAAAGATACCAGCTCCCATTCGACGGCCGGAACACGGCAAAGTCTGTCTTCCCATCTCCGTCGTAGTCTCCGGGCACGGGCACGTCCGATCCGATCCCCCATTGGCGCGCGATGTAGGGGCCGCCACGTGAAGGGCGGCAGTACCACGCGCCGCTCGACGGGCGGAAGACCGCGACATCGGTCTTGCCATCCCCGTCGTAGTCGCCGGGCACAGGGACGTCGTCCGCCCGATTACCCCACTGCGTGATGAGGTATCCGCCGCCGGATAAGACGACGTACCACATGCCGGTCGAGGGGCGGAAGACGGAGATGTCCGCCTTACCGTCGCCGTCGTAGTCACCGACCACCGGTATGTCACGTGCAACGCCCCACCAGGACAGCGTGACCAGGCCGTCGCTGGACCGAATGATGTACCAAGCCCCATTGGAGGGGCGAAAAACGGCCAAGTCGGTTTTGCGGTCCCCGTCGTAGTCGCCCGGTACGGGGATGTCCGATCCGATGCCCCATTGAACCGCAAATCCAGTACCGTCGCTCGATCTCACGACGTACCATGTGCCGTTGAACGGCCGAAACACGGCGATGTCCGCCTTTCCGTCGCCATCGTAGTCGCCGGGAACGGGTACATCGGCGCCATTCCCCCACTGGAAGTTGCTCGTGGTCCCTGTGGCCGGGTCCCGGATGTACCACGTCGCATTCGACGGACGAAACACAGTAGTGTCCGCTCTCCCGTCTCCGTAGAAGTCACCCGGCCGGCTCGAACAGCTCGACTGAGCTCCCACCGTCGTGAACGACTGGGTAGATGATCCCGCGCTGATCGCCGGGTTCACCGGCGTGGCGTTGGTTCTTGACACCACCAGCCAGTAGTACGTCGTTCCCGTGCAGAGTGGCGGCGAAGGCGCCCAGGAGTACGTGAGCGGCGGGTTGTTGACCAGTTGGGCGGGCACGTTCGCCACGCGCGGCATGTTGGAGGGCGAGGTGCCGAAATAGACGTCGTAATCGGTCGCGAACGCGGCAATGTTCCACACGAGCGACGTATTCGTCGGGACGCCTGTCG
>DASZFS010000601.1:0-3184 GCA_035939575.1 Vicinamibacterales bacterium | reverse complement strand
GCCTGAAGGCGCGGGCCGTCGCAGCTTTGAAGTCGGATGGACCGGGCGTGATGTCACGATCGCTCCCCAGCCGCCGGAGAAACCGACCGGTTTCGCGAGAGGCCTGCAAAACCTCCACCCCCGGTTCAAATCCGGGCGGCGCCTCCAATCTTTCCTAATGATCTCGCACGCTTGTGAACGAGTGGCGCATGGCGCTACTTGCTGCGCTACTTGTTCAGGGCGGACTCTGGCGTCCTCAGGCGCAAGCAGCAGCTGACGCCAGCGGGTTGGTCTCCTTGTCAGCCGTGGGCGTCTCGTTGAGAAAGGGCGGACCCGGCGGCTAATGTGGCGCACACCTGGTCCGCCATCTCGCCCGCAGACTACGCCTGATGAAGCGCCTCGGTGTGCTCGGACATGACGACTTCACGTCGCCAACCCGCGTCCATCTGGCGTACTTCGGAACAGCGCCTAAGGTCGGGGGTACGCCGACAAGCAATCAGTGGTTTGAATTGACAAGAACAGTCGCTTGAATCAATCGGTAAGGGTTCGTACGCGGATACGCTCGGACTAGGGGAGGCGTCACCTGACGAGCCGCAAACCGAAGAACGCATCAGGCAGGGAAAACGGGACGGCCGGCCTCAGCGGCGAATTGCTGCTCGGCAACGATTTCCTCGTGGCTCGACTCGGCCTGGGTACGATGCGGCTGACCGGCAAGGGAATCTGGGGCCCACCCACGGATCGACGCGAGGCCATTCGCGTCGTGAGACGTGCAGTCGAACTCGGGGTCAACTTCATCGACACGGCGGATTCGTACGGTCCCGAGGTCAGCGAGAGCATCATTGCTGAGGCTCTCCATCCCTATCCCGAAGGCGTCGTGATCGCGACAAAGGGCGGCCTCGAGCGGCCGGGCCCTGACCAATGGGTTGAAAACGGAACGCCGGAACATCTGAAGTCGGCATGCGAAGGGAGCTTGCGGCGGCTGCGCCTCGACCGGATCGATCTCTATCAGTTGCACAGGGTCGACCCAAAGGTCCCGATGGAGGCACAGCTGGGCGCGCTGAAGGCGTTGCAGACGGAGGGCAAGATCAAGCACATCGGTCTATCGGAAGCGAGCCTGCGCCATCTTCAGGACGCGCGCACGATCGTGTCCATCGCGAGCGTACAGAATCGTTATAGCGTGACCGACCGCGGCTCCGAGGATGTGCTGGAATACTGCGAGCAACACGACATCGTCTTCATCCCGTGGTTTCCCTTGGCGGCTGGCCAACTGACGGGCGCGAATAGCCCTCTTCGTCGCGTGGCCGCACGAAAGAACCTGACGCCGTCACAGATCGCGCTGGCCTGGCTGCTCGCACGATCGCCGGTTGTTTTGCCCATTCCGGGAACCTCCAACGTCGCGCACGTCGAAGAGAACGTGGCAGCCGCACGCGTTGGACTGACGGAAGATGACATCAACGCCGTCAACCAGATTCTGCCGTTTGAGCGCTAAGGACGCGCTCTGATCGCTAGAATTGGACGGTACCATCGCCGCGTGGTAGCGTTCGAGACGGACCGGTCAACTCGTCTGGGGGCCAAGTGATGAGCAGCAACATGGTCAGGGACGGTCGGCAGTCGGCCTCTAGGCCCCTCGCGTCGTTTGATGACGCGCCGGTAAAACACCTGCGGCTGAAGGAGCCCTCCTCGATCCCCTCTCAGTTGCGCGGCGCAGATGCATTTACGATCACGCGGTTGGACTGTTCGTGTGGACTGGCGCAGCCGATCACGAAGGTCTCGACCGTTCCCGCGCTGCTGGTGGCCGTGTCGACCACATCGGTCGCGAGCGCGGACTATGAGTTTCGCGTCGACGATAAACGAGTCCCGACGCCCTACATTCATGCGTTCCGGTCCACGGTGATGGACCTTGACGCGCGTCCCAGTTGCTGGATAAGACGGCCGTTCGGCTACCTGCTGTTTCATGTGCCTCTCAAAGGCCTGGACGATATCGCGGCCGATCTCGGCGTCGGTACCGTCGAGACGTACAAGGTCGCGGTTGCAGAAGAAGATCTCGTGCTGGCACAATTGACGAAGAGCATGCTTCCCTCAGTGGGACGACCAGACTGGCCTTCCCCTCTGGCACTGGACCACCTCAATCTGATCCTTGGCGCGCATGTACTCCAAAAGTACGGAGCCCTACGGAAACCGGCCTCGGTTTCGGTCGGTGGGTTGGGGCCGTCGCAGAAACGCCGTGCGACAGAATTGCTCAATGAGAATCTGACCGGTGGCATACGGCTCTCTCAAGTGGCGGAGGAGTGCGGCCTTTCGATCAGCCACTTTGCCCGCTCATTCAAGGCGAGCTTCGGTGTCTCCACGCACCGCTGGCTCGTGCTGCGCCGGATTGAACGTTCACAGGATCTCTTGATCCATACGCGCGAGTCGCTGTCCGACATTGCGGAACAGGCAGGCTTTGCGGATCAGGCGGCGTTCACTCGCACCTTCCATCAGATCGTGGGCACGAGTCCAGGACGATGGAGACGAGATCATCAGCGCCGATGATCCGAGCGTCTCGTCGCTAAAGTTTTCCCCTCCGACCCTCTTCGTGCTGCCGCCTGTCCGGTGCTGGCTGCCTGGCGTCGTTCGAAGCAATAACTGACAAAACTGGCCGAATCACGCAAGAAGCGTTCGACGGCTTCCGGTACGCTGGCATCTGCAAAGAGGAGGGATGATGACGGCTCAACAACGCGATCTCGCCGGCCTGAAGGCCCTCGTCACCGGAGCGACGTCCGGTCTCGGCCGCGCGATCGCCCTTCAACTCGCACGGGATGGCGCCGATGTCACCGTGCACGGCCGAGACGCGACTCGCGGTGCGCAGACCGTCGATGAGATCCACACGCAGGGCGGCCACGCCCGCTACGTGGGAACCGACCTCGGCGACGCCGCGAGCATCGCGGGCTTCGCCAAGCAGGTTGGCGACGTCGACATCCTCGTCAACAACGCCGGGTTCGCGGTCTGGGGATCCACCGAGACCTTCGAGATCGCGTCCTTCGACGCGATGTTCGCCGCCAACGTCAGGGCGCCGTTCCTCCTCGTCGCCGCATTTGCGCCAGGCATGGTGGCGCGTAAGACGGGGACCATCATCAACATCAGCAGCATGGCCGGCCGCCTGGGTCTCACCGGCGGCGCGCCGTACGGAGCGACGAAAGCGGCGTTGGCTTCATTCACCCAAGCA
>DASZFS010000600.1:0-10593 GCA_035939575.1 Vicinamibacterales bacterium | reverse complement strand
GAAGCGTGTCCTCGGCCTTGAACACCACGCCCATCCCGCCGCCGCCCAGCGGCGCGATCACGCGGTAATGTGAAAGAGTTCGACCGATCATCGACGAGCCTGATAACGGCACGCTCAGAACGTCATTCGCACCCCGATTTGCGCAACCCTCGGATCAAGCACCGCAATCACACGGCCGAAATCGTCGTTCAAGAGGTTGACGGGGCATTGTCCGCGACGATCAGCACGGGTCCGCCGCGGGCGTCGATCTTCTTGAGCTTTCCTTCACCGAAAAATGCGATGACGTGACTGTCGGGTGACCAGAACGGAAACGCATGCTCCTCAGCTTCTGCAATGGGCTGGGCCGTCACCGAATCAAACGGCCGCATCCACAAGCGACTCCTGCCGTCCGAGTCACCGCCCACGAACGCGACACTCCGACCGTCGGGTGAGACGATTGGGACGCTGATCCCGCCGGTGCTCTCAGGCGGCTGCAGCGTGAGACGAACCGCGCGCGACGGAGTTGGGGCTTGCGTCCGGCTGAGAACCAAGCCGACGAGCACGACCAGGGCGGTTGCCACGGCTGCCATCGTCCAGGCAGCGCGCTTCCAACCTCTCAGCGAAACCGTCCTCGCAGCTGACATCGTCGGGGCTGTGAACTGAGCGGCACGATCCTCCGCGATCCACATGAGCTCATCACGAAGGTCGGCGGCCGTCTGCCAGCGTCGAGCGGGATCTTTGGCGAGGCATTTCCTGACGACACGTTCGAGCGCCGGAGGAGTGACTGGCTGCAGCGCAACCATAGGCGGCGGGACCGAAGAAAGGATGGCCGCCATCACACTCGTCGCGCTAGCGCCGTCGAACGCCTTCCGGCCTGTGGTCATCTCGTAGATGATGGCGCCCAGGGCAAACAGATCCGACCGGGCGTCGGCCACCTTGCCTTCGACTTGCTCCGGAGCCATGTATTGGATGGTTCCGACGACGGTGCCCACCTGCGTTAAGGTGGGATGCGCGGTCGCCTGGGCGACGGCGATCACCGAATCCTGGTCAGCGCCGCGCCACTTGGCCAGGCCGAAGTCGAGTACTTTCGCACCGCTGGCCGTCAACATCACATTCGCGGGTTTCAGATCGCGGTGGGTTAAGCCCGCTTGGTGCGCCGCATCGAGTGCATCCGCGAGCTGGACGGCGATGCGCAGCACGTCCTCCAGCGGCAGGGCTCCACGCAGGAGACGGTGCGCCAGGGTCTCGCCGTCCAGATACTCCATGACGAGGAACTCGAATCCATCCTGTTCGCCCACGTCATACAAGGTGCAGATGTGCGGGTGCGTCAGGCTCGAGATGGCGCGCGCTTCGCGGCGAAAACGCTCCCGCCGCTGTGGGTCGGCCGCGACTTCGGCCGGCAGGATCTTGACCGCGACAGGGCGATCGAGCCGCGTGTCTCGCGCTTTAAAGACCTCGCCCATGCCACCGGCCCCGAGCGGCGCGACGATTTCGTACGGGCCGAGCCGGACGCCGGTTGTCAGAATCATCGAAGCTGTGTTTCGGTCGAGCCGGCGCTGGCGAGACTTCGATAGGTCAGCTCGAACGCGCCGATCCGAATCCGGTCACCGTCGGTCAGCTGCGTCACTACCTTGATGGCCTGACCACGCAGATACGTGCCGTTCTTACTGCCCAGATCTTCCAGCGTGGCCACGCCTCCCGCGACCACGAATCTGGCGTGATGGCGTGAAACGGTCGGCGAACTGAGCGGCACCGCCACGTCGGGATCGCGCCCCACCAGATGTTCGCCGTCGCCAAGTGGCTGCTCGCGGCCGTTGCAGATGATCCAGTTTGCGAACGACGCCGCAGACGATGTCTTCGGTTCACTCGCCGAGCCTGAGAACGCGTACCCGAAGCCATGGACCGTGCGGATAAACCGGGCCTCGCGCCCCCTCTCCCCGAGCGCGTCGCGCAGCTCCGCAACGAGGCTCGCCAGGGTCGCTTCTGACACAAACGTCGATGGCCAAAGCCGCTCGTGAAGTTCGGCCTTCGCGATGGCACGTGGCCGCGTTTCGACAAGCACGCACAGCAGCTCATAGGCCTTCGGCGAGAGGTGGACGGAATCTCGATCGGGACCACGAAGCAGCTGTCGGGTCTCGGCGTCGAGCGTAAACGGTCCGAACATGACCGAGCGGAGCGTGCCCAGAAAATCCCCCAAAAACTCCCGATTCGCTCCAAAGACTCCTCGAAGCCGCGCGCGCAGATTGGGCGCAGGAGGGTCGGCACAGCCTACCGCTGTTCGCCGTCTTGCGCCACATGGTTTACACCATTCTTGCCCGTCTTACCGGCACCAACAGGCTTCTCACGCTCGGTCACACGATCGCTTCGGTGATCATCGCTGCCGCCCTTGTGTCTCGTACCGCCGCGCCTGCGGCAGCCGCCGGAGCCTCGCCGAGCCGTGTCCGATCCACCGACGCAACCATCCTCGAGTTGCTCAGAGAAGGTGGCGAACGGTCGGCAACATTCCGCGCGCTGGTCGACGCGATCGATCACTCCTCCGGCATTGTCTATGTCGAGTTCGGGTATTGTGCGTTCGGGCATCTACACGGGTGCATGCTGCCCTTCATCGCCTCAACTCACGGTAACCGCTATCTGCGGGTGACCGTAATGCCCGACCAGCGTGGCAAGAACCGCGATCAGCTCCTCGCCGTCATCGGCCATGAACTGCGCCACGCACTCGAAGTATTCGAGCATCCAGATGTTGTCGATGTCGCGACAATGGAGGCGATGTACCAGACGATCGGCACGCCGCTGACGGGCGGCCTGAAAGGGTACGAGACGTCGGCGGCGCGCGCCGCCGGTGATGCGGTGCTGTCCGACCTTCTGCGGCAACGCCGGCCATCCCGAGACGTTCGCCGCATCGCGGCGGTCGGAGGTATCCGCTCCAGCGTTCGCGGTCAATAACGCCGGCCATCGCGGCGCTTCAGTATGACGGCACTCAGTAGGAAGTTGACGAAATCGATCGACGGCAATTGAAGAGCTTGCGGTGCCGCGCGCGCGGCCTAGATTCTGCCGTGGAGGCAGTATGGCTGACGCTCAGAAGTGTGCGCATCCGGCGTGCAGCTGCATGGTCGCCAAGGGCGGCGAATGGGGAAAGTACTGCAGCGAAATCTGCAAGGAGAAGGGCCAGCAGACCGAGCTGCGGTGCGAGTGCCGGCACCCGGCTTGCGCGTGAGTCTGACGATCCCGAAACGCTTCGCGCGGCGATCGCCGGGTTCGCAAATGAACACATGCTCTGCGTTCTCGGCGATCGCTGCGCGATCTTTCTCTCTGTGTCCTCTGTGTCCCTGTGTCCTCTGTGCCTAAAAGTTGATCCTGAATGTAATCTGCGTGATCCGCATGAATCCCGCCTGAGTCGTGATGAGCCCGAAATCCGAACGTCCGAGCCGTTGCTCCGGGCCATTGGTCTTCACGCGATTGGTGAGGTTCAGCAGCTCGATCTTGATCTGCCCTCGGACCGTTGAGTGGATCGGGAAGTCCTTGCTGATCACGAGATCGATGTTGTTTCGGTCCGGCGTCCGCAGATCGGGATTGGTTCTCGGCGCATTGCCGAACGTGAAGGCCGGAGCCAGCGTGTAGGCCGCGGGGTTGATCCAACCGTTGAAGCGGACTTCGCGGTCGCCGGTCGTGGTCGCGCTCGCGCCCGACACGAGGTTCGGGCGCTGCTCGCCGCTGAACGTGCCCGTGTTGTCGCCGTTCTGTCCCACGTTGATCGGGAAGCCGCTGACATACTCGAACACGCCCGCGACGATCCAACCACCAGCGAGCGCATCGACCCACCCGGTCTGGTTCACCCACCGCCGGCCCTGGCCGAAGGGCAGCTCGACAATCGGCGCGAGAACGAGGCGATGCGGCACGTCGAGGATACTGCGGCTGTACTCGGCCTCCAGATCGTAGTTGTTGAGCGCGCGCCCGACGTTGGCGCCGGACGTTCCACCCGCGACCTGCGAGTAGTTGTTCGTCTCACCGAACTGATTGTCGTCGAGCCTGCTGTACGTGTAGCTGAATCGTCCGCCCCATCCGTGCGTGACGCGTTTCTGGAACTCGAAGACGCCGGCGTTGTACCGGTTTCTCGCTCCGGTCGACTGCCGGGCGAGCACGTTGAGGAATTCCGGGAACGGACGCAGGAGCTGCCCGCGTGAGAGCGTCGCCTCCGTACTCAGCGGCCCCGCGCTCGCGACGCCGAAGAACGGATTGGGCAGCGAATCCTGCAGCCGCGCGCCGAGCGCCATGTACTTCGGATCGAGCTGGTTGATGTTGATCGTCGCGTCGGCCGTTCCCCCGTACCCCAGGTTGTCGCCCCGCGATCCCATGTACGAAATGATGACCGCCATCGCGCCGGGCAGCTCGCGCTGAACGTCTACCGAGTACTGCTGCACCCGTGGCGCTCCCTTGTTCTGATCGACGAAGTTGACGCTCGTGCCGACGCCGGTCAGGAGTCCGAGCGTGTTGCCCTGCGGCTGGACCAGGCCGTTCGGGAACGGGTTGTCGAGCGTCACCGTGGGAACGAACTGGCCCTGCGGCGTCGACGTGTTGACGGTGTAGCCCGTCTGCCCGTAGTTGTTCGAGGTGGTGCTCGGCTGCTGATAATTCCACGGCGCCCAGAAGATGCCGTAGCCGCCGCGGATGACGGTGTTCGGGTTCAGCGAGTACACGGCTCCCACCCGCGGCGACCACTTCAGCGCGGGCGGATTGCCCTGGTAGTCGTTCGCGCCGTTCACGCCGGCGTACATGAGCCCGCCGCGCACCGGGCGGGCCGGCGTTCCGGCCACCGGATCGGCGGGAATGACGACGTTGACGGGGTTGAGCGCGTTCTGATCGAAGCCGACCGTAATTTGGTTGTTGATCTCACGCATGCCCGTCTCGTGCTCGATCCGGAGGCCGTAGTTGAGCGTGAACTTCGAGCTCACCCGCCAGTCGTCCTGGGCGTAGCCGGCGTAGTACCGCGTGTAGACATTGAGCGGCGTGGACAGCGGCATCGTACTGAAGTTCGTCGGATCCCCCGTCGGATAGCCGAGGAGGAAGCTGGCAACAGAGCTGCCCGACGTCGCGGTGCCATCGCTGGTCGGATCGGCTGACGTGAACGCCTTGTCGAAATTGAAGAACCCGCTGCCGTCTCCCGGGCTGTAGAAGTCGGCGCCGACCTTGCGGTAGTCCCCGCCGAACTTCATCGTGTGCGTGCTGACGAACTTGGAAACGCTGCCGTTCACGCTCGTCGAATAGTAGTTCAGCGAGTTCGGCGTGATCGCCCCGAAAGTCTGGCCCGCGGCCTGGTCGTATCCCTCAATGTCTCCCCCGGGGAACTTGTGTGAGAGTGGATCGGCGGGAATCAGGCTCAGGAATTTCTGGCTGAACCCGAGCGTCGACGGATCGAACGCCGCCGTGAGCGTCTGGTTGTCTGGGAACCGCGTCCACCCGAACCGGAACGACGCGACGGATGAATTCGACAGTACCCAGGTGTTGTTCAACGCGAGCACCTGGGGCCGCCGCTTCAACAGATAGTCGTTCGGATCCGCGTACCGGGTCGCGCCGTTCAGCCCCGGCTCGAAGTAGTCCGAGCACGGCTCGTCGGTCTTGTTGAAGAGGTAGAACCCGCTCAGCGACACCTTGTCGTTGAACTTGTGCTCGACCTTGCCCGTGTACATCTGCGCCCGATCGATGATCTGCGCCGTCCGCGTGTAGTTCGGCGTGCCGCCATCGTCGACATTCGTGTCGGGCAGCGGAATGGATTTCAGCATGTTGGCCGCAACGACGTTGATCCGATTCGACGGAATGATGTTGCCCTTGAACGGCGTGCGAACCAGCAGGCCGGTCACCGGGTCAGTCCTCGTCGTCAGCGGATCGTAGATGACGATCAGTTGCCCGTTGCTGTTGCGGAAGTTCGAAAAGTCGCCGGCGCGCTCGGCCGCCGTCGGGAACGCCACGGAGACGCCGCGCGTCGTGTTCGACTGATAGCCCTCCATTGCATACCAGAAGAACGTTCGGTTCTTCACGATCGGCCCGCCGACGCCGCCGCCGTACAGGTTGTAGTAGCCTGGCGGCTTCGGCTCGCCCGCCAGCTCGCTGAAATAATTGTTCGTCAAGAGCCCATTCGGCCGCGACTGATAGAAGCCGCTGCCGTGGAACTGGTTGCTGCCCGACTTCGCGGTCACGTTGAACACGCCACCGCCGGTGCGTCCCATCTCGGCGTCGTAAGTGTGGACCTGGACTTTGACCTCTTCAATCGCTTCGATGGTCGGGTTCGCCGAGGCCCGGTTGCGCAGATCGCCGATCGGCACGCCGTCCAGGATGTAGTTGTTGCCGCGCCGCGTGCCGCCGCCCAGCGACAGCAGCGACGCGTTGGTCTGATCCTGCTGTCGGTTGAACTGTGGATCGCCGCTGGCAATGACCGTGGGAACCGCCACGCCGATCATGAACGCGTTGCGCCCGGGCGCCGGCAGTGTTTCGAGCGTCTTGCTGTCGAGGACATCCCCTTTTGAAGCGTTGGCGCGCTCGATGAGCGGCGCCTGGCCCGTGACGGTCACCGATTCCGAGACCGCGCCGACCTCGAGCGCGATGTCGAGGATGAGGAATTGCTGCGTGCCGATGCGGATCCCTTGACGCTCCAGCGTCTTGAAGCCTTGCAGCGCGACGCGAACAGTGTACGTGCCCGGCTCGACGGCCGCGAACGAGTACTCGCCGACCGCGTTCGTGGTCACGGACCGTTTGAAGCCGGTGGCTTCGTTGGTGAGGACGACCTCGACACCCGGGACAACGCCGTTCGGATCGTGAACGGCGCCGCGAAGGCCGCCCGTAAATCCTTGGGCCGCGCCGACCCGGGGAATCAATGTGACGAGTACGAGAACCAGGGCACTGGCAAGCCGGAATCTCATGACGTTTCCTCCAGGTCCACTCGAGAGCCTGCGCTCTCCGGAAACAGCGGAAAACCATCACTGACTCGGTTGGGACGTCCGGTTCGTGGCTGAACGGCGCGATTCTAGCGTGTAACTAATCGTCACGCGCAACTTACTTTCGTGGATGTTGGATTGCCAGTCGAAGGAGAGTCCCGTATTGCGGTCCTGCGATTCGCGCGCGTGAGCATCCGACACGTGAAGGCGGAGCACGGCAAGCTCATCCGGTGCGCGAGCGGACACCTTCTTCGCCTAGCCGGGCCGTGCTCAATCGTAGTCAGCGCGGCGGTACGGCCCCATCGGCCAACGGGATGAAGATCGAGATGCGATCGCCCGAGCCAATCGCCCGGGAAATGTGCCCCTGGCCCGTCGTGTCCTCGGCCAGCAGAATGTGACCAGGCCCGAGACGAAGCTTGCGGCCGCCGTCCAGTTCAATCTCGCTCTCGCCGCTGAGCGTGACCACATACTGACGGCTCGGTGCCGGGTGCCAGTCGAGGTCGTAGTCCTTGTTGGTCCGGCGGAATTGAAGGGTCTTGACCGGCACAGTCGCCGACAACTCGGTCCCCCTACCCTGAGCTTTGAGCGGGATTTCGTACTCCTCCACCTTGGTCTTCCCGTCCGGTCCCGTGTAGAGCCGTGTGACTTTCACAGGTGTCGGACCCTGCGCAAGAGCGTGGGTTCCGGTCATTCCCTTCATGCCGATCATCATGGCCAGCGTCGGAATCCATCCCATCACGAGCACCGCGCGAATAAGTGTGCGTTGCATTCCTCCTCCAATTTCGTGGCGCCGCACGGCCCGGACTAGCGGCCCTGCGTCGTCGGCCTTGCCTCGGCCGACGGCAGCGCGAACGCGAGGTACTCGCCGGAGTAGTTCCCGCCGCTGATTGCGATGACGATGTATTGACGGCCGTCGGGACCTTTGTAGGTCATCGGCGAGCCGCTCTGCGGCGCCGCCATCCAGATCGCGGCGACCTGCCGGCCCGTCTGCTTGTCGTACGCTCGCAGCATCGCGCCGCGCGGATGTTCGGGCGTCGTTGTCACCTGCGGATCGCCGAGGATGACGAGCGTCTTGGTGACCACGAGCCCGACGCTGCCCTGCTGACCGGTCTTCGGAATGTTCAGCCCTTTGAGCGCCGGATGATTGCGGACGACGTCGGGCGTGTCGCCGTGCGGCACCCGCCACATCAGCTCGCCGCGATCAAGGTTGATCGCAGAGAGGACGCTGTACGGCGGCTTCACGAGCGGCAGGCCCTCGACGGTGAGGGCGCCGCCGCCACCGCCGCCGGCCGGAGGCGTCGACGCCGCCGGCGCGGCGCCGAGAGACTGCAGCCGCTGCTGGCTCGCGCTCACCTTCGGCGCGTCGGCCGCGCTCCCGAATCCGGGTCCTTCGTTGATCCGGAACTCGCGTCCCGCGACGCCGGCTACGTAGCGAATGTCCGAGAAACCCTTCGGCGGTTCGACGAGCCCGAGCGGCGAGACGCCCGCGTTGGCGGCCTGCGCGTACACGGTGTGCGTTTCGGGATCGTAGCCAGCGCCTGGCCAGTTCGTGCCGCCGCCGAGCGTGCCGATCGTGAGCGACGCCAGCGGACCGTCGACCTTGCTGACGACGGCCGGCAGGAACATCGGCCCCATGCGGTACTTCTTCACGAGCTCCGTCGCTTCGGCGCGCATCTGCGGCGTGAAGTCGATCAGCTCGTCCATCGTGATCGCCTGGCGCGCGTAGGCCGGCGGCTTCGTTGGGAACGGCTGCGTCGGCGACGTCTTTTCGCCAGGCACGTCGGACTGCGGCACCGGCCGTTCCTCGATCGGCCACACGGGCTGACCGGTTACGCGATCGAATACGTAGAGGAACGATTCCTTGCTGGGCAACGCCACCGCTTTGATCGCCTTGCCGTCGACCGTAATGTCCGCGAGGATCGGCGCCGACGACAGGTCGTAGTCCCAGATCGGATGGTGCGCGACCTGGAAATGCCATTTGCGCTGACCCGTTTTCAGATCGACGCACACGAGGGTGTCGCCGAAGAGATTGTTGCCGGGGCGATGGCCGCCGTACTGATCGGACGTCGGATCTTCGACCGGAAGGTAGACCAGGCCCAGATCTTCGTCGACGGTGATCTGCGTCCAGACCCCGGTGTTGCCGTTGGTCGCCCACGATTCGTTTTCCCACGTGTCGTTGCCGAACTCGCCCGGCCGCGGGATCGTGTTGAACGTCCAGAGGAGCTTGCCGGTCCGTACGTCGAACGCGCGGACGAGCCCCTTGGTGTTGTTGTGCGTGACGACCTGCGTCCCCTCCTTGAACGACGACCCGACGATGACGACGTCCTTGACGACGAGCGGCGTGGCGTGGAGGCCGATCTCGCCGGTCTCGAGATCGATCTGCTGTCCTTTCCCGAAGACCGCGCCTTTCTTCAGATCGACGACGCCGCCGTCGCCAAACGATGAAATCATCGATCCGTTCTTCGCGTTCAGCTCAATGAGGCGGTAGCCGGTCGAGACGTAGAGGATGCGCTCGTCGCCTTTCCCGTCGGTCCAGTACGAAACGCCGCGGCCGGAGAGCTGGCGCGGCGCGATCGCGGCGCGATTGCCTTCGTGGTAGCTGTGCGTCCAGATGAGCTCGCCGCTCTTGCCGTCGAGCGCGATCACCGATCGGCGCGTACCGGCCGTGACGTAGAGGGTCCCGCGGATCGCGAGCGGCGTCCCCTCGAGCTTGTACTCGGGTCGTGTGCCCAGGTTGTCGGTCTTGAACCGCCACGCGACCTCGAGATCCTTGAAGTTCGCGGCGGTGATCTGATCGAGCGGCGAATATTTCGTACCGTGGATGTCGGCGGTGTACGAGACCCAGTCGCCGTTCTTCGTGCTGGGCATGCCTGAGGGCTGGCCGAAGGCTCCCACCGTCAACCAGACGAGCGCGATGGCTGCGGCCGCGGCCGCGAAGATCGATCGGCGAATCATTGTAGGCATGTGAGACTCCAGTTCTGGACCGGTGCGGGACATAGTCTACGCCCGGCGGCTCGGCGATAGAACCCTGAAGGGTGGCAAGCTTCTCGAAGAATTTATTGATGCCTCATTGACGGAACACCGTAAGATCACGCCGAATCGCACGCTCGGGTTGGAGGTAAGGGGCTCGGTGATGTCCACGCTGGCCACATCAACGTCCGGCACAAATGCGAATCGTCCGGCGATCGATCGGCGGCTCTCTGCTGGCGTCGCCATTGGGTTCGCGCTCACCACCCTCGTCGGATTTGCCCAGACCTACTATCTGAAGGTTCTGTTCGGGACACCGCCGCTGCGGTTGCTCCTCCACGTGCATGGCGTCGTGATGACCGCCTGGGTTGTGTTGTTCTTGGTTCAGGTCGGTCTGATCGCAGAGCGGCGCACGGACCTGCACCGGCGACTGGGAGTCATGGGTGCGGTCGTGGCATTCGCTTCGCGTCCCACTGACTCGCGACCGCGCTGTTGATCAGACAGCGCCGAGGCGCGCGAGCTCTGCCGCCGTCAGCTGGATGCCGGCCATCGGCAACAGGTCCGCCAATTGATCGACAGTGCGAGAGCTGCCAGCGCGAGCCAGCACCTCAACCCGCGCGGTTTGCACGCATTGGCCGAGCTGGACGCAATAGCCTCTGCCCATCGAACGACGGTCGCGGCCGTGTCGCTGGCCTGGCTGGCCGCACAGCCGACGGTGGCG
>DASZFS010000599.1:0-29130 GCA_035939575.1 Vicinamibacterales bacterium | reverse complement strand
AACCGACCCGACGTGCTCGACCCGGCGCTTCTCCGGCCGGGACGCTTCGATCGCCGCATCGTCGTCAACCGGCCCGACGTCAAGGGCCGCGAGGGGATCCTTGGCGTCCACACGCGCAAGATTCCCATGTCGGACGACGTCGAGGTGCCGGTGCTGGCGCGCGGCACGGCGGGCTTTTCCGGCGCGGATCTCGCGAACCTGGTGAACGAGGCTGCGCTCAACGCCGCCCGCTACAACCAGAAGGTCGTGCGCATGCACGACTTCGAGTTCGCGAAGGACAAGGTCCTGATGGGATCCGAGCGCCGCTCGATGATCATCAGCGATGCGGAAAAGCGCGTCACGGCCATCCACGAGGCCGGCCACGCGCTGCTCACGGTTCTGCTGCCGCATGCGGACCCGATTCACAAGGTCACCATCATCCCGCGTGGGATGGCGCTCGGCCTGACGCAGCAGCTGCCGGCGGACGAGAAGCACAACTACTCCAGGGACTACCTGAGCGATCAGATCGCGATTCTGCTCGGGGGGCGCATCGCCGAAGAGATCACGATGGACAGCCTCACGACCGGAGCGGGCAACGATCTCGAGCGCGCGACCGAGCTGGCGCGCCGGATGGTCTGCGAATGGGGCATGAGCGATGCGATGGGGCCGCTCACCTTCGGCAAGAAGGAAGAACAGATCTTCCTCGGCCGCGAGATCGCGCAGCACCAGGACTACAGCGAGGATACGGCGCTCAAGATCGATCAGGAGGTCAAGCGCTTCGTCACCGACAACTACCAGCGCGCCCACCGGCTGCTCAGCAACAACAAGCAGACGCTGGTGAGCATCGCCGACGCGCTCCTGTCGCGCGAGGTGCTCGACGCCGAACAGGTGAAGCGTCTGGCGGCCGGGCTGCCGCTCGACGAGCCGCAGGCGGTGGCCGCGCGCCCGGCAGCGCCCGAAGAAGAGGAGCCGCGCGCCCGGAAGGAGCGCGCGCCGATCGTGCCGTCGCTGAACAAGCCGATCCCGCAGGAATAGACATCCGTTGGTCGTGGGTCGTGGGGTCGTGGTCGCGTGTCGTTCGTCGAACGGCCAACGACAAACGACCAAGGACCCACGACTGACGCGCAATGGCCACGCTGTTCCCTGATCGCGCTTTTTTCACAATTCCGCTTCCAGACGGCTCGCACCTGCGCCTAGGCGATCGTGCGCTCGTGATGGGCGTCCTCAACGTCACCCCCGATTCATTCGGCGAAACCGTCCCACCACTCGATACGTCGGCGGCGATCGAGGCCGGCCTGCGGATGGAGCTCGCCGGCGCGGACCTCATCGACGTCGGCGGCGAGTCCACACGCCCCGGCGCGGAAGTGGTCTCAGCGGGAGAGGAGTGTGACAGGATTGTTCCGGTGATCGAGGGTCTCGCGACGCGGGTGCGTGTGCCCCTCTCGGTCGACACCTACAAGGCCGACGTGGCGCGCGCGGCCCTGGCGGCTGGGGCGCGGATGGTCAACGACATCAGCGGGTTGCGCTTCGATCCGCCGATTGGTCGCGTCGCGGCGGACGCCGGCGCAGCGCTGATCGTTGTGCACAGCCGCGGCCGGTCGAAGACCATGTATGACGAGGCGGTGTACGGGGACATCATGGCCGACGTCATCCGCGAGCTCCGGGATACCGTCGCGGCGGCGACGGCTGCGGGCGTTCCACGAGACCGCATCATCGTGGACCCCGGGATCGGGTTTGCCAAACGACCTGCGCACAGCTATGGTGTGCTGGCGCGCCTGCCAGAGCTAGCTGCGGCGCTCGACCGGCCCGTGCTGGCAGGCCCATCGCGCAAGTCGTTCATGCGGGAGGCGCTGGACGGCCGCGCAGCCGCCGACCGCGACTGGGGTACGGCGGCGGCCGTAACCGCGGCGGTGCTTGCGGGCGCGCACATCGTGCGCGTCCATGCCGTCGCCGAAATGGCGCAGGTCATGCGCGTGGCCGATGAGATACGGAGACACAGCCATCGGCCATGACCTGGATCACCACCTTCTTCCGTCGCCCACCGCTGAGCTGGTGGGACCTCGTCGACATCGTCGTGGTGTCGATTCTGGTCTACGAGCTGCTCAAGCTGATTCGGGGCACACGCGCGGTTCAGATGACGCTCGGTGGCGGCGTCCTCGTCGCGCTGTTCTACGGTTCGCGGTGGGCCCATCTCGAGACGACGAACTGGCTCATTCGGAATCTGTTTGGCTATATCGTCTTCGCCGTCATCGTGCTGTTCCAGTCCGACATCCGCCGCGCGCTCGCGCATCTGGGCCGCGCCCCCTTCTTCAGATACTTCGCGAAAGAGGAGTCGGCGGAGGAGTCGATTGAAGAACTCGTTGTGGCGACGAGCATGCTGTCGTCGCAGCGGATCGGGGCGATCGTCGCCATCGAGCGGCAGATCGGCCTGCGCAACTACATCGAGGGCGGGATTCCACTCGATGCGACGCTCACCTACGACCTGCTCCTGAGCATTTTTCAGCCATCGTCGCCACTGCATGACGGCGCGGTCATCGTGCAGGACGATCGCGTGGCCGCCGCGGCCTGCTTCCTTCCGCTGACGGTCAACCCGAAGCTCGCCAAGGAGCTCGGATCGCGCCACCGCGCCGCGATCGGGTTGACCGAGGAAAACGATTCGGTGGCGATTGTCGTGTCCGAGGAGACGGGGAGCATTTCACTCGTCTCGGACGGCCAGATCAATCGGGGTCTGACGGTCGAAGCGCTGCGAGTTCGACTTCGCTCGCTCGTGCTCCAGCGGCGCGGGTCGCCAGCGGGCCGCGAGGTGCAGCTCACGTGAACCGCATCTGGCCGTTTCGCCATGTCGGGCTGAAGCTCATCTCGCTGGTCGTTGCGCTGCTCCTCTGGCTTGCGGTCTCGGGCGAAGAAACGGTCGAGCGCGGACTGCGCGTCCCGCTGGAGCTGCAACAGCTGCCCGCCGGCGTCGAGATGACCGGCGACGTGCCGACGACGGTGGACGTGCGGGTCAGGGGCGGATCCAGCACGCTCAGCCGCGTCCTTCCCGGCGATGTTGTCGCCATCCTCGATCTGCGATCGGCGCGACCGGGGCGCCGCGTGTTTCCGCTGACGGCGGACCAGGTGCGGGTGCCGTTCGGCGTCGACGTCGCGCAGATCATGCCGTCGGCCATCGCCATTGTCTTCGAGGGAACGGCTTCCCGTCAGGTGCCTGTCGTGCCGGCTGTCGATGGCCGTCCGGCCCCAGGGTTCGTCGTGGGGCCGATGGTTGCGGAGCCGGCGACGGTCGAGGTCGTCGGACCCGAAAGCGCGGTCAAGCGCGCGACCGAGGCGGTGACGGAGCCAGTCTCCGTGACCAACGCGCGGGATCGCGTACGCGAGACGGTGATCCTTGGCGTGCTCGACCCGTCGCTCCGCCTGCAGAGCACCCGGTCGGCAGTCGTCACCGTACAGATCGTGCCGGGGCCCATGGAGCGCACGCTGCGCGCGCGTCCAGTCCACCTGCGGAACGTTCCGGCGAGTCTGGCTGCACAGGCCGAGCCGACGGCCGTGGACGTGACGCTCCGTGGCAGCCGCGAGGCCCTCAGCCGGTTCGAGTCCGATGACGTCTTGGCCTATGTCGACCTCGCGGGCCTCGGCGCGGGAGAATACCAGCTGAACGTCCACGCCGACGCGTCGCGCGAAATAGGGGTGATTCGCATCGAGCCGTCGATCGTTCAAATCCGGATGACCAGTGTCAAGTAACAAGTCGATCGCACGGTTGTTCGGCACCGACGGCGTGCGCGGCGTCGCGGGCGATTATCCGCTCGACCACCTGACCGTCCGCCGGCTTGGCGCGGCGCTGGTGCGCGCCCGGCCGCACGACCGCGGCGCCGCGCATCTGCTCGTCGGCCGCGACACGCGCGAGTCAGGCGCGTGGATCGAGCGGGAGCTGGCGTTCGGCGCGCGCGGGGCGGGCGCTGAGGTCACGAGCGCGGGCGTCGTGCCGACGCCGGCAATCGCCTACTTGACCCGCGCCCACTCGAAGTTCGACGTCGGCGTGGTGATCTCGGCGTCCCACAATCCCTACCAGGACAACGGCATCAAGGTGTTCTCCGGCGGAGGGGAGAAGTTCACCGAGGGCGTAGAGCGCGAGGTCGAGGCCATCGTCGCGGACGACACGTGGGAGGCTCCGTCGGGTGAAGCCGGAGCTGTGCCTTGCGCGGATCTCCTCGGCCCGTATCTCGACCACCTGCGGGCGGTGTTTCCGGAGGCGTCGCAGCTCGCCGGCTTTCGAATCGGCGTCGACTGCGCGAACGGCGCCACGACGACCGTGGCGCCCGCGCTCTTCGCGGGCATGGGCTTCGACACGACGGTGATCGGCAACGAGCCGGACGGCCGCAACATCAACCTGCATTGTGGCTCTACGCACCCTGAGCGGTTGGCTCGACTGGTCACCGAAAGCGGATGCCAGATGGGAGTTGCCTTCGACGGAGACGGCGATCGGGCGATCTTCGTCGACCACCAGGGCCGCGTGGTCGACGGAGACGCGGTGCTGCTCATGTGCGGCGCGCATCTGAAGCGCGAGGGCCGCTTGAAAGGCGACGCCATCGTGGCCACGGTCATGAGCAATATCGGCCTCGAGCTTGCGCTGAAGTCGTTGGGCATCGATCTCGTGCGGTGCGCGGTCGGCGACAAGTACGTCATGGAGGAGATGCTCAAGCGCGGCCTGTCGCTCGGAGGGGAGCAGTCCGGCCACATCATCTTCTCCGACTATCTCTTCACGGGCGACGGGCTCTGCACCGCCTTGAACGTGCTGCGGACCGTGGCGCTGACCAGGCGAACGTTCGCCGACCTGGCCGCAGACCTGACGACCTACCCACAGGTGCTGCTGAACGTCCGCGTCCGCACGAAGACCGATTTCCGAGGCGTCCCCGCGATTGCCGCAGCCGTGGATCGCGTGGAATCGCGCGTCGCCGGTCAAGGACGGCTGCTCGTGCGCTACTCCGGCACCGAGCCACTGCTCCGCGTGATGCTGGAGGGCAGGAATCAGGACGAGATCCGCACGTGGGCGCAGGAGATCGTGGATGTCGTCAAGCAGGAGCTTGGATGAATCCAGATCGCCAGATCACCAAATGTCCGTGCCTCGCTTGAGCGTGAACGTCAATAAAGTCGCGACGCTGCGCAACTCGCGCGGCGGTCGCGTGCCGAGCGTGCTCGAGGCCGTGGACGTGTGCGTGGCGGCGGGATCGCCGGGTATCACCGTTCACCCGCGGGCGGACGAGCGGCACATCACCCGTGCCGACGTCCGCGATATCGCGCGGCACCTGCGCGAGCGGGCGGCGGGCGTCGAGTACAACATCGAGGGCGACCCGCGACCCGAGCTGCTCGACCTCGTGGATGACGTGCGCCCCGATCAGTGCACGCTGGTGCCGGTTCTGCCCGGAGAGATCACCAGCCAGGCCGGCTGGCGGCCCGGCGCGGAGCTGGATCGCCTTCCCAAGGCCGTCGACCGCCTGCGCGGGCTCGGCGTTCGTGTCAGCCTCTTCGTCGATGCGTCACCCGACCCCATCCGATGGGCGCACTCGGCGGGTGCGGACCGCGTCGAGCTCTACACCGAACCGTTCGCCCGTGCCTTTGAGCGCGGCCGCGCGGAGGGCGAGCGGGTCTTCGCCGCGTACGCGGAGGCGTCGCGGCTCGCCCACGGTCTCGGCCTGGGCGTCAACGCCGGGCACGACCTCGATCTCCATAACCTCGAACTCTTTCGCGAGCTTCCATTTCTCGACGAGGTCTCGATCGGCCACGCGATTATCGCCCGCGCTGTCTTCGTCGGCCTGGGCGCCGTCGTCCGGGAGTACTTGCGGGCGCTTTCGCCAGAGGGCCGGGGATCTGATTGACGTCTGCTAAGATCGGTGGGTTCCTGGTCGCATGAAATCTGACGCCATTGCCTACGGCATCGCGGGCATCTTCTTCGGTCTGATTGCCGGTTGGATCCTCGGCTCGCAGCAGTCTGCCTCACGGTTTGCTGCGCCGGCTCCTGCGGCGCAGACGGCCGCAACGAGCTCAACGGGTACGCCCGGAGCCGGAGGGCAGACAACGCGCGCGGCGGTGCTCGACGAGACTCAGGTCAGGGCGCTCAAGTCGGTCGCCGAGCGCGAGCCCTCGAACGCCAAGGCGCGCATCGAGCTCGCCAACCTCTATTTCGACGCCGAGCGCTACGATGACGCCATCAAGTGGTACGCGGAAGCGGCGACCCTGCAGCCAAACGATGTGAACGTGAGCACGGACCTGGGCGTGTCGTTCTACTACACCAACCAGCCGGACAAGGCGCTCGCGCAGTTCGAGCGCTCGCTCGCGATCGACCCGAAGCACGCAAAAACGCTGCTGAACGTCGGCATCGTGCGCGCCTTTGGCAAGCAGGATCTCGAGGGCGCCTCGAAGGCGTGGCAAGAGGTTCTCAGGCTCGCGCCGGACAGTCCGGAGGCGCAGGCCGCAAAGCGCGCGCTCGATAGCCTGAAGTCGGCACATCCGGGAACCGGCCAGCCGGGAGTGTGATGGTCCGTCTGCTGCTCGTCCTCGTGCTGTGTATTGTCGTCGCACGGATGTTCTGGCGCGTGGTGGACGGCATCATCGAGGGCGCCACGGGTCGGCCGCGCGCATCAGGCAGCCGACGGCCCGAGGTTCCGTCGCAGGGCGTGCAAATGGTCCGGGACCCGGTGTGTGGCACGTTCGTCGTGCCGGACAGCGCTTTGACGGTCGTCGACGGCCGCGCGCGCCTCTACTTCTGCTCGACCACCTGCCGCGATCGGTACCGGTCGCGGCCAGCGGGCCGCCCTGAGCCTCCTGTCGGGCGCACAGCATGAGCACCGAGTCGACACTGCGAACGGACATCGTCGAAGTCGGGCGGCGCATGTACGCGCGTGGCTACACCGCGTCGAACGACGGCAACATCAGCGTGCGGCTTGGTTCCGACCGCCTGCTGATGACCCCGAAGAGCGTCTGCAAGGGGTTCATGACGCCGGACATGATGTGCATCACCGACCTCGAAGGACGGAAACTGGAGGGCGAGCGCGATCCGTCGTCCGAGATGCTCATGCACCTCGAGGTCTACCGTCAGCGCGCCGACGTACAGGCGGTGGTGCACGCGCATCCGCCGACGGCAACCGGCTTTGCGGTCGCCGGGATCCCGCTCGATCGAGCGGTTCTCGCCGAGGTCGTGACGACGCTGGGGAGCATTCCGATTGCCGAATATGCCACGCCGTCCACGTTAGAGCTGCCGGCGGCGGTCCGGCAGTACATCAAGGCACACGACGGCATGCTCCTCGCCAACCACGGCGCGCTGACGGTCGGCGGCGATCTGTATTCGGCGTACTACAAGATGGAGACGATCGAGCACTTCGCGAAGATCAGCCTTGTGGCGCGACTGCTCGGGCGCGAGAACCTCATTTCGCGCGAGGAAGTGCTGCGGCTGCAGGAACTGCGCGGGACGTATGGTATCAAGGCGCCCGCGCCCATCTGCGCGGACGACACGAGCGCGGCCAGCATCGCTGATTGTCAGATCGTGCAGGCGCCGTCGAGCCCGGGCGCGCGTCTTGTGGCCGACGTGATTCACCCGGTTGCCCCAGCCAGCGACGCCTCGCTGAGGCCGACTGCGGCGGCGGACGAGACCGAAATTCGGTTAACATACCGCGAACTCTCGCTGCTCATCGAGG
This sequence comes from Vicinamibacterales bacterium, assembly GCA_035939575.1. GTDB lineage: Bacteria > Acidobacteriota > Vicinamibacteria > Vicinamibacterales > CAVVIG01 > DATKHR01. Next base: position 21,466 of record DASZFS010000599.1, on the reverse strand, counting down.
ATGCTATACGGAGCTTGCGCTAGAACGATTGCGTGACAAGGAGATAGTAATGGGTGAGGCGTTGGGAATGGTGGAAACCAAAGGCCTGGTCGCGATGATCGAGGCCGCGGACGCCATGGTGAAAGCGGCGAAGGTCACGCTGGTCGGCTGGGAGAAGATCGGTGCCGGATACGTGACGGCGATCGTGCGCGGCGACGTGGCTGCCGTCAAAGCTGCCACCGACGCGGGCGCCGCAGCGGCGCGCCGCGTCGGCGAGCTCGTGTCCGTGCATGTGATTCCCCGCCCGCACGCGAATCTCGAGGACGCGCTGCCCATCGGCAAATCGACCGCGGGCAAAGCCTGACCGGTTCGAGATTCAGCGTTCAGGGCTCAGCGTGCTACTCGCCAAGATAGTCGGGACTGTTGTCGCGACGCGAAAAGATCCGCGGCTCGTCAGCAGCAAGCTGCTCGTCGCCCGGCCGATCGATCCCCGCGGTAAAGCCGAAGGCAGCTACCTGGTGGCCGTCGACACGGTCGATGCCGGCGTTGGCGAGACGGTGCTCGTCGTCAGCGGCAGCTCTGCTCGTATGGCATCCGGGTTGAAGGACTGCCCGGTCGACGCCGCGATCATCGGCATCATCGACACAGTGGACATGACGGAATAGACGGGAGCCGAGTACCCAATCATCCAGGTTCGGCGATGGACGGATGGTGCGATGCAGCTAGCAAGAGTGATTGGCGATGTCGTGGTCACCCGTAAGGACGAGAGCCTGACGGGCATCAAGCTGCTCGTGCTGCAACCGCTGACGCCTCAGCGCGAGCCTGCGGGCCGGCCGCTCGTCGCCGTGGACGCCATGGGCGCGGGCGTCGGCGAAGAGGTGTTTTTCGTGCGCGGAAAGGAAGCCAGCTTCCCGTTCCATCCTGCCGAGCCCCCGGTTGATGCCGGTATCGTCGGCATCGTGGACCACTGGGACCTTGGGTAGGAGAAGCTGAGAAGTCGAGCCATCCAGGCATGCAGATAGCCCGCGTCATCGGCACCGTCGTCTCGACCCAGAAGCACCCGAAGTTCGATGGCGCGAAGCTGCTGCTGGTGCAGCCCTTGAACCTGGCCGACGATACGCCGCGCGGCCACGCGATCCTGGCCGTCGACGGCGTTGGCGCCGGCGTCACCGAGAAGGTGCTGATTGTGCTCGAGGGCCGGGCGGCGGGAGAAGCGCTCGGCAAGAAAGGCGCGCCCGTGGACGCGGCCATCGTGGGTATCGTGGACCACGTGGATCTGGTGGCGGAATGACGGACGACGAGGTGCGCGAGATGGTTCGCGCGTCGATCGCGAGGATCGCAGGAGTGGCGGAGGTTCAGGCTGGCGGCCACGCTCCCTCACAGGGGGCCAGCTTCGCGCGCCTCCCCCTCGTTCGCGGAGGAGATGTCGACGGCGCCTGCCTCATCGAACCGACGGTGCGCTGCACGCACTGCGGCTACTGCCAATCGTACGGACACTAGGAAGTTAGAACTTGGAAGTTTTGAGTCAGGTCGTCGCATGTCCGCATCGATTCTCGTCACACGGAAGCTCCCATTGTCGGTTCTCGACAAACTCCGCGAGGTGGGCACTGTCGACCTCTACACAGGCGACGCCGCGATCCCCCGCGGGGAGCTCGTCGCTCGTCTGGCAGACAAACAGGCGCTCGTCTGCCTCTTGACCGATCCGGTCGACCGTTCCGTCATAGACGCGGCGCCGGGCCTGAGGATCGTAGCCAACGTCGCTGTCGGCTATAACAACATCGACGTCCTGCACGCACGATCGCGAGGCATTGTCGTCACGAACACCCCGGACGTGCTGACTGAATCTGTTGCGGACTTCACCTGGGCACTGATCCTCGCGATCTCCAGGCGCCTGGCCGAGGGCGAGCGCCTCGTCCGAAGCGGGCAATGGAAGGGCTGGGCCCTCGACCTGCTTCTCGGCGCCGAGCTGAGGGGCAAGCAGCTCGGCCTCGTCGGCATTGGCCGCATCTCGAGGGCGGTGGCCGCGCGCGCGCCTGCGTTCGGGATGCGCGTCGCGTTCACTTCGCGCCGCGCTATCGAGGTACCGGGCGCCGAGTCCATGTCGCTCGATCGCCTACTCGTCACCTCCGACATCGTCTCGCTTCACGTGCCGCTGACCCCCGAGACCACCCATCTCATCGACCGGAAGTCGCTCGCCCGAATGAAGCGGTCGGCCTACCTGATCAACACGTCGCGCGGTCCGGTTATCGACGAGGAGGCACTGGCCTGGGCGCTTCAACAGCATCTGCTGGCGGGGGCGGCGCTCGACGTCTACGAGCACGAGCCGTCGATTCACCCCGACCTGCTCCATCTCGAGAACGCGCTGCTCGTCCCGCATCTCGGCAGCGCGACCACCGAGACGCGTACCGCGATGGCCGATCTCGCGGTGGCCAACGTCGTCGCCGTGCTCGGCGGGCGCGCGCCGCTGACGCCGGTCCCATGAGCGCCCGGCTGAAGCGCCACGCCCCGGCCACGCATGTCGCCCCGCGCGTCAGACGAGCGACGAACGTCTCGAGCGTCATGCGGGCGCTGGCGCACGCCATCGACGATCACGAGCTGCCAGCCGTCGAGAAGATCGCGGAAGAGAGCCAGGAAGATCCCTTCGACGTCCTCATCTCGACGATGCTCTCGGCGCAGACGCGCGATCCGGTGACCGCTGCCGCGTCGGCACGGCTCTTCAGGGTCGCGCGCACGCCCCAGGCGATGGCAAGGCTGGCGGTGAAACGCATCGAGCGGCTGATCTATCCGGTCAGCTTTTACCGGCACAAAGCCGTGCACGTGAAAAAGACCTGCCAGATCCTGGTCGCCAAGTACAACGGACGCGTGCCCGGCACGATGGAGGCGCTCCTGACGCTGCCCGGCGTCGGGCGCAAGACCGCAAACCTCGTGCTGATTCTGTCGTTCAAGAGCCAGAAGAACATCTGTGTCGACACGCACGTGCACCGGATCTCGAACCGGCTCGGCTGGGTCCGCACGCGGACACCCGGTGAAACCGAGCAGGCGCTCTACGCGGCGACCGACGCTCGCTGGTGGCCCTACATCAATCTGTATCTCGTGACCTGGGGGCAGAACGTCTGCAAGCCAGTGTATCCGCGCTGTGGCGCGTGCGCCATCAGCGCGCTGTGTCCGCGCGTCGGGGTTACCCGTGTTTCACGTCGATGAAGATCGGACTGGTTCTCTGCGGCGGGCTGGCGTTTCTGTCCACGGTATTTCCGCCGCCCGAAGCGCAGTCCGTCGCCGGGGGCCCGGTGGTCGTGGTCGACACGACGAAGGGCACGTTTGCGTTCGAGAGCTATCCGGCCGACGCGCCGAAGACGGTGGCGCATGTCGTCGATCTCGTGAGACGCGGCTTCTACGACGGCCAGCGGGTCCATCGCGCCATTCCCGGATTCGTCGTGCAATGGGGCGATCCACGATCGCGCGATGTCGCCCAGGAATCAGACTGGGGACTCGGGACCGGCGCGTCGAGCGGCGAGCCCATCGGTGTTGCGGAAATCACAAAGAAGCACCTGCACACCGCCGGCGCGGTTGCGATGGCGCATCCCGGGCTTCCAGCCGGCGCCGACAGCCAGATCTACGTGACGCTGGCCAACCGACCCGACCTGGACGGCAGATACACCGTGTTCGGGCACCTCGTCGCCGGCGAGGACGTGCTCCCGCGTCTCGAGCGCGGCGATGTCATTCAACGGATGTATGTGAGGGAGTGACGGCGGCATCGGCGCGAACGGAATGAGATAATGGCGATTGCACCAGCCGATGCTGACGATCAACGAGATCTTCTACTCGATTCAAGGCGAATCCACGCGCGCTGGGCGCCCCTGTGTCTTTGTCCGCCTGACGGCGTGCGACCTTCGCTGCTCCTGGTGCGACACGCCGTACGCATTTCACGAAGGGCGCAAGATGTCGGTGGACGACGTGGCTGAAGCCGTTGCGCGGCACGACTGCGATCTCGTGGAGATCACGGGAGGCGAGCCGCTCCTTCAGGAGGACGTCTACCCACTGATGGACCGGCTGCTGTCGGCCGGCCGCTCCGTGATGCTTGAAACAGGCGGACACCGGCCCATCGATCGGGTACCGGCGGCGGTCGTGAAGATCCTGGACGTCAAATGCCCGGGGAGTGGGGAGGCCGACCGGAACGACTGGTCCAATCTCGGCCGCCTCGCGCCGCATGACGAGGTCAAGTTCGTCGTCAAGGATCGCGCGGACTATGACTTCGCCCGCGACATCATCGATCGCTACGCGCTGGCATCGCGGGCGGCCGCCGTCTTGATGTCGCCGGTGCACGCCGCCCTCGACCCCAGAACGCTGTCTGAATGGATGCTCGCCGACCACCTGCCCGCGCGCCTGCAGCTCCAGCTGCACAAGTACATCTGGTCGCCAACCACGCGGGGCGTCTAGCGTGCGCGCGGTGGTGCTGCTCAGTGGCGGCCTCGATTCGTACACGGCGGCGGCGATCGCGCGGCGCGACGGTTTTGAGCTGTTCGCGCTCACAATCGACTACGGGCAGCGTCACGCGAAAGAAGTCGAATCGGCACGCGCGGTGGCAAGGGCACTGGGGACGGCGCGCCACCTGGAGCTCTCGATCGATTTGCGGGCGATCGGCGGCTCGTCGTTGACGTCGGGCGCGCCCGGGATGGCTGGCATGCCTGGTGTGGCTGGAATGGACATCCCGCGTGATCGCGACGCCACGGGCGAGATTGCGGCTGCCGGCATCCCGTCGACGTATGTCCCGGCGCGCAACACCATTTTCCTGTCGCTGGCCCTTGGATGGGCGGAGGCGCTCGACGCGCGCGATATCGTGTTGGGCGTGAACGCGCTCGACTACTCCGGGTACCCGGATTGCCGGCCGGAGTTCGTTCGCGCGTTCGAGGCCCTCGCGGCGGTTGCCACGAAGGCTGGCGTCGAAGGTGGCCGCTTCCGGGTCCGGACGCCACTCATGGCGATGAGCAAGGGGGACATCGTCCGCCGAGGGATGGAACTCGGCCTGGACTATGGCCTCACGCACAGTTGCTACGATCCGGCGCCTGAGGGCCGTCCCTGCGGCCGGTGCGACAGCTGCATCCTCCGGGCGAAGGGGTTCCGCGAGGCCGGCGTGCCCGATCCGCTGTGCCTGGGCTAGAATGCCCGGATCCCGTGAAGCTGCTGAGCACCCAGCCGATTCGCCGACAGATAGTCGCCATCACCTGCCTTCTCATCGTTCCGCTCGCCCTCGCCGTGGCCTGGTCGGCGAGTCGCACGCGGGTCGAACGTGAAGCCGAGGTCCAGGATCAGGCCCGTTCGGTCGCTGCCACGGCCGCCGCGTACCTCACCCAGTATCTGTCCTCGATCGATTCGATGGCGTCGATCCTCGCGCGGCACCCGTCGGTCATCACGCTCGATCGCGGGCAGTGCGACGCGCTCTTCAGCGGGATTCTTCGAGATCAACCGCTGCTCTTGAACGTCGCGCTGACCGACCTCAGCGGCGCGATCAGGGGAACGGGGATGACGCTGCCCAGCGACACCGTGCCCCTTGCTTCCATGAAATATGTGCGCGACGTCGCGGCGACGGGGGCGCCCCTGGTCAGCGACCTGGTCGTGGGGCAGGCCTCGGGGAAGCCCCTCGTCTTCCTGAGCTATCCGGTGTTCGACGCAACGAAGACGGTCGTGGGCGTGCTGGGCCTTGGCGTCAATCTGGAGCGCCTGCAATCGGTTTTCGGGTCGATTCCGTTGCCAGACGGATCGGTCATCACGGTCACCGATTCCGCCAGCCGAGTGCTGGCGCGGAGCAGGGATGCCGAGCGCTACATCGGAACCGTGGTCGAACCCGACGCGTTGCCGCCGAGCAAAGTTGCCCCGGCGCAGGTGCGGACCGGTGTGGATGGCGTCGCGCGATTCTACGGGAACGCGACGATCGATCGGGGACCATGGGTGCTGAGCGTCGGGATCCCGACGTCGGTAGCCAGCGCGCGGCTCGCGGCGCTCTGGCGCCGCAGCCTCGCGATCGTCCTGGGCTCGATTGCCGCAGTTCTTTTTCTGTCTCTCTGGTTGTCAGATCAGTTGAGCAAGGCGCTCGGCGGCCTGCGCCTCGCCGCACAGCGAATCGCGGCGGGCGACTTGTCGCCGCCGGCGAGCGCGCCAGCCGCCGCGCTGGAGCTCGCCGAGCTGCAGAGCGCGTTTACCACCATGGCGGGCAACCTGCGTCAGGCGTACGAAGCGCTCGATCACCAGATTGAGCAAGAGCGCAAGATGCGCGAGGCACTCCAATCCCTGCAGCGCCAGGTCGTCCGGCAGGAGCGTCTCGCTGCGGTTGGTCTGCTCGTCTCCGGCGTCGCTCACGAGTTGAACAACCCGCTGCAGGCCATCCTGGGGACCGTGGAGTTGCTCGAGCGTGAAGCGAACCTCTCCCGGGACGCGCTGGACGAGATCGCGTTCGTCAAGACGCAAAGCGGCCGCGCCCGCGAGATCATCCGTAATCTCTCGCGTTTCAGCAGCCAGCAGACGGGGCCACCCTCGGCCGTCGATCTGCGCGATGTCATCGCCGAGGTCGTCCAGCTGCGCGGGAGCGATCTGAGCAACTCGTCGATCACGCTCGAGGTCGACGCCGCCACCAACCGCCTCGTGCAGGCCAATTTCACCGAGCTCGAGCAGGTCACGCTCAATTTCGTGATCAACGCCCAGCAGGCGATCGAGGCCGCTCCGCGGAAGAACGGCCGCATCCTGATCCGCGTGTCGGACACGGGCAAGAAAATCCGCCTCGAGGTCCACGACGATGGCCTCGGCGTGGAGCCGGAGGATGAACCGAAGCTCTTTCAGCCGTTCTTTACGACAAAGCCGGTCGGCAAGGGAACCGGCCTGGGGCTGTCGGTGAGCTACGGCATCGTGGAGTCGTACGGCGGGGTCATCGGCTACAACCGCAATGCCTGGGGCGGCGCGACATTCTTCTTCGAGCTGCCGGTCGCTGATGCGGCCGCGCTTCCACATCGAGATGACCGATCGTCTGTACTACAGGGAACCCTACCGTCGAAGCTTTGACGCGACCGTACGCGCGGTCTACCAGCGCCCGGGGCGCGTGGCCGTCGTGCTCGATCGGACCGCGTTCTACCCGACGTCGGGCGGCCAGCCCTTCGACACGGGCGTCCTCGGGGGCTGCCCTGTCGTGGAAGTCGTCGAAGTCGAGGAAGGCGTTGAAGTCGCCGAAGGCGTCGAACGCCTCCAAGACGCCGCTCACGACACCGCTGTGATCCACGTCCTGGCGCCAGACGCGGGAGCGCCGAGCGTCGGCGACGAGGTGCACGGAGAAATCGACTGGCCGCGTCGATTCGATCACATGCAACAACACACCGGGCAGCACGTGCTGTCGGCGGCGTTCGATCGGCTGTTTGGCGCGAGGACCGTGAGCTTCCACCTGGGCAGCGAGGCGGCCACCATCGACCTCGCTCGGGAGATGACTGACGTCGAGATCGCGTCGGCCGAATCCGAGGCCAACCGGATCGTATGGGAAGATCGGCCGGTTGCCGTCCGCTTCGCCAGCAAGGAAGAGGCGGCGCGCATGCCGCTCCGCAAAGAGCCGGTTCGCCAAGGGACGCTCAGGCTGATCGACATCGAGGGCTGGGACTTGTCTGCATGCGGCGGCACACACGTCGCGACGACGGGCGGCATCGGCCTCATCGCGGTCGCGTCCCGGGAACGGTTCAAGGGAGGCCAGCGCCTGGAATTCCTTTGCGGCGGTCGTGTGCTCACGCGCTTCCGCTCGAACCGTGACTCGCTCGCCGCGAGCGTGCGCCTTCTCTCAGTTCTTCCGAACGAGCTGCCCGCCTCGATCGAGCGCCTTCAGGCAGACGCGAAAGAGCAGAAGCGATTGTCCGTGTCGCTGCAGGCAGACCTGGCGCGTTACCGGGCGGCGGAGCTGTCGGCTGAGGCGGAGAACACCGCGGTTGGGAAGCTCGTGCTGCGGTCGCTCGACCTGGATGCCGGCAGCCTGAAGGCGCTGGCCGTTGCCATCGCCAGGGCTCCAGGGTTCTTCATCGTCCTCGTCTCGTCGTCAACGCCAGCCCTCGCCGTGGTGGCGCGTTCCGCGGACGGCCACAGGTCAGCGCAGGAGGTGGTGTCGTCGCTCGTGGCGAGATTCGGCGGGCGCGGCGGGGGAAAACCGGAGCTCGCACAGGGCGGCGGGTTGAGCGCTCAGCCGGCAACCATCCTGGAGTTCACGCGCGCACTTCTAGTTTCCTAGCGCTGGAATTGCGCCAGGCGGATCACGATCGCGTCGGTCGCGTTGTTCACGACTTCGGCTGGCGTTTCAAAATTGTTTGCGAGGATCGAAAAGGCGAGCGGCTCCCCATCGGCGGTACTCACATACCCCGACAGCGCCCGGACGTTCGACATCGATCCGGTTTTTGCCTGCACCCGCCCTTCCGCGACGGTCCCTTTCAGGCGATTGGCGAGCGTGCCGTCCTGGCCGGCCACCGGCAACGATGCCTTGAACGGACCAGAGAGCGTCGTGTCGTGATAGACGTGCGACAGAATCCCGACAAGCGTATCGGCATTCACGTAGTCGTAGCGCGACAGCCCGGAGCCGTCGCGTTGGATCAGCCCGCTCCCGTCCACGCCCCATCTTTCGAGAAGCGCCCTCACGGACATCCGCCCGCCGGCCGCAGTGCCGCGCACCGCCTCTCCCCGAGCCTGACCGTCCGCGGCCCCAAGCGTCTTCAGCAGCGTCTCGGCGTATTGGTTTTGACTGTCCTTCATCAATCGGATCGCGAGCGTCGAGAGGGGCGCCGAGCGATTCACCGCGACGAGCGACCCATGCCCTGAATCCGGCGCGAGGTTGTTCACTCCCGGGGCCCCTGCCCCCCCGTTGTTCACCCCGGGGCCCCCTGCCCCGCGGTTGTTGTTCACGCCGTGGGCCCCTTCCCCCCGGAGACCGCCGATGTCGACCGCCGCGCCGCGCACGTCGAGGCCACTGGCGATCAGCGCGTACTTCAGCGCCTCAACGAAGAAGATCGTCGGGTTGTCGACAGAAACGGAGAGCACTGCCGGAGGCGCACCGAGGCCAATCGTCCCGCCGATCTCGAGCCGCTGTGCACCGGGCAGTCGTCGCGTGCTCAACGGGCGCGGAACGCCAGCCCTCTCCGTTCGGACCAGGCTCGCCACGAGGAGCCCGCTCCCCGGCGGTTCGATCGCGATCGACGCGGGTTCGCCGGCGGCGATCCCCGGGCTGACGGTCACTCGGACCGCATTCTCGTTGAACTGCAGAGCGCCGACGCCCGCGGCGTAGTCATCCGGCAAATCGTCCCACGACCACCCGAATCCGAGTGTCTGGTCCTCGAACGCGCGGTCGTCGCCGACGATGCGGCCGTCAATCACCCGGATACCGAGCTCCTTCAACCGATCGGCCCACGCGCCGAAGATTCGTGCGGCCGATCCGTCGGTGACGCCGATGCTCGGGTCCCCGGAGCCCACGACGACGAGGTCGCCGCGGAGGACACCGGCCTCGATAGGGCCGGCGGCGAAGACCCGAGTCTCGTATGCGTAGTTCCAACCGAGCCTCTCCGCTGCCGCGGCGAGCGTCACGATCTTCATGTTCGACGCCGGCATCAGCAGCTTGAGCGGGTTGAAGGCGTACAGCGTGTCGCCGGTTCTCATCGACGTGACCAGCACGCCCCACGTCCCTCGCGCCAGCATGGCGCCGCTCAGCACGGCGTCGAGGTCGCTTCTGAGCTGCGCGACCGGTTGGACGCCGTGGTTCGAGCGAACAGGCGCGGGCGGCGGCGTCGTGCGGAGTGGCGCCTGGCAAGCCAGGCAGGCGAGCAGCGCAAAGATCGCGCTGCTACTTCGAGAGCTCATCGAGCGACTTCAGCGATTCGTTGAAGTCGGTAGCGTCGGTCTTCGCGGCGCCCGGCTCACCGGGCCGAGCGGCATGGACGTCCGATCCGGACTGGCCGAACGTTACCCGCTCCTCTTTCTTGCCGTCGTCGAACTTGACGCTGACCGCCATGGCGGGTTTGTCCAGGCCGGTGCCGGCCGTAGATGTCACGAACTTCTCCGCGCGCATGTTCGCGAGCCGCGCGAGGAACGCGTCGAACTTGTCCTTGTCCACGTCACCCGGATTAGGGCTGACGCGGTGCCACTTGTCCGGCTTGTCGCCGCCCGATTTGACGCGCTCGAACGTCACGGTCTGTCCGTTCCGCGCGATCTCGACGTGGGTTGCGTTGTAGGCACGGAACTCGAACAGATCCTTGCGGCGGTAATCATCGGCGCTCTTTTTGGCCTCGTCCAGCAGCGAGGCCTCGACGGTCACGACCATCGGCTTGGAGGCGTCGCGCGCGTACAGGGATCCGTCATCCGCTTTACCGCCGATGAGGAGCGTCGCCTTGGCGCTGCCGGCATCCAGGTTGACGCTGGCCTGCGGTTTGTCGAAGCCGTATTTCTTCAAGTCCGCCGGGGTGGCGTTCTCGGTGACGATGGACTTCATTCGCGCGGTTTGGAGACGCCCGATAAGCCCCTCCACGGTGCCGAAATCCGCGCGGACGTCGACCGGCGCCTTCAGCTTCCACTCGCCGCCATCTTTCGCGATCTTGAGCGTCGGGCCGCCAGCCGTGAGCTCGACACCGTCGATCTTATCGCGGTCGATTTTCAGGATGCTCTTGTCGCGGAGGTCGAATGCCGACTTGTTGAGGCTTGTCTCCTGGAACGACGCGATCAGGAATACCTTCTTCTCGTCGTTTCGCCGCGCGAAAAGGTCCGCTCCCGTCGGTGTCTTTTCGCCGAGGAACAGCCGGCGGTAGTCCTTGTCGCCGGCCGCTTTGAAAGCAATCTCGATGCGCGGATTGGAGAGGCCATAATCGTTCAGGCTCGTCGGGTTCTCGTCCACGACGCGGACGATGTCCGCGGATGCCAGCGAGTTCGCGACGCCGCTCACCTCGGACTCGTCCGCCGCAACCCCCGCCGGTTCGGTCAGCTTCCAGGTGGAGCCGTCCTTCTTCGCGGTCGTCGCGTCCCCCGCGGCCGACGTGATCTTGATCTCCTCGATCTTGTCAGACGCGACGGTGAACACCTTCTCGAGCTTCTTGCCCGAGTCAGGCGTGTCGCCCTGCTTCCAGGTCACGAAGTAGATGTACGCGCCAAGGCCGCCGAGCACGACGACCAGAGCGATCGTGGACCGCAGTCCTCTCATGCTTGTTCTCTCTCGCCGGGCGCCGGCGCTAGCGCCGCCGCCACCAGTTGTAGATACCCGCGCCGAAGATCGCACCAGGAATGAACAGCAGCGACAGCCAGGTGATGTTGGCCTGCTGCGTCGCGGTCAGGGTGATGCGCCGGTCGTCGGGATCCTTCGGCCGGATCGAGATCAGGTTCTCCTGCTGCGAGAGCCAGCCGACCGTGTTCATGAACAGATCGCGGTTGCCCTGGATGCCCAGGCCGGAGTTCGCGGCGAAATCCGAGTCACCGAACACGACGACGCGCGCCTCGGGCTTCGGCGCCTCGTCTGCCGGCTTCGGCGCGTCGGGCGGAGTCGCTGCTGCCGAAACGGCGACCGCGATCGTGATCGGCCCCTTCTTGTCGCCTTTCGATTCGTCGAGGGACACCTGACCGCTGGTCAGGAGGCTCTTGATGTCTGTTTCGGCCCAGCTGCGCGGGCTGGTCTCAACGAAGGGCTGCGCAGTGTGGCCGTTGACGCCGCCCGCGACCGGCGATACCGACCGCGCCAGAGGGAACGCCGTGATGAACTTGAAGTTCTGCGTAATGGGATGCGGCGGATAGCTGGCCGCCACCGGCACCGACGCGTCGGTGCCGATCAATCGGCCCATGCCGCTGACGTCCACGACAACGTTGTTGCCGACATCGACGCCCCAGTCATGCGCCAGCGCGATGAGGTTCGTCAGCTGCGGGCTGTCCACCTTGTCCGGCGGGTCGAGCATCAGGAACACCTTGCCGGCCTTGTCGAGATACTTCTTCAGCGCGTCGATCTCGGGCGGGAAGAAATCGGTCCGCGGGCCGGCGACGACCACGACGGACGCGTCGTCCGGGACGGCGCCCTGCTGGACGAGCACGACCTTGTCGACGGCGTAGTTCTCGTTCCCGAGGGCCGCCGCGATCGAGCTGTAGCCGTCGCGCTCGGACGCGGTCGAGTCCTTCTCACCGTGGCCGGCGGTGAAGTACACCTTCCGCTTCTGGCCTGACACCACTTTGATGATGCCGTTCGTGATGTCCTGCTCGCTGTCGGCCGTGACCCGCTCGCTCCGGCCCTTGTAGTTGAAGACGATCGTGCCGTACTGCTGGATGTTGTTCTGCTTCGCGATAGTCGGCTTCTTGTCGGGGTCGACATAGTCGACGGAGAGGCGCTTCGACGCGTAGGTGTATTCCTTGAACCGATCCTGATAGCGCGGGAAGTCCGGCTCCTGGGAGAAGACCTGGATCTCGAGCGGCGCGTCGAGCTTCGCGAGCACGTTGCGGCTCTGATCCGACAGCGCGAATTGCTTGTTGGCCGTCAGGTCCCAGCGCTTGTTCTGTTTCTTCCCGATGTAATTGATGGCGATCAGGATCGCGAGCACGACCAGCACGCTGACGCTCGAGAGCGCGCCGTATCGCGCCTGCCGTCCCGCGAAGAGGCGCGCGAACTCGCGCCATTGCGTCGCGGTGTAGGCCAGCACCAGCACGAGGCCCGTCAGCGCGAGAGGTCTCGCGTAATCGCCATACTGGTTGAGCGCCGGAACGCGGGAGACGGCCACCGCGGCCATCACGAGGGCCATGCCGATCCATCCGACGATGTTGAATACTTTGTTGATCATCCGCGCCACCGCTCGCTGTCGACCGACTTCGCGGTCAGGAACAAGCCGAATGTGATGAAGCTCAGGTAGTAGATGAGATGCGTCGTATCGAGCACGCCTTTGCCGAAGTCGTCCAGATGGTCGATGATCGAGAGGTATTGCGTCAGCTGATCGACCGTCGGCCCCGAGAAGCTTCCGATCCAGGTGATGATCCAGAGCAGCAGGAAGACGGCAAAAGTGACCATGCCCGCCACGATCTGGTTCTTGGTCAGGCTCGAGATGAACAGCCCGACCGAGATGAAGCAGCCACCGAGCAGCAGCAAGCCCAGGTACGCGGTGGCGATCGGCTTCCACTCCGGCCGTCCGTACACGAACAGCAGCGCGAGGTGGATCAGCGTCACGCCGAGCATCGCGGCGTAGAGCAGCATCGCGCCGAGGAACTTGCCGAGGATGATCTGCCAGTCGGTTACGGGAGACGTGAGCAGCAGCTCGATCGTCCCAGACCGCTTCTCTTCCGAGTAGGTGCGCATGGTCACCATCGGCATGAGAAACAGCACGAGAATCGTCACATTCTGCACCAGCGGACGAATGAGCTGCTGGTTGATGTTCATCGCCTGCGGGCCCTGCGAGAACTGGCTCATCTGCATGCTCTGGCGGACGAAGAACTGCAGGATGGCGACGAAGAAGTACCCGTACAGGAGCGCCCAGAAGCCGAGCACGATGTAGGCGATGGGAGACGAGAAGTAGGACTTCAGCTCTTTCTGGCCAATCGCGACGATGTTACGCATGGACGCTCTCTCCTGACGTCTTCTCCTGGCCGTCCTCCGTTGCAGTCTGGGCCTCGTCGGTGATGAGCGAGAGGAAGACATCCTCGAGGCTCATCCGCATCGGCCGCATCTCGAGCAGGCCCCAGCCGCTCGTCACCACGGCGCGCGCGAGGTCGCGTCGCACATCGCGCCCGGTCTCGCTGTCGACTTCGTAGGCCACGAGACCATTGCGCCGCTCGGATTCCACGACGCGCGTGACACCCGCTACCCGGCGCAGCGCCTGCGAGGCGTCGGCGTCCGCCGTGTCCACCTGGAGATACATCGTCTCGGATCCCCGGAGTCGCGCGGTCAGGTTGTCCGGCGTGTCGATGGCGACCACGCGACCCTTGTTGATGATGACGACGCGCTGGCAGGTCTGCGAGACTTCGGGGAGGATATGCGTGCTCAGGATGATGGTGTGATCCCCGGCGAGCTCTTTGATAAGCTCGCGGGTCTCGATAATCTGCTTGGGGTCGAGTCCGGCGGTTGGTTCGTCCAGGATGAGCACGTCCGGGTTGTGGATGAGCGCCTGGGCGAGCCCGACACGCTGCTTGTAGCCCTTGGAGAGCCTCGAGCAGAGACGGTTGGCCATGTCGGCGACGCGCGTGCGCTCCATGACGCGCGCGATCCGCTGTCGGCGCTCCGCCGGGAGGATCCCTTTGATCTTGGCAACGAACGTCAGGTATTCGAGGACGCTCATGTCCGGGTACAGGGGCGGCGTTTCCGGCAGGTAGCCGGTGCGCTGCTTGGCCTCGAGCGGCTGGTCGAAGACGTCGAAACCGGCGACAATCGCTTTTCCTGTGGTGGCCGGCATGTAGCCGGTCAGGATGCGCATCGTCGTCGTCTTACCCGCGCCGTTGGGGCCAAGGAAGCCGAGAATCTCCCCGCGCTCGACTCGGAAACTGATGTCGTCGACCGCAGTGATGCGGCCGTAGCGTTTTGAGAGGTGCTGAACCTCAATCACTGATAAAGCTCCTGTTCGTGGCGGAGACGCCAACCAAAAATGCTAGTCCAAGCGCCCCAAAATTAATAGTAGCGGCTGTATCTTGCACGGACCCTGCAGGAGGATGACATGTCTGTAGACGTTGGAACGACGGCACCGGACTTCACGCTGATCAGTCATGAGCGCCAGCCCGTCACGCTCAGCCTGCAGCGCGGGAAGCCGGTCGTGCTCGCGTTTTTCCCGGCGGCGTTCAGCTCGGTCTGCGAAAAGGAGCTGTGCACCTTCCGGGATTCCATGGCGCGGCTGAACGACGCCAGCGCGCACGTGTACGGCATCAGCGTTGATACGTTCTTTACGCTCAAGGCGTTTCACGATCAGCAGAGGCTGACGTTCCCCCTCCTGAGTGACTTCAACAAGGGGGTCATTCGAGCCTACGGCGTCTTCAACGAGGACATGATCGGCATGAAAGGTATCGCGAATCGCGCGGTGTTCGTCATCGATCGCGACGGGGTCGTCCGTCACCGGGAGGTGCTCGCCGACGCGCGCAACGAGCCGAGCTACGAGCAGGTATTCGCCGCATTGGGTCATTTGTAAACGTTTGTAAGCGTTTGTAAGTGGTCTGGCCCTGACAACCAGACCCTGGCCACGCGCCACCCGTCGAGCGCGTCTACGCGGAGCCGTCGGCTCTCCACGTCAACGATATCGCCGACGCGGGGCCGACGGCCCAACCTCCCAAGGACGTAGCCCCCGACCGTGGTGTAGGTGTCTTCGTCGATGTGGAGGCCAAACTGCGTGTTGACGTCGGCCACCAGCGCCAGCCCGTCGATGTCGGCGGATCCGTCAGGTCTCACGTGGACACGCTCGGTCCCGGGGCCCGCCTCGCTGGGGACCTCCCCGGCGATCCGCTCCATGAGCGACTCGAACGTGACGAGCCCTGCGGTGCCGCCGTACTCGTCGATGACCAGCGCCTCACGCACGCGCCGCCGGCGCATCTCCGCCAGCAGGTCGTCGGCTCCGAGCGATTCGGGCACCGTCAGCGTCTCGCGCGCGATGCTGGCTGCGGTAACGCTCTGGTCGCTCGAAACGTCGCTCGATACGAGGGCGCGCAAAACGTCCGTCACGTGCAGCATCCCGATCACGTCGTCGAGATCCGTCTGGTAAACCGGCAGCCGCGTGGCGCGGAGGTTCCCGATGATCGTCGCGACGTCGCGAATCGCCGTTCCGGCGGGAACGCCGACCAGCTCGGTGCGCGGAACCATCACGCGTCCCGCCGTGAGATCGGCGAACCCGAAGACGCGGTGGAGCATCTGCTCCTCGTGCTCCTCGAGGACGCCGGCCTCCTGGCTGGCGGTCACGAGCATCTTCAGCTCCTCCTCGGAGTGCACCATCGCGTGCCCGCCGCGGCTTCGGAGGCCGAGCAGGTTCACGACCGCGCGTCCCGTGCCGTTCAGCAGCCGGATGAACGGCCAGAACGTTTTCATGAAGATCTCGGTTGGCCTCACGACGAGCAGCGCGGTCGCTTCGGCTTTCTCGAGCGCGATCGTCTTGGGCGCAAGCTCGCCCAGGACGATGTGCAGCGCGGTGACGACGGCGAACGCAATCGCCACGGCGATGCTGTGCGCGGTCGTCTCGGCAATCTGGGCGGGGAGCGACGCGAATACGGGCTGGATGATCGCGGCGATCGCCGGCTCGCCGACCCACCCGAGGCCGATGCTCGCCATGGTGATGCCGAGCTGCGTCGCGGCGATGTAGCGATCGGGAGCGGTCACGGCGCGCCGGACCGCGCGCGCGCTCCGGTGGCCTTCGGCAATCAACTGATCGACGCGGGTCTTGCGCACCGTGACGATCGCGAACTCTGCGGCGACGAAGAAGCCGTTGGCAAACACCAGTGCCAGGATCAGCACGAGGCGCCACGTCATCTCCGCCTACGCCTTCCGGTTGGAGAAGAAATGCGCGTCGACAAAGTTGTCGATGATGGCCTGGTTGGCGGGATCGACCGTCTCGAACTGGATGCCCATGCCGACGCGGCGGTCGCTCCATGCGATGCGCCCTTCAGCGTCCACATCGCGCTTCGACCCGGGCATGCGGAACCGTACGCGGATCCGTGATCCGCTCTCGAGCGGGCTGGTAGTCCGGATCGCGATGCCGCCCCGGCTCAGATTCAGTGTGAGCGCCGCAGCGATGGTGTTGCCGAAGCGATACTGGATCGGAATCCCGAGCACGACGCGCGGGCTGCCGCGCCGGTTGAAGTTGTCGGGAAACAGGTGCGGCGCCAGGGAGGGCAGGATGTGCTGCACCGCGCTGTATTCGTTCACATAGCCGGCGACCCCCAGCGCGGCGAGCTCGCGGACCTCGTCCGCGCTCGCGATCGTCCCGCTGAACACCAGCACCGGCAGACGGCCATCGTCGAGCTTACGGATCGACCGGACCAGGTCGACGCCCGGCGCGTGCGGCAGCCGCAGGTCGAGCACGATAAGATCGATGTGATCGAGATCGGCCCGTACGCGCGCCAACAGCTCGGCCGCGCTCTTGACCGCCACCGCGCGATGGCCGGCGGCTTCGACGGCGGAGCGAAACCGATCGCGCACGAACGCCGTGTCGTCGGCGATGACCACGGTCTTGGTGGCGATCGAGGCGTTGGCGTGCATTGCAGATTCGCGCAGGGTGTCGCTATAATCCAGCTTCTATCGCGAGCGCGCCTGCCGAGCGGAT
This sequence comes from Vicinamibacterales bacterium, assembly GCA_035939575.1. Lineage (GTDB taxonomy): Bacteria > Acidobacteriota > Vicinamibacteria > Vicinamibacterales > CAVVIG01 > DATKHR01. The sequence goes on along the minus strand of DASZFS010000599.1, from coordinate 4,244 downwards.
TCTGGCACGTCCCGTCCCCAATTGCCAAACCGAATGGCCCGCGCCGCTGCGACTGGCACCGAGGAGACTATGGCCACCTGCCCGGAATGTGATGCCGAGATCGAGGTCGACGAGTTCGACGTCGACAAGGGCGATCAATTGAGCTGTCCCGAGTGCGGCTCGAACCTCGAGGTGGTCAGCGTGTCACCGCTCGAGCTCGATCTCGCCGATGACGACGACGAGGACGACGACGACGACGACGAGGCAGACGAGGACGAAGACGACGACGCCGACGCCGACGAGACCGACGACGAGGAGACCGACGACGGGGAGGACGAAGGCTGGGACGAATGATCGCGAAGGAGCGCGCGCTGCGCGACGTCCTCTCGTCGCTCGGCTCCGTCGTCGTCGCGTACAGCGGCGGCGTGGACAGCGCGTACCTGGCGGTCATCGCCAGCCAGACGCTCGGCCCGCGGGCGCTCTCGGTGACAGCCGAGAGCCCAAGCTATCCGGACCGCCACCGGCAGATCGCGATCGACGTCGCGCGCGACTTCGGGCTCCGGCATCAGGTCATCCACACGAGTGAGCTCGATCGACCGGAGTACCGCGCGAACCCGTCGAACCGCTGCTACTACTGCAAGCACGAGCTGTACACGCACCTGTCCCGATTGGCCGCCGCCCACGACGCGACCGTCGTGGACGGTAACAACGCCGACGATCGCGGTGACCATCGCCCAGGTCGGCAGGCGGCCCGGGAGTTCGGCGTCCGGAGCCCGCTCGACGAAGTCGATCTGATGAAGGACGAGATCCGGGAGCTGTCACGGCGCGCCGGCCTGCCGACGTGGGACGAGCCGGCGTCGGCGTGCCTGTCTTCCCGCATTCCCTATCACTCCGAGGTGACAGACGAGAAGCTGCGAACCATCGAGCGCGCGGAGCGGTCGCTGCGCGCGCTGGGCTTCCGTGTGTTTCGGGTGCGCCACCATGACACGGTCGCGCGCATCGAGATCGCGCGCGAGGAAATGGCGCGGACGCTGGATCCCGACGTCAGCGCCGCGATCGTCCGGGAGCTGAAGGCCGCGGGATACCGCTACGTCAGCCTCGACCTGCAGGGCTATCGCACCGGCAGCCTCAACGAAGGACTGCTGCTGCGGCCGGCGTGAAAGCACACGCGAGCCTGTTCGCGCTCGCGCTGGTCTTTCTCGCGCTTCATCTGCCGTACCTTCCGTCGTCTCTCGAGGATCTCGACTCGATCAACTTCGCACTCGGCGTCCATCGATTCGACGTCGTCCATCACCGACCGCACCCTCCCGGCTACCCTGTTTTCGTCGTCGCAGCGAAGATCTCACGATTGCTGATCGGAACCGACGCCAGGGCGCTTGCTGCCGTCAGCGTTGTCGCGGGCACGATTGGCGTATTCGCGATCGGTGGGCTGTATCGACGGTTGAGCCCGGAGCATCCTGGGCAATGGTCTGCGGTCGCGGCCGCGCTGGCGACGACGTCGCCGCTGTATTGGTTCACGGCGGCACGGCCGATAAGCGACATGATGGGGCTCGCAGCCGCGGTCGCGGTGCAGGCGATGACGCTCGCGGCGGAAACGGAGCGAGCGATCGTCGTCGCCAGCTTCTGCGGTGGCGTGACCGTGGGGATCCGGTCGCAGGTCTTCTGGCTCACGGTGCCGCTGCTTGTCTGGGTCCTTGTCAGGCGTCAGACCCCCTCCGGGCGTGGAGTGCTCGCAACGGGGCCTGTCAGGAACCTGACGCCTTACAAGTGCGCGGCAGCGTTTACCGCAGGAGTCGTGGCGTGGCTGGCGCCGCTCGTTATCGCTACGGGCGGACCAGCGTCGTACTGGCGCGCGCTGTCCGACCAGGGCGCGGAGGACCTCAGCGGCATCCGCATGCTGTGGACGACTCCGACGGCGCGCGAGCTGGTGGACGCCGGGTATTACGCGTTCGTCGCGCCATGGGGTACGTGGCCGACGGCGATCCTCATCGTCGCGTTCGCGCTGATCGGGGGTGCCATCCTGGTCCGCCACGATCGACGCGCATTGATGCTCGTTGCCCTTGCGTTTGGACCGTACCTCATTTTCGATGTCATGTTTCAGGAGACGTTCACGAGCCGCTACGCGTTGCCGATCGTGATCCCGATCGCGTGGCTCGCGATGAACGGCCTGAGCGTGCTGCCCCATCCTGCGGCGGTTGTCGCGGCGGCCGGCCTTCTGATGTTTCACGCCCACGTTGGCGGGAGGTCCATCGCTGCATATGCGCGTCATCACGCGCCGGCGTTCGCGCTCCTCGACGACATGCGGAGAGACGCCGATGCGGAGCCGGGGAGCCCGAAGCCGATCCTGGCACCGGACCGCAGGCAGAGCTTCGACCTCAGACGGCCGCTCGTCTGGCTCGGCGAGGCGGCTCCGTCGTTCGATCGTCAGCTCGCCGCGCCTCCGCAGCACGAGTGGCTCGAGGCGGTGTCGTACTGGAACAGCGGTGGCCGCGCGCCCGTGTGGTTCGTCGTCGATCCCCGCCGGGCTGCGATGGCGATGATCCAGCACAGTGACCCGGTGGCGTACCGCTGGTCGTTGCCATATCCGGTCCTTGCAAGCGGCACACGGCCGGGGGACATTGACTGGTATCGCATCGATCGGCCGGAGTGGTACCTCGGCCAGGGATGGTCGCTGACCCCGGAAGCCGCCGGGATCGCGGCGGCGGACCACCGCGGTCTCGAGTACGGCCCGATCGAGGGCTGGATCCGGAGCGCGGCGCTCCGCAGCGGCGGCCTGTTGTTCGGCGGCCGGAACCTCGAAGCGACCGAGCGGCCGCAGGTGATGCTCGCGCTCGAACGCGGCTGGTCAACGACGGTCCAGGTCAAGCCAGGCGCGTTCCTCGAGCTGGTCCGCCTTCCACCGATGGATTCCGAGTCACTGGTTCCGGAGTACCTCAAGGTCACGGTGACCGCCTCGCCCCCTGCGCGAGTGGCGATCGAGCAGTTTGACGCCTCGTCTTCAAGAGGGGTCGTCGGATTCGGTGATGGCTGGTACGAGCCGGAGTTCGACCCGGCGACGGGGCGGCGCTGGCGGTGGCTGAGCGGCCGCGGAGAGTTGCGATACGTGACTGGCGAGTCCGGATCGTCGCTGCATCTCGAAGGGGAGTCGCCGCGCACGTACTACCCGCGCGCGTCCCGTGTCGTCGTGCGCGCCGGTGACGTCGTGCTGCGCGACGCGATGGTCTCCGACGACTTCAGCATGGAAGTGCCGGTTCCACGCGCGGTCGACCCCTCGATGCTCGTGGTCGAGACCGATCAGACGCACGTGCCCGCGGCAACGAGCTGGCGCGGCTCGCGCGATCGGCGGCGTCTGGGACTGCGAATCTTCAGATGCGAACTGCGGCCGCGGGTGACACCGTCCGTGGCACCGGCTTCCGCGCCAGGCACAGCAGCGAACTCCCCACGGGGGCGTTGAAGTGGCGCAGATAGAGGCTCTCCGTCCAGAGAAGCGCGGTCAGGAGCTCGTTCACTGGCGCTGGCGGTACCCCGATCTCCTGCTGCGCCTCGTGCTCCTCACGCAGACCACGGCGGCGCTGAAGTGTTCGGGCGAGCAGCATGGGAAGGAACAGCGAGGCGTTGGTGTACGTGATTCGCTCGATCGCGAAGCCGGCGCCGGTCAGACAGCGGCGCAGGTCATCGCGGTTGTAACGCCGCACCTCGTGGCTCAAAACCGAGTGATCGCCTCGCAGAATCTCCATCGCGGCGACGTTGACGATGGCCCACCCTCCTGGCGTCAGCAGGCGGAACATCTCCGCCGCAGCTGCGCGCTCAGTGCGATCGTCAAGCGAGTACAGGACATCAAACGACGTCACGACGTCGAACGACCCGCTCGGGAACGGAGCCGCGTCCACGCGTGCCCTCACGACGAGCGTCCGGCCAGCCTGCCTGCCGATGCGGACGCCCGTCTCCGACAGGTCGAAGCCGTATGCCCGGCCGAACTGGTTCAGCAGGGCGAGGTTGCCGCCCGTGCCGCAGCCGCAGTCGAGCAATCGAGCCATGCCGCCGCGGGACCGGTTGGCGGCGGCGTGACGAAGGAGCGGGGTGACGAACGCGCGGAAGCCTCGAAACCAGAAGTGGCGCGCTTCTGCGGCGGCCGTCGCGCGCAGGAGATGGTCCATCCAGTTGTACTTGGCGATTGTATCGTGTACCCTGTGCCGCAACCGCAACCGAGGAGTGACGATGACTCGCGTCCGTCAAAGTGTTTTCACTATTGCGCTGGTGTGGGC
>DASZFS010000598.1:0-3376 GCA_035939575.1 Vicinamibacterales bacterium | reverse complement strand
CGCCACCTACGATCCTCCCGAGAATGTCTGGCTCGCGGTCAAATTCAGTCCGTCCGCGGCAGGCCAGGCGGCAGGACGGGAGTTCCTGAAGCGCACGCATCTTCGGCAGGAGGGCCGCGATCCCGAGGTGAACGACAAGGTTTCGCCCGCCCAGGTCGAAGCGATGGACAAGTGGGGCGTCCAGCAAAAGGGATCCTACGACTATCTGAAGACGATCAAGCAGCCAACACTCGTCGTGAACGGCAGCAACGACGTGATCATGCCCACGGTGAACTCTTTCATCATGCAGCAAAACATCCCGTACGCGGAGCTGATCATCTACCCCGACTCCAATCACGGCGCGCACCACCAGTACCCGGAGCTCTTCGTTGAACACGCGACTCTCTTTTTGAATGCGTGACGACGACGGCAAGACCGCTGGGTAACAGCGACCCAAGAGGAATGAACATGGCTGTTCAATCCGAGAACGAGCGAAACAAGGCAGTGGTGGACGAGTATTTCAAGGCGGGGGTCCTCGAGATCAAGCACGGCCTCGGTCGCTGACCCTTTTGTCTCTTGTGTGGGCTGAAGATGGGCTAACATGCCAAATCCTCCAGCGGAACGCATACCGCATTGCCTGCGGTCCGCTTCCGACCTCGCCAAGGAGTCCGTATGTCGTTGTCGAAGAAAGCACGTCTGATCATCATCGTTCTGGCGGCCACGACCGCATCGCTTGCCGGCGCCGAGGACCTGCGCGGGCCGGACACGTTTTCGTCGCTTAGCGATCCGTCTGAACGCGCGCGCGCGCTGTTCGTGGAGGCCGGTCGCGTCCTGCAGCATCCGCGTTGCCTGAATTGCCACCCGGTCGGCGAGCGACCGACGCAGGGCGACGACCGTCATCCGCACTCCCCGCTGGTGGTCCGCGGTTCCGACGACAAGGGGGCCGTCGGCGTGCGTTGCACGACCTGCCACCAGAATGCGAACTACGAGCCGTCCGGCGTTCCCGGGAATCCCCTGTGGCATGTCGCGCCGAAGTCGATGGCATGGCAGACGAAATCGTTGGGGCAGATCTGCGAGCAAATCAAGGATCAACGGCGCAACGGTGGCAAGACGCTCGCGGCGATCCACGAGCACATGGCACACGACTCGCTGGTAGGCTGGGCCTGGATGCCCGGGGGAAACCGCGAGCCCGCGCCCGGCACTCAGGCACAGCTGGGCGCGTTGATCGCCGCGTGGATTGAGGCGGGTGCCGCCTGCCCTGCATCCTGACACCGATGCCCGTATCTTGCATCCATTCTGAACTAGGAGCTTTTACATGGCGATAACGCTCAACATAAACGGTACGCGTCGTGAGTTCGACGGTGATCCGGACACACCACTGTTGTGGGTGATCCGCGAAGACCTCGGTCTCACCGGCACCAAGTACGGATGCGGGATCGCGCAGTGCGGCGCCTGCACCGTCCACGTCGACGGACAGACACTGCGTTCGTGCTCGGCGCCAGTCTCGGCGGTTGCCAATCGCCAGGTAACGACGATCGAAGGTTTGTCATCGCGTGCCGCGAAGGCGGTGCAAAAAGCGTGGGTCGTTCTCGACGTCGTGCAGTGCGGGTACTGCCAGTCGGGGCAGATCATGTCGGCGACTGCCCTGCTCGAGAAAAAGCCCAAGCCGAGCGACACCGACATCGATCACGCGATGGCAGGCAACATCTGTCGTTGCGCGACCTACCAGCGCATCCGCGCGGCCATCCACGCCGCGTCGACGCAGCTCGCCGGCTGAAGGAGGCGCACCATGCATCCCCTGATGAATCGCTTCCACGACGATGAACACCGCCGTCTCATGGAACTCCTTGGTGTCCAAGAAACCATCGCGCCATCGGTGTCGCGCCGTGTATTTCTCCAAAGTGCCGGCGCGACTGGTCTCGTAATCGGTTTCGGCTGGCTCGCGCCCACGGGTGCGGAGGCCGCGCTACCGGGGTTGGAGGGCGCCGCCACCGGCCCGCTCGCCCCGAACGCGTTCATCCGCGTGGGCACTGACAATTTGGTCACGGTGATCTGCAAGCATCACGAGATGGGCCAGGGCAACACGACGGGCCTCGCCACGCTCGTTGCCGACGAGCTCGACGCCGACTGGTCGCTGGTGCGCACTGAGTACGCGCCCTCGGATCCGAAGCTGTACAACAACCTCGCGTTCGGGCCCATGCAGGGCACGGGCGGGTCCAGCGCGATCGCGAATTCGTTTCTGCAATACCGCAGTGCCGGGGCCAGCGCGCGGGCGATGCTCGTCGCTGCGGCCGCCGAGGCCTGGCATGTGTCGGCCGGCGAGATCCGGACGTCGAAGAGCACGCTCACGCATTCATCGGGCCGGCGTGCCACTTACGGCGAAATGGCGGTGGCCGCGAGCCGGCAGATGCCGCCCGACAATCCGCCGCTGAAGAACGCGGCGCAGTTCACGTTCATAGGAAAGGACCGCTCGACGCCGCGGGTCGATTCGCCGTCGAAGTGCAACGGAACGGCCACCTACACCATCGACGTCAAACTCCCGGGCTTGCTCGCTGCGGTGATTGCGTTGCCACCGTCCTTCGGCGCCAAGCTCGTGTCCTTCGATGCCACCGACGCGAAGAACCTAAAGGGCGTTACCGACGTCGTGGAAGTACCGGAAGGCGTGGCGGTGGTCGCCACGGGCACGTGGGCCGCGCTCCAGGGCAGGCGGGCGCTCAAGGTGCAGTGGGACGAGTCAGCGAGCAATGAGCTCGATTCGGAGGCGTTGCTGGCCCGCTATCGCGCGCAGGCCGCGCAACCGGGCACGCCGTTCACCAAGCCCGCGTCGACGTCCGCCACGCCTGCGCCCGTCAAGACAATCGAGGCGGTGTACGAGTTCCCGTTCCTTGCCCACGCGTCGCTGGAGCCGATGAATTGCGTCGCATGGCTGCACGACGGCATGCTCGAAACGTGGTCGGGGCACCAGTTCCCGACGTTCGACCACATGTTCGCCGCGAAGGCGGCGGGCCTGCCGATGGACAAGGTTAAGCTGCACACGCTCGTGTCGGGCGGCAGCTTCGGCCGGCGCGCCAACGTGTGGAGCGACTTCACCGTCGCTGCCGTGAATGTCGCCAAGGCGATCGGCGGCCGCGCGCCGGTGCGGCTGCAGTTCAGCCGGGAGGACGACACGGGCGCGGGGCTGTACCGACCGATGTACGTCCACGCAGTCAAGGTGGGGCTCGACGCGCAGGGCCGTGTTGCAACGTGGCAGCACACAGTCGTCGGCCAATCGATCCTGGCCGGCGGACCGATGGCCGAGATGATGATCAAGGACGGCATCGACCCGACTTCGGTCGAAGGCGTCCTCAACAGCATCTACGACCTGCCGATGCTGGCAGGATCGCTGCATTCGCCGACG
>DASZFS010000597.1:0-8016 GCA_035939575.1 Vicinamibacterales bacterium | reverse complement strand
CTGGCGATGCGGGGTGCGCCGGGACGTGCCATTCAGGAACTCGCGGGTCATTCGGATCTCACGACGACCCAGCGGTACATGCACCTGAGTCCGGCAGCGGTGGAGGGGGCGATTCGATTGCTGGACGGGCAACGGCCCGTGGCAACCAGCGTGGCACAGGGATCTACCGAGATCGCGAACTCCTCTCGGTAGAACACGTTAAGTGGTGGAGGCGGCGGGAGTCGAACCCGCGTCCGAGAGTACGCCGTCGCAGGCGTCTACATGCGTAGCCGCTCTTGATGATTCGCGCCCACCGTAGAAGAGCGACGGAAACCGGTGAACGCTAGCCCCGATTTGTCTCGCCGCCACGCGTCGGAACAGCCCGTGGCGGCCAGCCGGCTTTTATGACATCCAGTCTCACCCCGCCGGCGGGGACGAGGTGGACGTCGCTGACTTAAGGGTTAGTTAAGCAGCGAGAGGCAGCTGCGTGTTCGCAGTTACGTTGTGTTCCACCGGATTTACGAGGCGATGGGGCTCGGCATGCATCCCGCGAGTCCTTACCCCCGTCGAAGCCGTGTCGCCCCCATATGGACGGTCCATCCCCGGCAGGTATTTGCTCGCGTTCCGAATCCCAATTGTACGGCCGCCGCCGTCGCGCGTCAAACGCCTCTGCGCATTGGAGTTGTCGGGCTATAATGCCGAAAAAGGAAATAATGGACTTTGAAGACCAGCTGAAGCGCGTCATTGACGGCGCCGTTCAGGACCTCCGGGTCCTCACGACGAGCGAAAGAAATCGCGCGCGCCAGCAGGGAGTCGATGAGGGACGCGCCCAGGGCCGGAAGGACTCGGCCACTGGCATCCTCGATGCGTTTCGCGCCCTCGACCGAGCCCGCTCGCTCACCGAGATCCTGGATACGCTGGCCGGCTGCGCCGGACGCGAAGCCGACCGTGCGGCCGTCCTTGTCGTCAGCGGCCATCGCGCGCGCGGCTGGCAACTCCTTGGCTTCGACACGCTCGACGGCGCCGAGGCTGGTGACGCGATGTTCGGGGCCGGCGCGTCGCTCGACATCACATTGGATGATGCAGGCATTGTCGGCGAAGCCGTCCGAACCGGGGGCGCGGTTCGCGGCGCAGCCGGCAGGGAGCCGGGCCCGCCGCCATTTGCCCTGCCACTCGACAGCGACAGCCTCGCGATCCCGATCGCGCTCCATGGTGACGTCGTTGCGGTGCTGTACGCGGACGCCGGACTTGGCGGTGGCAGCGGACACGGCGCCGTCGAGGGGCCGTGGCGCGAAGTGCTCGAGATCGTCGCGCGTCACGCCGCGAAAGCGCTCGAAGCGCTGACGGCCATTAAAGCTGCCCGCGCGCTGGCCGGTGTGTCCGGCGCGACGAGCAGCGTCGCTGAGGACGCGACCCTTCTACACAGGACATGAGCAGGCCAGGCGTTCTTGCCGTCACCCTGGTCGCGACGCTGATTCTGCCGACGACTCCGCGGGCGCAGGAGCACCCTGCGAACCCCGAGAACCAGGCGAACCCCGCGAACCCAGGCCCCGTGCTGCGGCCCACAGAACATCCTCGACTGCCCGCCGACGCCGCCCAGTATTGGCTGGCGCCCTCGGTCACCGATATGCGCGCCGCCAAGGCGCCGGCGATGACGCAGTTCAGCGACGCGGTCAAGCTGGAAGTCGACTCGAACTTCACCAAAGCCCTGCCGATTCTGTCGCAGCGCACGCTCCAGCAGGGACCGCTCAGCGACTACGCGCTCTACTACCAGGGCCTCGCCGAGCTGCGGGTCGGCCATTCCTCGGATGCGAGGCGCACGTTCCAGGCGCTCGCCGCGAAGACCCCGGTCGGATATCTGGTGGAGGGCGCCGCCCTTCGCGAGGCCGAGTGCGACGAGGCGCTCGGAGATCAGCCCGCCGCGCTCGCCATCTACGAGCACCTGTCGAAAATCAAGACGACCGCGCCGGACGACGTGCTGATGCGTCTCGCACGGATGGCGAAGGCCACCGGCGACACAGAGAAGGCTGCGGCGGCCTACTCGCGCGTTCTCTACGAATTTCCATTCAGCGATACGGCGCTTGCCGCGGCGACGGAGCTCGGGAGCCTGCCGCTGCCGCCGCTCGTGTTCGGCAGCGCGCGCTACAAGCTCGAGCTCGGTCGCGGCGAACGCCTCTTCGGCGCCAAGCGCTACACGGCGGCCCGCCCGGTGTTCGACGCGCTCCGCCGGCTGGCATCCGGCGACGATCGTGAGCTCGTGGACCTCCGCCTCGCTGAATGTGAGTACTTCCTGAAGCGGACCCGCGCCGCCCGCGACGGCGTGAAGCCGTATGTGGAGAAGGCGTCGCGCCAGGGTGAGGCGTTGTTCTTCTACGCAATCGCCACGCGCGACCTGGGCGACCACGCGGAATATCTCCGCGCGGTTCGACGGGTGGTGAATGAATTCCCCAATCAGAGCTGGGCTGAGGAGGCGCTGAACAACCTCGCGACGTACTACATCCTCCAGAGCGACGATGAGGAGGCGGACGCGGCGTTCCGCGAGATGTACCGGAAGTTTCCAACGGGCCACTACGCCGAGCGCGCGGGATGGAAGGTCGGCTGGTGGGCGTACAGGAACGATCGCTACGCGGACACCATTGCGGCGTTCGAGTCGGCCGCGGGCAACTTTCCGCGATCGGACTATCGACCGTCGTGGCTGTACTGGTCGGGCCGCGCGCACGAGGCGCTCAAGGATCGCGCGCTCGCCGACGCGCGGTACGCCCTGGTGGCGACCGATTACCTGAATAGTTACTACGGCCGGCTTGCGGCGGCGCGCCTCGTGGACCACGGAGAGCATCTCCCGCAACGGCGGCTTGTCGCCGACGCGCCGGCCGGGTCACCCGATGCACCCGCCGCTCCGGCGGCGGTGACGCCGCAGAACGAACCGGTCGTCCGCGCGCTGCTGTCGCTTGCGCTCTACGATCAGGCGGTCGACGAGCTGCGTTTTGCGCAGAAGGCCTGGGGCGATTCCCCGGTCATCCAGGCCACGTTTGGCTGGATCTACAACCAGCGGGGCGATCTGCGGGCCGGCATCAACGCGATGAAGCGCGCGTATCCGCAGTACCTGGCAGCGGGCGGCGAGCAGATTCCCACGGCGCTTCTCCGCGTCAGATTCCCGGTCAACTACTGGCCGCAGATTCAGAAATACTCGGCGGAGCGCGGTCTGGATCCCTACATGATGGCGGCGCTCATCGCACAGGAGTCCAACTTCACGGCGGATATCCGGTCGCCCGCGAACGCCTACGGCCTCATGCAGCTGCTGCCGGCAACCGGCCGGTACTACGCGAGGACGCTGAGCCTCAACCGGAAGTTCACCGTCGCCATGCTCAAGACAGCCGACACGAATCTGCGGATGGGCACCGCCTATTTCGCGGATCTGGTCAAACAGTTTGGCGGCGCACACTACGCGCTCGCGACCTACAACGCGGGCCCCAACCGCGTGGCGCGGTGGATTTCCGAACGTCCGGGGGTCGATCGAGACGAGTTCATCGACGGCATTCCGTTTCCGGAGACCCAGGACTACGTGAAGAAGATCATCGGGCAGGCCGAAGACTATCGTCGCCTCTACGGGCCCGGCGCGGTCACGGCGGATGCCTCGGACGTAGCGCCGCCGGCCGTCCCCCCCCAGGAAACGACGCCGACGCCGACGCCCCAGCCGAAGGGCAAGTCAGCGACGACGACCAAGTCAAAGGCCAAGTCCGCCCACACTGCGAAGAAGAGCACGAAGGCATAGGGCCGCGTTCATAATTCCTCCACAATCGCCAGCCACACTGTCGAAACAGGACACCGCGGGGAAGGGCCCGCGAAGGAGACAGTGATGGGTTCATTCAGATGGCTTGCGTTGGCGGCTGCGCTTGGTTGCGTCGCCGTGGGTCTCGTTGCCTATGACGCAGGGCTGGCTCGAGGTGCCGCCGAGGCGGCCGCGGCCGCCGGCACGTTGCCGGCCTACGCGTACGGCTGGGGCTGGCACCGCCCCTGGGGATTCGGCTTCGGCTTTCCACTCTTCTTCTTCTTCCTCTTCTGGCTGGTCGTGGCGCGCGCTGCGTTCTGGGGCGGGCCATGGCGCCGACGCGGGTATTACTACGGCGGCGACGTCCCGCCCGCGTTCGATGACTGGCATCGCCGCGCGCACGAGCGCATGCAGTCCGACAGCGATCGACGACAATAGAAACACGGAAACACGAACGCACGAACGCACTCAGTGAACAATGCCGCGCGCGTGAGACGTGATGCAGGCGGTTCCCAACACGGTTCTGATTGTCGACGACGAGCCGCGGATTGCGGAGATCGCGGGCGACTATCTTCGTCACGCGGGATTCGGCGTGCTGGTGGCCGCCACCGGACGCGAGGGCGTGGCCCGGGCGCGAGCGGACCGGCCCGCGCTCGTCGTGCTCGATCTGCGGCTGCCCGATATGGACGGCATCGAGGTCGCGCACGAACTGCGGCGATCGTCCGACGTGCCGATCGTGATGCTGACAGCGCGCGCCGAGGAATCCGATCGCCTCCTCGGTCTCGACGCCGGCGCCGACGACTACATCGTGAAACCGTTCAGCCCGCGCGAGCTGGTGGCACGCGTGCGCGCGGTGCTGCGCCGGACGAGTGGCCCGGGGGGCCCGGGGAGCCAGGTGAAAGACGCTGCGGAGGAGGCGAGGGGGAGCCACGGAGCCACCCTGCGGATCGGCGACGTCACACTCGACACGGCGCGGCTCACGGTCGAGCGGGGTCGTGAGCGCATCGACCTGACCGCGACCGAGTTCCAGCTACTTGCCACGCTGGCCGCCCGGCCGGGGCGTCTCTTCACGCGCGGGCAGCTGCTCGATGCGATTCGCGGGTCGGACGCTGACGCGTTCGATCGCGCGATTGATGCCCACGTCAAGAACATCCGACGCAAGATCGAGCGCGACCCGCGCAGCCCGCGTTATGTGCTGACCGTATACGGCGTCGGTTACAAGGCGGCGGAGGAATGAGATCCGGTCGCAGGTGGCGGCGCCACGCGCCGCCGTGGTGGCCCGAGGGCGAATCCTGGCCACCGCGCCACGCCGGTCGCCATTGGCGCCGGCGGCGGGCCAGGTTCCTTCGCGGCGTGGGTCTCTTCTTGAGCGCGGTGTGGGCATTGGGCGCGATTGGCGCGGTCACGATCATGTCCCACATTGCGCGCCGCGCCGGCGGTCCGTGGATGGCGGGGGGCGCGCCGCCACTGCTCGTGGCGCTCGTGGTCGCGTGCGCAACAGCGGCGTTTCTCGTCGTCCTGCGCCGGATTGGATCGCCTGTCGGCGACCTCGTCGGCGCCGCACACCAGATCGCGGAAGGAGACTTCACGGCACGCGTTCCGGAGCACGGGCCGCCCGCCGTGCGCGTCGTCGCCGCGGCGTTCAACGACATGGCCGAACGGCTCGCGCGTCAGGAGCGGCAGCGCCGCGAGCTGATGGCGGACATCGCGCACGAGCTGCGGACGCCGCTGAGCATCGTGCAGGGGAAGATCGAAGGGCTCATCGACGGCGTGTACCCGCGCGACGCCGGGCAGCTCGAGCCGTTGCTCGACGAGACGCGGCTGCTCGGGCGGCTCGTCGACGATCTGCGGACGCTCGCCAACGCGGAGAGCGGTGTCCTGACGCTCGAGCGCGAGCCGACCGACATCGAGATGCTGATGCGCGACGCCGCGTCGGCCGTCGGGGACGAAGCCGCCGCGCGCCAGATCAGTGTGACCGTCGACGCGGCGGAGGTCCCGCCGGTGAACGTCGACCCGGTCCGGATGCGGCAGGTGCTGGTGAATCTGCTGGCCAATGCCCTCCGTCATGGAGGCGCCGGCACCGCCGTCACGGCGGAGGGCAGAATCAGGGGCGGCGCGCTCGTGGTGCGCGTGACCGACACCGGTTCGGGCATCCCGGCGGATGAGCTCCCGCGGGTCTTCGATCGCTTCTACAAGGGAGCTCGCTCGAGCGGCTCGGGCCTGGGTCTGACGATTGCGCGCAGCCTCGTGCGCGCCCATGGCGGCGACATCCGCGCTGAGAGCCAGCCTGGTGCCGGGACGACGATCACGTTCACGGTCCCGGGCGTTGGGTGACTGTCACCGCTTGTAAGGGGCCTGACCCCGTATAATTTCTTATTCCTATGTCCAAGCTGACCGGCTCGAAGAAGGCGACGCAGTTCACCGAGTCCGTCATCCGCGAGATGACCCGGCTCAACCAACTCCACGGCGGCGTGAATCTGTCCCAGGGATTTCCTGACTTTCCAGCGCCCGCGGCCATCAAAGATGCCGCGTGCGCCGCGATTCAGGCCGACGTCAACCAGTACGCGGTGACGTGGGGCGCGCGGCCGTTGCGCGAGGCGATCGCGCGCGAGTTCTCGCGCCGCCACGGCGTGCCGGTCATCGCCGACGAACAGGTGACGGTGTGCTGCGGCGCGACCGAGGCGATGATGTCCACGATGATGGCGATCATCGATCCCGGCGACGAGGTCGTCATCTTCGAGCCGTTTTACGAGAACTACGGGCCGGACGCCATCCTCTCCGGCGCCACGCCGCGCTACGTGACGCTGCGCGAACCGGACTGGACGTTCGATCCCGACGAGCTCGCTGCAGCGTTCAACAACAGGACGAAGGCCATCATCATCAACACGCCGAACAACCCGACGGGCAAGGTCTTCACACGTGACGAGCTGGAGACGATCGCGGTGCTGTGCCGGAAATGGGACGCGATCGCGATCGCCGACGAGATCTACGAGCACATCATCTACGACGGCCAGCGGCACATCCCGATCGCGACGATCGAAGGCATGGCCGACCGAACGATCACGATGAACGGGTTGTCGAAAACATACAGTGTGACCGGCTGGCGCGTCGGCTGGACGATCTCGCCACCGTCGCTCACCGGCGCCATTCGAAAAGTCCACGACTTCCTGACTGTCGGCGCCGCCGCGCCGCTCCAGGAGGCCGGCGCCGTCGCGCTCGGCGTGCCGGATGAGTACTACATGAAGCTCGCCGCTGATTACCAGCGCCGCCGCGACGTGCTGCTCGACATCCTCGAGCGGCACGCGTTCACGGTCTACAAGCCAGGCGGGGCGTACTACATCATGACCGACATCAGCGCGTTTCTCACCGGTCCCGGGCCGCAGACGTCCGGCCTGGCGGACGACATGGACTTCGCACGCTTTCTGGTGAAGGAGATCGGCGTCGCGGCGGTGCCGGGGAGCAGCTTCTACAAGACGGCAGGCGGCGGGCGGACCAAACTACGGTTCTGCTTCTGCAAGAGAGATGAGACGCTCGCCGAAGCGGACCGCCGGATGGAGCGGCTCGTACCGGCGGGCGTGCAGGTGCACTAGGGGCTGGATGATGGCTAGAGTCGGGCTGAAGACTCATTGGGGCGAGGCAACTGCACGCGGCCATGAGTCCTCAACCCAGCAACCAGCAACCAGTACCCTCCGTCAATACCTCGCAATCACCCCGAAATACAAACCTTTGAGCACGAACGATCCGGTGTCCTGCTTGACCAGATACCCCATATCGAGCGCGCGGTAGCCAGCCTGCAGGCCGACGTTCTTCTGCAAGTTGAAGGTGCCGTAGATATCCAGATCGACATAGTGCCCGGCGTAGCGATCCTGAATCGTCGGGAGCTTGAAGAGTGTGAGCTCTCCCGTGATCGCGACGTTCGGCACGAAGTAGTAGCGGCCGATGCCGCCGAGCGCCGGGATCGGTGCGCGGGCCTGCACGAACTCCGAGGCGACGGGACTGGTCAGCGACACCTGCACGTCGGTGTACTTCGCCTCGGCGATGAAGCCCACGAAGCCTTGACTCCGCCTGATGAAATCGAACTCGTACCCGAAGCGGTACGCCTTCCATTCCAGCGTAGAGTTCACCGGCAGGCCGACCTGGTACCGCTGGCCGTTGAACACGATAGTGCGATTGAGGGTGGAGCTGGCGTCGTAGTTAATCGGGATGTACTGGAACCTGAATTTGTGGGCGGGAGCCGGACGAAGCATTACCTGAAATTCGGGGAGACG
>DASZFS010000596.1:0-6998 GCA_035939575.1 Vicinamibacterales bacterium | reverse complement strand
GAAAAACCTTGAGTCGGAATTGGCCTGAAGACTCATGGCCGCATGCAGGGCCTGAAGACTCATGGCCGCGTGCAGTTGCCTACGCCCTCGATTTCTTACGACTTGTACAGCCGTGGAGAGTCTTGATCTTGGGGCGAGGCAACTGCACGCGGCCATGAGTCTTCAGGCCCTGCATGCGGCCATGAGTCTTCAGGCCAATTCCGACTCAAGGTTTTTCCTTCAAAACCCCCGCGTAGATCGCCATGCCGACTACGGCGTCCACGCCTGCGGCCGCCAGCCGGTCGATTTCGGCCTGCGTCGTGATGCCACCCGCGGCCGTAATGCGCTTCGTCGTCGCCGCCCGAACCGCCTCGATCGCGCCAAAGTCGGTGCCCCCCATCAGGCCTTCGGTGTCGACGTGGGTGTAGAGAAACTCGTCGCAGTACGGCTCGAGGGCGCGCACCGCCTCAACAGCTGTAATCGGCAGGGGTGTCTTCCACCCATGGATGACGACCTGCCCGCCGCGGCTGTCGACGGCCGCGATGACCCGCTCGCGCCCGACCTTCTCCGCCAGCGCGGCTGCGAAAGCGAGGTCCGGTTTGCCCGCCTTGAACAGCGACGAACCGACGATGATCTGTTGGGCCCCGGCGTCCAGAAGTTCGCGCGCGCGCTCCACTGTTCGCACGCCTCCGCCGACCCGGCACGAGAGCGCGGCGGCAATCCGCCGAACGATCGCCAGGTTGTCTCCAAGCCCCATGGCGGCGTCGAGGTCGATGACCTGCACTTTCGGGAAGCGCTCGAAGCGCCGCACCCATCTGAAGACATCGTCATCCTTGATCGCCAGCTGCTCTCCCTGAATCAGCTGAACGACCGCCCCGTCTTTCAGATCAATGGATGGAATCAACATCGGTGGCCTGAAGCTCCAAGGCGGGCCGAAGACTCATGGCCGCGTGCAGTTGCCTCGCCCCAAAATCAAGATTCTCAAGGGTTGTACAGGTCGTTAGCAATCGATGGGCGTAGGCAACTGCACGCGACCATGAGTCTTCAGGCCCATTCTCCTACAAGCGCACCGGTATTCCCCGTTCGTGCAAGTGAACTTTCAGCGCCCGCACGCTGGTCTCGGAGTAGTGGAAGATCGACGCGGCGAGCGCCGCGTCAGCGCGCCCCGCGCGGAACACGTCGACGAAGTCATCGAGGCTCCCCGCCCCACCGGACGCGATCACCGGGATCGACACCGCTGAGGACACCGCGGCGGTCAGCTCGCAGTCAAATCCTGCCTTGGTGCCGTCCCGGTCGATGGAAGTCAGCAGAATTTCGCCGGCGCCCCGCCTCTCCGCCTCGCGCGCCCACTCGACCGCGTCACGCGCCGTGGCAGCCTGGCCGCTGCGCGCGAAGACAGCGAAGCGGCCGCCCTCCCGCTTGGCGTCCACCGCCACGACCACCGCCTGGCTGCCGTAGCGCCGGGCGAGCGTCGAGATGAGCTCCGGATCCGAGAGCGCCGCGGTGTTGAGGCTGACCTTGTCCGCTCCCGCCCCCACCGCCGCCGCGGCATCGTCCTCGGTCCGGATACCGCCGCCGACAGCGAGCGGAATGAACAGCTCTCGCGCGACCGCGCGGATGGTCGCCGCCAGCGCGCGACGCGCTTCGAGCGTCGCGGTGATATCGAGGATGACGAGCTCGTCGATGCCCTCCGCGTTGTAGCGGCGGGCGAGCTCCGCGGGATCGCCGGCCGATCGCAGCCCCTCGAAGTTGACGCCCTTGACGACCTGACCGTTGCGGACGTCAAGGCAGGCGATGATGCGCTTCGAAAGCATTGAGCACCACGGGCTGCTAACCCGCCATCTCCACGAAGTTGCGCAGGATGCGCAGGCCCACGTCCCCTGATTTCTCAGGATGAAACTGGAGGCCCGCCACCTGGCCGCGCTGGACGATGGCAGCAAAGGGCGCGCCGTGCTCGGTGAGGGCGATGGCATCGCCGGTTACCGGTGCGACGTAGCTGTGCGTGAAATAGACCTGCGCGCCCTCGGGTACGCCGTCGGCAATCCACGACTCCCGCTCGATCACGAGGCTGTTCCACCCCACGTGGGGAACCTTGAGGCCGGCTGGCAGAGGCACCGCGGACCCAAGCCTGACGCACGCGCCCGGGAGCACGCCGAGACCGGTGAGCTCGGGCGCTTCGTCGCTCGATTCGAACAGCCAGTGCATGCCCAGGCAGATGCCGAGCAGCGGGCGCCCCTCGCTCACGCGATCGAGGATCCCCGCGGTCCACGCCGGACCGAGCGCGCGGGTCGCGCCGAAATGACCCACACCGGGCACGATGACGCCGTTGGCGTCCGCGAGCTCCTCCGGCCGTTCCGGGATGAAGACCTCCGCGCCGACGGCCCCGAGCGCTTTCTTGACCGACGTCAGGTTGCCCGCCCCGTAGTCAACGAGAGCAATCACAGCAGGCCCTTCGTGCTCGGAAGCATCCGCGCCAGGCGCTTGTCCTTGGCGCACGCGACCCGGAGCGCGCGCCCGAACGCCTTGAAGACCGCTTCGATCTTGTGATGGCTCGACCGGCCATACAGCACCTTCACGTGGACGTTGGCGCGTGCGGCGGACGCGAACCCGTCGAAGAAGTCGTGCACCAGCTCGGTCTGGAGATCGCCGACCCGAGCCGCCGAGACCTTCAGATCGACGGCCGCGTGCGGTCGGCCGCCGAAGTCCACGGCGGCCACCGCCAGCGTCTCGTCCATCGGCATCACGAAGTAGCCGGCGCGGTTGATGCCGCGGCGGTTGCCGAGCGCCGTCGAGACCGCCTCGCCGAGCGCGATGCCGAGGTCCTCGACCGTGTGATGCTGATCCACGTCGAGATCGCCCTGCGCGTCGACGCGAAGGTCGAAGGCGCCGTGGCGCGCGACGAGCTCCAGCATGTGATCGAGGAAGCGGATGCCGGTGCTCACGCCGTAGCGGCCTCTGCCCTCCAGCGTGATGCTCAGGGCGATCTGCGTCTCGGTCGTCCGGCGATCGACTACCCCGCGGCGCACAGCACCTCCTCCATGACGTCGATGCAGCGCGTCGTGTGCTCGACAATCCCGGCGCCGATGCGGATGCAGCCCGCGCAGCCGGGCTCCGTCGAGCGGTCACGGATGTAGATCCCCCGGTCGAACGCTCCCTGGACGAGCGCGTCGGTCCGGTCGCCCGCGCGCACCAGCACGAAGTTGGACCGGCTCTTGACGTATCCGAGACCGAGCCGATCGCAGGCCGCGTAGAGGAGCGCCTTCGACTCTTCGACCTGCCGCAGGTAGTCATGAAGATGGTCGAGATCCGCCAGCGCCGCCTGGATGGCGGCGACGGCTGCGATGCTCACGCTGTAAACCGGAATGGCGCGGCGGATCGGATCGAGCGTCGTGGGCGCGCCGACCAGGCAGCCGATCCGCAGCCCTGCCAGCCCGAAGGCCTTCGAGAACGTGCGGCCGACGACGACGTTGGGGAACGCAGGGAGCTCGGGGATGAAGCTGGTGCCGGCGAACTCGGCGTAGGCCTCGTCGACGAACACCACCGCGCCGGCCGGCACCGCGCGCGCAACTGCGCGGATCGCCTCGAGCGGCATCGCGACGCCCGTCGGGTTGTTCGGGTTCGTGAGGAACACGACCCGTGTGCGCGGGGTAATCGCGGCCACGACCGCACGCAGCGGAAAGTCGAAATCCGGCTCCGGCATGACTTGCACCAGCGTGCCGCCCGCCACCGCCGTGTCGAAACGGAAGATCTCGAATGCCGGCTCCGGGACGAGCGCTTCGGGGACGGGCCCGCCGACCGGCGGCCTGAGATAGGCCACAGCCAGGGCCATGATTCCTTCGTCGAGACCGTTCGTCAGCGCGATGCGATCCGCATCCGCGCCCAGGTATCCAGCCACCGCGGCTGTGGCCTCCGCGTACGGCGGGTAGAAGCCGATCTGGTCCTGGCGCAGCTTCGAGAGTGCCTCGACGACTTTCCGGGAGCAGCCGCCGGTGTTCTCGTTCTGGTGCAGGCGAAGCCCACTGTAGAGCTCAGGCGGTTTTTGGTAATGCGTCATGGCCGAACCACTGAACCTCCGAGTACCGAGCACCGACTCATAACTCCCAACTCATAACTCCCAACTCATAACGACGAACTACGCACCATCTGATTTCCCCATCCGTGTCACGACCGATTCCCCGTGCGCGTCCAGTCCTTCCGCACGCGCGAGCGGAAGAATCGTCGGGGCGAGAGAGGCCAGCCCCGCTCGCGTGATCCGTTGCACCGACATGACCCGCACGAAGTCCGCGGCGCTCAGGCCGCCGCGGACGCGGGCGGCGCCTGCGGTAGGCAGGACGTGATTCGATCCCGTCGCGTAGTCACCGGCCGCCTGTGCGGTATACGGTCCGACGAAGACCGCGCCGGCGACGAGCGGGCGTCTGGTCAGCGCCTCGCTCTCGACGACCAGGTGCTCTGGGGCCAGACGGTTCGCCACGTCAATCGCTTCGACTGCGCTCCGTGTCACGACGATCGCGCCGTGCCGCGCGAGCGACCGGCCTGCAACCGACCGCGCCCTCGTCCGCCGCGAGACCGCTTTCGCGACGCGTCCGGCGAACGTGCGGCTCCAGGTGACGAGGATGGCCCGTGCATCGGGATCGTGCTCGGCCTGCGCGACCAGATCCGCCGCCACCCATTCGGGGTTGCCCGCGCCCGCGACGACGACGATCTCGGTCGGACCCGCATAGAAGTCGATGGCGCAGTCCCGCAGATCGCCGGCGATCTGTGCCTTGGCAGTGGCCACGTAGCGGTTGCCTGGCCCGACGATCTTGTCCACTCGCGGGACGCTCCGGGTCCCATATGCGAGGGCGGCAATCGCGTGCGCGCCGCCGATCCGAAACAACCGGGTCACGCCGGCCTCGATCGCCGCCGCCATGACCGCCGGCTCCGGCCGTGGACAGACGACGATGACCTCACGTACGCCGGCCACCCGTGCGGGCACCGCTGTCATCAGCAGCGAGGAGGGCAGCGGAAACCGCCCGCCCGGCACATAGCACCCCACGCGAGCGAGCGGCTCGACGCGCTGCTCGACGGTGACGCCCGGCGCCGTTTCGACGTCGAAGTGCCTGGGAATCTGCCGGAACGCGACGCGCGCAATGCTCCGGGCCGCCTGCTCGATGGCGCGCCGCACGTCCGGCTCCGCTTGGTCCGCTCCCGCCTCCATCTCGGCTCGACTGACCTCGAGCGGCCCCTCCAGACCGTCGAACCGCCGGGCCATCCGCGTGAGCGCGCGGTCGCCCTCGCGGCGGACCCCGTCGACGATCCGCCGTACACGCTGTTCGAACGTGCGGTCGGCCCGCGTGTGGACTCGTGTCAGCCGCGTCATCGCTCGCGCGTCTCCGGACTCAACGACTCGCAGCGTCGTCATAACACGATCTTGTTCAGCGGATACTCGACGATGCCTTCGGCGCGCGCGGCCTTGAGGCGGGGAATCAGATCGCGCACCGTCCGCTCCTCGATGATCGTGTTCACCGCGACCCAGTCGGCGTCGCTCAAGGCGGAAATCGTCGGTCGCTGCAGCGCAGGCAGCAGCACCAGCACCGCATCCAGATCGGTCCGCCGCACGTTCAGCATCAGCCCGACCCGGCCCTGCGCTTCGATGGCCGCCTTGAGCAGCAGCGCGATGTTCCCGATCTTGGTCCGCTTCCACTCGTCTGCCAGCGCGGTGTGGTTCGCGATGAGCTGTGTGTTTGACTCCATCACCGTATCCACGATGCGCAGCCGGTTCGCGCGAAGGGACGAGCCCGTTTCGGTGACCTCGATGATCGCGTCGGCGAGCATGGGCGGCTTGACTTCGGTGGCGCCCCAGGAGAACTCGACGTTGACCTTCACGCGCTGACGTTCGAAGTAGGCGCGCGCGACGCGGACCAGCTCGGTGGCGACGGTCTTGCCGTCGAGATCCTGCGCCGATCGGATGCTCGAGTCTTCAGGCGCGGCGAGCACCCACCGGACCTTGCCAAAGCTCTGCTTCGCGTAAATCAAATCCGCGACGCTCGTGAGCACGCCCGTGCGGCCGTCGCCCGCCTCGTGCTCGGCGATCCAGTCCTGACCGGTCAGGCCCGCGTCGAGCACGCGGTCCGACACGTAGCGCGCCATCTCCTGCGCTCGGATCAGCATGCACTCGATCTCTTCGTCGTCGATGGCCGGGAAGTACGAGCGCGAGCTGACGTAGATGTTGAAGCCCGCGCGCGCGAAGAGTTGGACCGTCGCGTCCTGCAGCGAGCCCTTCGGGATGCCGAGCTTCAGCTTCATGCCAGCGTCCGGAAGAAGCAGGTCCGCGCGCCCGTGTGGCAGACGTTGCCGTCGCCCAGGCGGTTCACCCGCACGAGCACCGTGTCCTCGTCGCAGTCAACAAGGATCTCGACCACCTCGAGCTTGTTGCCCGACGTCTCGCCCTTCGTCCACAGCGTGTTGCGCGTGCGGCTGAAGAACGTCGCGTAGCCGGTGCGCCGCGTATCGGCCAGCGCCTGTTCGTTCATGAAGCCGACCATCAGCACTTCCGAGGTGTCGGCGTCCTGGATGACCGCGGGAATCAGCCCGTCGAGTTTTGAATAGTCCATAAAAACAAAAACCCCGCCTCGTGGCGGGGTCGCGGTTCCTTGGTCTTGGGTCTCTGGCTCTCTGCGCCGAACCTAGATCACGCGCGCCCCGTCCGACATGTCTGACGGCGGCTAAAATGATGCGCGTGATGATGGATCGACGACATCGAACCGCCAGCGTAGTCCAAGCGCGAACAGACTGTCAACGCCGCCTCCTGCTCGGCGTCGTGATCGGCGCTGCGCTCAGCACGGTGCTGGCGCCCGCCTGTGGGTCCGGCCCGGGAACGCGGGCCGGCCGGGCGCAGGTGCGCGTCGCTGCGGCGGCGGATCTCGACGCGCCCCTCGGTGAGCTGATCGCGCGCTTCTCGGCCACCCACGCCGTGGACGTCAGCGCGTCGTACGGGTCGTCAGGAACGTTCTTCGCCCAGATTCTCAACGGCGCGCCGT
>DASZFS010000595.1:0-41588 GCA_035939575.1 Vicinamibacterales bacterium | reverse complement strand
ACCGACGCATAAAAGGCGTCGAGGTCCGCGTGGAGAATGGTGGCTGTGGAACCACCCATCACACCCACCACAGCGCAGACGCGAGTCGCGACTCGTCGAGTGCCGGTCCGACGCCCAGGCGCAGCGCCACAGGAGTGCCAGCTGCAATCAAGCGCTTCAACTCCGTTGTCAATACCCGTAGGCGATCGAAGGAGCCGAGCGTGAAGGCCTCATGACGTGCGGCCACTGGACGGCGGTAACCCGGTGGAATCAGTGGCGTCGCGTGTGCGTCCACGGCCCCGCTCAACACCACCTCGCTGTTCTCGATCACAATGAGCCGCGCACAACTGTCAGCGGGCTCGCGCCACACCACGCTCGAATCAAACAACCGCGTCAACCAGATCGCGCGGCGGCGTGCAAGCGCCGCCCGCAAGGCGAGCCACTCCAGCGACACTTGCACGAACTCCGGGGTCCAGACCGTCACACCATGACGCGTTTCGTTGGCATCGTCCTCGGCATCGTCCCTCGGGTCGCGGTCTCGTCGACCTTCTCGCCACAGGCGTGTGCCAAGCCGCAGCAGCTTCGCGGAGTCCGAGAGGTCTCCGGGGGGCAGGGGCCCCCGGCTCGGATAGCCGCGCGACAGTTCAGGATGCGTTGCGCACAGCCGGTCGTAGCCGGCGGTGAACGTGGAGTCATCAGGGCCTCGTGAACCGAGCGGCAAAGCGGCGCGCTCAGCCCGGGCGAGTGCCGCGAATTGATCGAGCGTGTCGGCCGAAGCAAATGGTCCGAACGGGCAGTGTGGCGATGGCTGTCGACTACGCGCGCTGAAATCCAGCGACGTGAACCACAACGCGCGACTCGCAGTCGTCAGCGCGATGTTGTAAGGCGGTCGGTGCCGCTTGATTTCATCCGGCTCGACGAGGGCGGCCTCGAGCGGACTTGGTGTGACGTCGAACGAGATCGCGCGTGCCTGCGACAGCATCTCGAGCAGCCGCTCGGGCACGCCGGCCTGCTTCCGAAAGTAGCTGTTGACCCGATGATGCAGCGACCCTGCCTTGCCGATGTACAGGACGCTGCCGTCCGTCCGAAGCATGCGATAGATCCCAGGCGCAGTCGGCAATGAAAGCCGGACGTCCCGCGGCATGGGCCAGATGCGGCGTCGGCGCCTCATCGGTTGTGCAGGTCCGGCGAGCCAGTCGTGGAGCGCGCCCCAGGTCGACACGCCGTGCCTGTCGAGCAGGCCGACCAACTCGTGCCAGACGAACGCTGTCGCGTTGACGTGATCGCCGCTTCGACGGAGCGCACCAACCGCGCGACCGAAGTATCCAGCGAGGGCGCGCAGGCTGCACCGAGGCAAATTGGGCAGAAGGCGCCTGGCGATATCCCACGTGCAGACCACGTCGAGCGGAAACACGCCGGCGGCCAACGCGCGAAGGAACGGCTGTTCGAATCGAGCGAAGTGAATGACCGTCGGCGCGGGCTGCTGCGTGAGACCCGCGGCCTGGTCGGTCAGCTCGCGCCAGGCGCAGCGTCCGTCGACAGCGGACCGCATCATGTGCTC
The DNA here is from genome assembly GCA_035939575.1 of Vicinamibacterales bacterium. Taxonomy (GTDB): domain Bacteria; phylum Acidobacteriota; class Vicinamibacteria; order Vicinamibacterales; family CAVVIG01; genus DATKHR01. The sequence goes on along the minus strand of DASZFS010000595.1, from coordinate 40,048 downwards.
GGAGATCCCAGTGATCCGCGCAACAGCTGGCGGAATCTGCTCGCCATCCGGCAGCGCGATCAACGACGCGTGCGCGTGCGTGATGGTCGTGCCGAGGACGCAGGCCCAGCCGATCTCGAGGAGATGGCCTCGTGGAGCGGCGGCTGTGGCCTGGCAGTCGACCACCAGCACCTCGAGTTGCGAGAGCGGCTCGGAAGGACTGGTTAGCACCATTTGCCGCAACCGCGTCCAGCCTACCACATTCGCTTTTTGTTCGTCTCATGACGCTACCGGCGGCCGACCGCGACATCGACGAGTTCATGACCGTCCCACGCTCGCGCCCAGGGCGGCGAGAAGCTCGTCGAGTTGCTCGAACGTCTCATCCATCCCACCAGTACTCCCGGAGGCAATGGCACCGTCGAGAGCTTCCTTCGAGGGATAGAGGTCGTGCATGACCAGCAGCGTCTTGCCGTCTCTTTCCTCGAACGTGACCGTCGTGACCTGCCCACTGTCGGCACCTTCTTCGTTGGTCCAGACGAGGCGCGAGTGCGGTGTCACTTCGAGGTACCTACCAAAGAACTCCATGGGCTCCGGGGCAGCAGCGTGCCTGAACACGAGAGCGTACCTGCCCCCGACACGAACATCCATCTCGCAGGAAAGCAGGGACAGGCCAAAGGACTTCGGGACCCACCACTGCTTGAATAGCTCGGGCTTGGTCCACGCCTCGAACACGATGCGCGCCGGGCCGTTGAAGGTTCGTGTCACGACGAGCTCACGCTCGGACTTCCGTTCCACCGTCGTGCGGTTCTTCATGGGGGTAGACTCACTCTCTCTTCTTGCGTCCATCGACCCTCTCCTTCCGTTTCAGCTCCTCAACAACCTTGTCCAGCTCGTCGAAGCGTGCGTCCCAGATCTGGCGGTACCTCTCGATCCATGCCGCCTCTTCCTCCAGTCGGCGCAGGCCGAGCCTGCAGGTCCGCACGCGCCCGACCTTCTCCGAGGTGACGAGCCCCGCCTGCTCCAAGACGCCGACATGCTTCTTCATGCCGGTCAGGGTCATGTGGAACTTCTCGGCAAGGTCCGTGATTGAAGCGTCTGTACGCCCGAGCTGCTCCAGAACGCCACGTCGCGTGGCGTCCGAGAGCGCGGCGAACGAGGCATCGAAGCCGGTCCGAACATACTGAACCATGTGGTTCAGTATATAACACACGGATTAGCGGCATGCAAGGGAAGGCTGATTTTCGCGCTTAGCAGCCAGGCGACGGTTGACTACGTTCGGACGGCGTTTAGCTCGCCGCTTTAAGGGAGAGCTCGAACTGACGCGCGGGCAGTTCGGAGCGTGACCGTGGGGGTGCCATCACCGCCGAGGGGTCGGACAAGTGTGGCCGTCGTCACGCATTGCCGACTGCGTTTCAACGGCGTTGGCAACTGGCCAGGTGCGACGGTTAGGATCGTCTACACTACGCGCTGCGCGACCCACATGGCCAATCCTCGCTGCGTCCACGGGCTTGACGCTCGATTCTGTTCAATCTGCAATAAGCCGCCGGCAATTGGCGGTGGTGCCCGGCGCCACGCGCAGGCATCGCTCTCGGACGCAAACCTCGACGAGATCATCCGATTTCTGAACGACGAACGGATCCGCGCCACTTACGGGGCGGTCGCTGGGCTGCTTGGTGTCCTTCCGCGGGGCCTCGGTTCCCACTTGGGTTCCCGCCGCCCCGAGGTCTCCTGGATTGTGAACGCCGATACAGGCGTGCCCACAGACTACAACCGCCAGGAGATCCACCCGGATCTCTTCTCGAAAGCCGAGATCATCCGCACCGGTTCGGAGCTTCTGATGCGGATGGCGGCGTGGAAGACCAGCAGACGCTGAATTGGAGAAGCTTGGCCGCGGCGAGCTAAAAGTTACTCTGTCGCCCGACTCTCGAAGATCATCCTCAGGGGCGCTCGCGTACCGATCGCAGACGCGGGTCGCTGCCGGTCGTCAGCCGCGTCGCGCCGCCTCGATGGTGGCGACGTCGATCTTCTTCATCGACATCATCGCCTCGAAGGCGCGCTTGGCCTCAGCGCCACCGGCCGCCAGCGCGTCAGTCAGCGTGCGCGGTGTGATCTGCCAGGAGAGACCCCAGCGGTCCTTGCACCAACCGCACGCGCTTTCCTGGCCGCCGTTGCCGACAATCGCATTCCAGTAGCGGTCCGTCTCCGCCTGATCGTCCGTGGCGATCTGAAAGGAGAACGCCTCGTTGTGCTTGAACGCAGGGCCGCCGTTGAGACCGAGGCACGGAATGCCGAGGACGGTAAACTCCACCGTCAAGACATCGCCGGCCTTGCCGCTCGGGTAGTCACCAGGTGCCTTGTGAACAGCGGTCACTTCACTATTCGGAAAGGTGGCGGCATAGAACCGCGCCGCATCCTGTGCGTCCTTGTCGAACCAGAGGCAAATCGTGTTTCTAGGTTTCATGTGTCCTTCACCTTCTTCCCCAGGCTGCCCATCCCATCATCCGCCAACGCGTTCCGCTCGGAATCCGATGGTCACCGAGAATTAGCGTGCGTGGCGTCTGCTCGCCGCGATGGCCAGCGTAGCACTCAACACTGACGCTGAGCAGCCGCTCTTCATGCATCCGATTCACCGCGCAACATTGGCACGATCGTAGTGCTGAAAGCATTACCGCTTCCACATCCCCCTGCCCCTCGCGAGGATTGAGGGGCTGGCGGCTCCTCCTCCTGCATCACGAGGTCCTTGGTGCGTCCCATCGCGCCGTAGAATAGACGGCCGGTGAGTCCAGCCGTACCGTTAGCCGGCCGAGAACTGCGACTTGCCGCGCGCATTGCACATAGGAACAATCATCGCAATGATCGACATACGAGAGCTGCGAAGAGATCCCGATGCGTACCTATCCAGGGTGGCGCGGAAGGGCGCTGGTGGCGTACTCGACGTGTTTCAGGCGGGAGGCCGGCGCCGCGGGCAAGGATACACGCGGCATGTTCCGTGTGTCGAACACGACTGACTTTCAAGCACGTCAGGCGGACGGGTCGATCGCTGTCCCGCGAGTGCTGCTGGAGTTTGGCGCTCCACCGAGGATGGGCTCGAATAAGATCGCACGATGAAGAGCGCGACACTCGTGGCTGGCCTGCTGGTGTTCATGATCCAGTTCACCGTTGCCCAGTATCAACTGTTCGTAGGGAGCTGGAAGGCCGATATCGCCAAGTCGACATACCAGCCAGGTCCGGGGCCCAAGAGCGAGATACTCCGGTTCGAGCCAGTTGGCGACGGGTTCAAGGTTTCACTCGACGGCGTGAACCAGCAGGGACCGTACCACTCTGAGGCCACTGGCAAGTTCGACAGCATTGACGTGCCGGTGATGGCCACTCCGGCGCGCCAGGCCAGGTTCACCTACGCCTTCAGCCGCGTCGACGATCACACGTGGGACATCGTCATAAAGGTGAACGGCGAACGGCGGATATCGGTCCATAACGTCGTGTCCGACGATGGCAAGACCATGAGGGGCGTATCGACTGCGGTAACCAACCAGGGTCAGATCACTTCCCAGGTGGTACTCTACGAGAAGCAGTAGCCCTCTTACGGGTGTTCCTCGCCGTCAGTCGTGCGCAATGGGGATCAGCTCGCCGCGTGCAGCCTCGCGACGCTGCCGGCGACGTAATCGCCCGGCACCGTACGCGCGGCGATGTTGAGCCGGTTCCAGCCATTGATCGACACGATCGCCAGGCTCAGGTGCACCAGCTCGTCCTCCGAGAACTGCTCCCGCACGCGCTCGTACACGTCGTCCTGGACGCGATTCCCGGTCACGAGCGTGAGCGCTTCGGTCCACTCCAGCGCGGCACGTTCGCGGGCCGAGTAGTACGGCGTCTCCCGCCACGCGTCGAGGCCGTAGAGGCGCTGTTCGGTCTCGCCGTTCGCCCGCGCGTCCTTGCTGTGCATGTCCAGACAATAGGCGCAGCCGTTGATTTGCGACGCGCGCATCCGGACGAGGTCGAGCAGCTTGTGATCGAAGCCCGCCTGACGAACCTGCCGTTCAAGGCCGAGCATCGCCTGCAGAACGCCAGGGTTCACGTGCATGAGATCGATTCGAGCTTTCATGATGTCTTTGTCCTCCACCAATCAAGACGAATCGGGAATAATCCTGTGACACCCGGGGTCTGGACACGCCGCTGTCACAGACGGCCTCCGTCATTCGTCTAAGAGAAGAAGGGTGCAAAACGAGGTGAGCCATGGCGGCGGCTGACTGGGACGAGGCAACGTTCGAGGCGCATCGGCCTCTGCTGTTCTCGATTGCGTACAGGATGCTCGGCAGCGCCAGCGAAGCCGAGGACGTCATCCAGGACGCCTGGCTCCGGGCATCTCAGGACGCACACGCCGACATCCGCTCCCCTCGCGCGTATCTCACCACCATCGTCACGCGACTGTGCATCGACCATCTACGCAGTGCCGAACGGACTCGCATGGAATATCCAGGTCCATGGCTGCCGGAACCGTTGGCCGAACCGAATCAGGAATCCGTCGAGCTGGCGTCGTCCCTGACGACGGCCTTCCTGGTACTGCTGGAGCAGCTGGCGCCGGTTGAGCGCGCGGTCTTCCTGTTGCGCGAGGTGTTCGAGCTCGACTTCGACGAGATCGCGACGAGCGTCGGCAAGAGCGAAGCAAACACGCGCCAGATCCTGACGCGCGCGCGCGGCCGCCTGCGCGATGTGCATGCGCATCCGCGCTTCACCGTGTCCCGTCGTGAATCGGAGGAGATCGTGCGGCGCTTCCGGACGGCCTGCGTCACAGGCGACGTCGAGGAGTTGATGGGCGTCTTGCACGCCGACGCGGCACTCGTTGCCGATGGCGGCGGCAAGGCAGCCGCGGCGACGCGTCCCGTGCTCGGCGCGGATCGCATCGCCAAGTTCATGCTCGGCTATGCCCGCAAAGTACACTGGTCGGAGTCGGACTTCCAGGTCGTGACGATCAACGGCGCGCCCGGCCTGCTGCTGCGCCATCCAATCTCCGGCGACGGGACCTACTCATTCGACATCGCGGACGGCCGAATTCGCGCGATCTACGTCGTGCGCAACCCCGACAAGCTGCGTGGGTTCCTCGAGCGCCCGCATTGAGCGCGCGAGCAGCCGCCGCTGTTAAAATCTCGACATGAGCGGCGAAGGGCGACGTCGTCTGACTCGAATAGTCGCGGTCGCCCTCGTCTGCCTGATGGCTGCCTGCGCTGAGACGCCGACCCAACCGCCCGACACGACCTTGCTGACCGGCGGATGGACCGGCGACGGCGCATGCCTGTCTGTCGCAGCTGGCGGGTGCGATCTGGTCGTCGGGTGCGGTCATGGGCAATTCCCTCTGCCGGCCGTTCGGTCTGACGGCACGTTCGAGGTCAACGGCACCTATCGCATCGAGGTGGGACCCGTCAGCATCAACCCGGCGCCGCCCGCGATGTTCTCAGGCGTCCTGGCAGGCCAGACGCTGACGCTCAGCGTGACGCCCAGCGATCCGTCGCTGCGACCCGCATCCTACGTGCTGCAGCTGACAAACGATACCCGCAAGTGCGCGGTGCCGTGCGTCTGAAGTGGAGAGCCAGCAGATCTCCTGTAGAATCCTGCGCGCATGGATTGTCCCGGCCCCGGTGACCTGCGGTGTTGGAACTGTGGCGTCACGAACAGTTCCGCGGTGATCTACTGTCAGTCGTGCCATCACAACCTTCACATGCGGCCGCGTCCGGACATCGCGTCAGCACCGTTGGACACCGCAAGTCCAACCAAGGAGCCGGCTTCAACCAGGCGCCCCGCGACAATCGTCACCACGCTATTCCTGACCTTGGTGCTCCTTGCAGCGGCGTCCCTGAAGACGGTCGGCGCGGTCGCCGCGCAGACGCCGCACCTGGCCGGTTGGAATGGCGGTTCGTATGCAGCCTGGGCACTGTCTCCTTATGCAGCGCTGGCGATTCTAGGGTGCAGTGTCAGGCGAGCATCGATCGCGTCCACCGTAGTTCTCGGTGGGACGTTGATCACCGCCGGCCCTGCTATCGTCATCATGGGTGGTGTTATCGGCGCACCGAGCGCGGATGCACAGCTCGGTTTCGGTCTCGGTCTTCTTCCCTATGGCCAATGGCTGGTCGTCATCGTCACGGGCGTGCTCGCCACAGTGCTGATTGCAAAATCGGGCGTCGAATGAATGGGTTTCCTTGAGCCCCGCTATTTCAGCGTAACCACCGAGACCTGAATTGGCTCGAGCTTGCGAGCGTCAATAATCCTGCCGTCGCCATCCAGATTGCTGATACCTGTGTTCGAGATGAAGTAGAACTTCGTGCCAACAACAGCGCCGGTGGTGGGGTCCTTCACGAGCGGTGTTCGATATTCCAGCATTTTGGCGGACGTGACGGTTTTTCCATCCGCCGAGAGCATCCACTGGACGACGCGGTGCGCCCCGGCGCCGTACTGCACTCCTACCAGGCCTCCGCGATACCAGTAGAGTCCGTCAATTCCAGCCAGCGTAAAGTGTCCGTCGACTGTGACGTCCTGCGCTTCGTCGTTTCGCAAGTCGACGCGCAGCACACCGAGCATGTCCCCGACGTAGAGCACATTGAGATCGTCCGACAGCGTGATGCCGTTTGGATAGAACAGCGGGCGCGGAAACACGAGCGGCGAGAAGCGATGAGTGCTGCGGTCGAACCGATAGACCTGATCCGCATCGGTATCGCTCACATAAAGTTCCCGCGAGCCACGCAACGCCAGGTCATTCAAATCGTGCGGCCCTGCGCCCGGAGCCGTGAAGCGTTCGAGTAGTGTGCCCTGGCTGTCGAAGTGGACAATCTCCGACCGGTTCCTGATGCCAGGATCGGTCGCCGCCCATACAGAGTGATCCGCGGGATCGACGTGCACGCCGCCGACCGGCATCAGGTCGTCGCCGCTCGATCTCACGAACGGGGAGAATGCGCCCTGTTCCGTGATCTTGAAGATCGTGCCGAGGTGCATGCTTCCAAGGTAGAAGACGTGCGTCTCCGCGTCCGCAGCAAGACCCTCAGGGAACAGATCGCTTTTCCGCACAGTGAAGGCAACTCGCGCCTGGTGGACGCGTGGATAGCGACGGTGAGCCCGATCCACGAGCGCGCGGAATTCAGGATTGGTTTCGAGAGGCTTGAACCGCTCGACACCGCTCGGGTCGAAGCCTTCATCGAGCGGACATTGCTTCAGAAGCGTGAGCGCTTCCTGGTAGTCGTTGACGTGGGCGTGAAGCCACGCCATGAAAAACAGGCCCCGCGCCAGGATCCGACATCGTCGGCAGCAATCGCTCCACACTGCGGATGTCTGCCTGGAAATGCGCGGGGCCAACCGGTTGAAGAGCGGGCGCCGCCGACGATGCCCCGGTGGTCTGTCGCGCAGCGCCGATCTGAGCGCACCAGACGAGACACAGCGAGCCCGCGCACCCCACCAGCAATGTTCGCAACAGCGAGGGCGTCAGCGATCTCCCTTTGAATCGAGTGGCGCGAAGCGGGGCGCGCTCCCTCGTGCACATCACGATTAGCGATACGGACCACCTGAAGAATTTCACATTCGACCTGACGACATCCCCTATCATCGAACGGATTTCGGGGTCATAATCGGCGCGTGCCAGAGGCCGGCGGGAGTGGCCGGCCGTTCACGCGCAGGAGACGAGTATGCGTTTCACCAGAATGACGATTTTGAGTGTAGCCATCGCCGGGGCAGTCGGCGCCGCCGTCCTTGCCGGGGTCGCTCATGCGCAGGGCGCCAAGGCAACCATCAACGACCCCGTGGGCCCGCCACCCGATCCAAGCCATATTCCCACCGTCCTCCCCAAGGACATCAAATGGACCGGCCAGGAAGGCCGGCAGCAGCAGGCCGTGCTGTTCGGAGATCCCAGCAAGCCGGGACTCTATGGCGTCGTCATCAAATGGTATCCGGGCAATTTCTCCCAGCCGCATTTTCACGATCAGGAGCGTTACGCGTATGTGCTCTCGGGGACCTGGTGGGTCTCGACCAGCAACGTCTATGACGAGAAGACCACCTACCCCGTGCGTGCCGGCACCGTCGCCATCGACAAGGCGAACACGGTGCATTGGGACGGGGCGCGGATTGGCGAAAAGGAACCCGCGGTCCTGGAACTGGTCGGCATGGGACCAGTCAAAACGATCCAGGTGGACGAGAACGGTAAGCCCAAATGAGACCTTCGGCCAAGTCGAACATTCGCTTCGGATGGTCGAGGCCCTTGATGTTGATCGCGCCGTCGGTGTCCTCATGATACTGGTAGCGTGAGAAATTCGGCTGGCTGCGGGGATCGGTCGGGGTCCCGTTCACCGCATTCGGATTGCCCACCACGTCGAGGTCGCTGCCAATCATACGAATTGCGGCCTGCCTGGTTATCAGCTCGGACGGCTACTTAACGTGAACGTTGGAACGGGCTCGCGGGGGTTGGTCGTGATCGTCGCCGCGACCCTGCTCCCTGCATGTACGCAGGGTCCGCCGGCCTCTCCAACAGGTGAGCGCCGGGTCATCGCAGGTGTGGGCACGGCACGGTCGCCGGTCTTGTCGCGCGACGGCACCACAATCGCCTTCGCCGCGGTTGGCGCGGGGTACGCCAACCCGCAAGTCTGGATCGGCGGTGCCGATGGCTCTGCGCCGCCACGCCCACTCACGACCGGGACGTCACAGAACTACGATCCTGAATTCTCTCCGGACGGGCGGTCGATCTACTTCACGTCGTCGCGGCAGCCGCAGGGCGTCTATCGCGTCCCATCCACGGGCGGTGAACCCCAGCTCGTCGCAGAGGGTGGCTACGCCGCGCGATTTTCCCCGGACGGCAAGAATCTTGTCATCGGCAGCGACGGGAAGCTCGTCGCGCATCCGCAACCCGATGGCGCACCATTTGAGCTGCTGCCCCAGGTGGCCAACTCGTATGCCCCCGTGTGGTCGCCTGATGGCGCTCGCGTCCTTGCGACGGCGACCAACCCCGACACGCGGGAACCGGACTGGTGGATAGCACCGATCTCCGGGGGTGCGCCGGTGCACACGTCGCTCGCGAACGACCTGCGGGGGCAGGGATTTAATTACATTGCCACGAACGCGTGGCTCGACGGCGACTGGATCATGTTCACGGGCCGCATCGGTGAGACGCAGACGCTGTGGAAGGTGCAGCTGGCGTCAGATGGCACGACAGCTGGTCGCGCCGTTCGGGCGACGGCCGACGACGCGGGCGATTCCCAGGCGTCTTTCGCCGCGGGGCATCTCGTGTTCGTGCGCACTGACGTCGGGATGAACTTCTGGGCGATGCCCTTCGACTCGTCCGGCGAGCGCGTCACGGCGCCGCCAATGCCGCTCACCACTGGCGGAACACGCAAGGGGCAACACTCCGTCGCGGGGTCGAAGTTGCTCTTCAGCGCCGAAGAGGGCGGCCAGTTCTCGATCTTCATGCAGGACTCAGGGTCGCCCGCCAGGCTGCGCGACGGGCTCTTCTACTCGGTACTCACACCCGACGGATCGGCGTACGTCTACGGAGAGGGCGCAAAGGAGGACCTCAAGGTGTCGCTGAAATCGTTCGCGTGGTGGCGCTTCTGGTCCACCGCCCTCTGCGAGCACTGCGGGATGCCTCGAGGATTCACGCCCGACGGCCGCAAGCTGCTGCTCTGGAGTGATGCGCTGCCCGCGCACTTGGACTTGCTCGATCTCCGCACGCGCGACGTCCGGAAGGTAATGATCGCCGATGCGCCTCTGTCGGGGCCTCGCATTTCCCCGAATGGCCAGTGGATCAGCTTCGTCGCGAAGGTCAGTGATCGCTGGCAGGCATTCGTGGCGCCGCTGCGCGAGGACCGGCCGGCGCTGAGCGCCGACTGGGTACCGATCACACCACCCACAGACAAATTCTTCTACGCGTTCTGGTCGGCGCGCGACGACCTCGTCTACACCCTGTCGTCCCGCTCGCGGGGCGGCAATCTGCGATTCCTCGACGCGCAACACGTGGATCCCTCCACGAAGCGACCCGCCGGCGAGCCCGTCGCCGTCTACGAATTCGACGAATCGCTCGTACCGGGAATGGACCCGCTCTGGAACCCGATCACCATCGACCACAACCGGCTCGTCCTCGAGCTCGGCGGCGCGAGCAGCGGCGTGTGGATCAAGTAGCCAGCCACGGCCTGACCTTAACTGTTTGAGGGCCGTAATGCTGGGATCTCACCGTGGTATTGTCTTGCGCCGATCGAGAAGCGCGCGGCCTGACGGGCTGACGCCAACGATACAGCGCCCGCCACGGTCTTCGCGTGTCACGAGTCCGCGGTCATTGGCGTCTTCCCAAACGGGGAGTTTCGGGCATGAGGTGCGCCAGGCTTCCAGGACCTCTTCGTAGCTGCGCTCCCGCGCCGCCAGCCACTCCAGGAGGTCGAGAACGAGAGCTTCCACTACAGCGTCGGCCATTGCGTGTTCTTCTCAGCCCTTCGCGACGCGTTTCCACATGCCGTCAAGACCGCCTCAGGATTTCGGCGGGATCGATCCGCGACGCCCGTCGCGCGGGAATCCAGACCGCCGCGAACGCGACCGCGCACAGAAGAAGGGGCGCGGTTGTAAACGTCAGGAGGTCATGCGGCACGACTTCAAAGAGCAGCGTTGTCAGCGTTCCCGCGAGCGCGGCTGATGCCGCGACACCAAGCGTGACGCCCCAGGATGCCAACTTCACACCGTCGAGCAGCACCATATTTCGAATCTGGCTCCACCCCGCGCCCAACGCGAGACGCACGCCAATTTCGTAGGTGCGTTGCTGAACGGCGTAGGAGATCACCGCGTACATCCCGATGGCGGCCAGGACGACTGCGCACGCACTGAACACGACCAGCACGGTCATGCTGAACGTCGTCGGTGCGATCGCGCGTGCGGTGAGCTGGCCAAGGGACCGCACGTCGACGACCGGCGCACGGCCACTTGCTCGAGCGATCTCCCGCTGAATCGAACGAGTCAGCTCGCTGGACTCAGCGTGCGTTCGAACAACCCACGCCAGAGACGCTGGCGCCTGTGCGGCACTTTCGCGATCGAGCAACTGCGCCAGCGGCACGTACACGATGGGGCGGTCATTCTGGTCGTTCTGGTCGTTATGGTCGTTATGCTGAAGGGGCATCCCGTCGCGGACATTCCCGACAATTCCGACGATCCGCCGCGCCGGCTCGTCATCTGGAACACGACCGGGAAACAGGGTGATTCGATCGTTGAGCGGGTCGCCGTCCGGCCACAAGCGGCGCACCATGGCCTGATTGACGATGGCAACGGGCGGCGCGCCAATACCGTCGCCGCGCGTGAGCGCGCGGCCGCGGACGATTGGGATGTTGAGAACGTCAAAGTACTCCGGCGAGACAATGCGATAGCTCACGATCACTGGCGACGTCTCGAATGGACGATCGAGAATGTGAATACTGGTCCGCCAATCCGATTCCAGCGGTAATGTCCGTGTGGCTGCCGCGCCGATGACACCTGGGAGCGCAGCCACCCGCTCTGATGTGGTGCGGATCAGCTCTTCGACGGCGGCTGTTTTCGTGAAGCGAGGATCGGTCAGGGCCACGCGGAGCGTGATCACGTGGTGCGCGTCGTAGCCCCGATCGACACGATTCAACGCGGCAAATGTCCGAATGAGCAGCGAGGCGCCCACCAGGAGCACGAGCGCGAGTGCCATCTCGCCCACCACGAGCAGCGCACGAACGCGACGCTCGGGACCGGTTGGTCCGGAACGCCCCCCACTCGCGATATGCAGCGCGTGATTCCGGCCCGACACGCGTAACAGCCTTATCGTTGGCCACACGCCGCACACAATGCCGGTTATTGATACGACTGCAAGCGTGAACGCAAGAACGCGCCAGTCCATGGTCACGCCCACCGCATCCGGGCCGATCCGGGGGAGGTCGGCGGGATTCATCGAGAGGAGCGCTCGAATGCCTACTTGCCCGAACGTCAGACCGAGGATCCCTCCAACGGCGGCAAGTGTCACGCTCTCGATGACCAGCTGTCGAACAATCTGCCATCGGCTCGCACCGAGCGCGGTGCGAATAGCAATGTCCCGCTGCCGGACGGATCCGCGGATCAGCATCAGATTCGCCACGTTGGCGCAGGCGATCAGCAGAACGAACGTCACCGCGCCGACCAGTACGAGCAGCGACGCTCGCACACGTCGGACCAGCGCATCCTGCAATGGTGCCACCGTGAAGGTGTCGTTCGGCCCGCTCGCCTGGGGGAACTGTCGATGAAAGGCTTCGCCCGCAAGCCGGGCCTGTGACTGAGCGAGTGCGATCGATGTGCCGGGCGTGAGGCGTGCAGCGGCGATCAGAGAGGGCGGATGGTCCGTGCTGTTCGGGTCGAGTTGCAGTGGAATCCAGATATCTGGCGCCTCGTTGAAGATCGCGGTGTCGACATGAGCATCAAGAATCCCGACAACCGTTGTCATCGCTCCATCGAGGCGGAGCTGCCTTCCGACGATGGAGGGGTCCGATCCGAATCGACGGGTCCAGAAGCCAGCGCTCAATAGCGCAACACGATTGCCGCCGGGGCGATCTTCATCAGCCGAGAAGACACGCCCGATCGCCGCCCGTGCGCCAAACAGCGTGAAGCAGGCGATGTTCGTTTGAAGCGCCAGCACCTGTTCCGCTTGAGGACCCTCGCTCAAGGTGACGCGCCGCGATCGCAAACCGGCGACGTCTTCCCATGCGCCACGCTGCTCCTTCCACACATTCAGCTTCGTTTCTGACACGAAGGGCACAGAAGCGCCGGAAAACGTGTACCCCAGGAGCACGATCCGATCAGGGTCAGGGTACGGCAGCGGCTTCAGCAGCACGGCATTGACGACCGAGAACACCGCGGTGTTCGCCCCGATTCCGAGCATGAGCGACAGAATGGCAACGGCAGAAACGATCGGCGCCGCACGAAGCGCCCGAATGGCCAGACGAAACTGCCCCATCGTCCCGCAGGATAGCTTGACATCGCTGCATTTATGTCTACACTGTAGACACTAATGGCGGAGGTCATCGGACAGTTCGAACAGACCGTGCTGCTGGCCCTGATCCGCCTGGGGAAGGGTGCCTACGGGCGGGCGATTCTCAACGAGATTCAAGTCCGTCTGGATCGCGAAGTCTCAGCGGGCGCTGTCTACGCCACACTCGAACGGCTCGAGGCGAAGGGACTGGCATCCTCCACGCTCGCCCCAGGCACAGCCATCCGCGGCGGCCGCGCCCGGCGTTACTTTGTTCCGACCAGCGCCGGCGTCCGCGCGTTGAACGAGGCCAAGGCGGTCACCGACAGCTTATGGCACGGCCTCGCATGGCCATTGAAGGTACGCATATGACGACCATGGAACAGAACCCTCCCCGCTGGGCCGAATGGCTGTTGCGGTCACTCCTCAGGCCAGGAGATCGCGAGTCGATTTCTGGCGATCTGCTCGAGGAGTATCGGGTGGTCAGACGCCCGGCGCTTGGAGCGCTGCGCGCCGACGCGTGGTATGTCGGACACGTGCTCAGTGTCTTCTGGCGGCTGCTGTGGCCATTCGCGATCGCGATGATCGCGCTGCACGAATTGAACCGTCTTGTCGGGTTGCCGAACGCGTCTCTCTTCCAGGCTCCGGGCGTTTCCGCGCAGGACGCGACGCTCTGCCTGCTTGCCGGCTATTACGCGTCGCAGCGAACGGGCCTGATCCGGGCGGGAGTGATCCTGGCCGGCGCGATCAATGCCATGGTCGTGGCGACGGCGTTCGTCATATTGGCCATCAAAGAACCCGGTCTGGTCCTCCTCCTTTTCCGCAGCCCTGGCTTTATCTTTTTCCCTTCGGTGTACCTGCTTATCGGGCTTGGCTTTGGCGTCGCGGTTGGATCCGTCGCTGGTGTTGTCGGCCGATGGCTGCCGCTTCCCACGCGTGGACCAGCGCGCATGTCATAAGTCCCTTCGACCCCTCATTTCGCGAGCGGATCGGGACGAAGTTGGATGTGGATCGCCTTGGGCCGCTCGCCCTTGCCTCCCTCCTGGTGCCACGTGGCCTGCTCGGAGTGCGTCGTCCAGAGGCCGCGGCCTTTCCAGCCGGCCTTCGGATCGTCGATCCGGCCATCCATGCCGCGCGGGTGAAATCCCATCGGATAGGGAACGCGCATGACGATCCACTTGCCATTGGCGAAGGCCATGAGTGAGTCCGATCCGGTTCCGACCAGGAATGGGGTGTTGTCCCCCAATCCGGATGTGTTGTGCCAGTCCACCCAGTTCAAGTAGTAGGAATCGGCGGTACCAGAATTCTCAACCCTCTTGAAGTTTGGCCCTGGCGCCTCGTGCAGTGTCCATCCTTCCGGGCAATGCTGGCCCGTCGCCGTCGGCCCGGTGAGCACCTTGCACTTACGTCGATCGAATTCCGCGTAATGGCCGCTGTTCAGTCCCGTCCAGATCACGCCCGTGCGGCGATCGACGTCGATCCCGTGAGGCAGGTACCCTTCGGTGGCTGCCTTCGGGTTCATGTACGGCACCTCGTACCACTCGGTCAGCTTCGTCTTCGGGTCGTAGCGCGTGAATCCACCCGGAATCACCGAATAGGAGATCCAGACCGAACCGTCGACTGGATTCGGGATGACAGAGTAGGCTTGACCGGGATCGATTTCCCGATCCTTCGTTGGATCCGGCGGCTCGTTGGGCTTGGTCCATCCCGCATCGAGCTTGCCGTTGCCGTTGTAGTCGAGAACGCGAACGATCCGGCCGCCCGCTTTCTTATCGTCGCCGGTCCGGTCCCACTCCGCGACGTCGAACCATGCCCCGCCGCCACCGTCGCCCCACAACACCTCGTGGTCGTCGAACTGGAGATGGTGTCCCACCGGGCACCCGGCGAGGTGCGTCACCTTGTCGGTCTTCGGGTCGTACATGCGGCATCCGCCGCGTGCGGTGATCCAGACACGACCCTTGCTGTCGAACATCGGGTTGTGCGGCGCGATCTTCCCTTTCCAGATCACCTCGTCACCCCAGTATGGCGAGGGCTCCTGCACCGTGTCCGCCCACGCGGCCTTGAGCGTCGGGTCGTGCACCGGAACGGGAACCTCCTTGTCGGCGTGCTTCATGGGATCGAGAACAGCAATCCAATCGCCGCTCAGCTCCTCGGTACCCACGTACGGTCCATAGGCGTTGACGGTGGGATTGCGCCGATCGGTCGCGATGCCGTCGTGCACGAAGCGCTTCTCGTTTGCCCATTCCCACTCGGAGATCACGAGGTTGCGCTCGATGCCCTGGGGGCGCGGGGGCGGGATCGGCGGAATCTCTCCCTTCGCGATCCGATCGGTCCAGTCCGCAAAGACCCGCAGCGTGCGCTGCCGGCCGAGGGGCGCCAGTGTGCTGTCCATGAAAGCGCCGCTGATGCCGACCTGTACGCGCTCGTCCCAGGCGTCAAGCGAGCTCTTGAACTTGCTCGCACGCTCGGGCGGGATCTCTCGTGTCGCCTTGGTCCCCATCTGATGACACTGAGTGCACGCGTTCGTCATCTTGATGTTCCCCAGCCAGGCGCCTTGAGTCTTCAGTGCCTCGGGGATGCCGTTGCCGGCGCGGCCGGTGCCGGGGAAGTCGGTTCTCGGCGGCGGTTCCAGGAGCGCGTACCAATAGTTCGCCGGATAGTAATCCGCGGCCGCCTTCGCATTCGGAGCCACAACCGCCGTCAGGTTCAGCAATTGACCGGGCGTCGCCCGCACCTTCGCCGAGTCGACCAGGCCATAGCCCCGCACCCAGATGGAGTAGGTCGCCTTCGGCAGATCGGGCAGCACGTAGCGGCCTCGATCGTCGGTAACAACGATTTTGATGAACTTCGTCGGCAGGTCCGTCGTCTGCGCGATCACCCAGACGCCGGCCTCAGGACCCTTCGAGCTGGTCACGACCCCACCGACGTCATCGTTGTCGATAGCGACACTGCCGCCGCCTTGACGCGCATCCACCGATCCGGACGAAAGGGCACACGCAACGGCAACCAACACCGCACCGGCAGCCCAGCAAAGCTCTCGGGTTCGCATTCGATGCCTCCCCCCAAACGACTCCATCAACGCATCTGAACCGACAGCGTCATACTACGAGGCAGTGGTCTCGATGTCGAGGGAAACAGTAACCACATTCGGTGAAATCCGCTAGAGTGAGTGGCTAACCTTGTCGGGAGAGAGAAAAGATATGGCGAAAAGACATACTGCAATCGCTGTTGCCGCTGCTGCCGGGTGCCTCTTCGGCTGGTTTGCCAACGCAGAGATCGCTCATGGTCAAGCGCAGGCCCAACGGCCGACTCCCGTCGAAGGGAAGCTGTCACACATCTCTTTTGCCGTCACGGACGTCGAAAAGACCGCCAAGGCCTTCGCCGACGTGTTCGGCGTCGAGGTCCCGAAGGCGCAGGATTTTCGAGATATCCCGTGGGGCCCGCGCTTTCCCGGTAAGAAGATGAGTACCCGGCGAATCGGGCTGAACATCAACGGGGTGAGCTTCGAGTTTCTCCAGCCGCTCGAGGGTGAGAGCCCCTGGAAAGACTTCATAAAGAAGAGCGGCGACGGCGTGCACCACATCGGATTCTCCGTGCCGAGTGTGGCTGCGGCGCGTGAGTACCTTGAATCAAAAGGTGGCGTGCAGACACAGCAGTACGCGGACGTCGCGAATTACGTCGACATGCACGGTGGCGGGCTGCCGATCACCTTCGAGGTGACGCCGTTGCCGCCGCAGAGGCCAGCCGCCGCACCCGCTCCTGCGCTGCCGAGATAGGGAACGCCGTGCGATCGCGATCATTCCACCGGATAGCCGAGGGCCTTCGCGTTTTCGCGAACTCGGGGGTCACGCGTCACAACTGACATGAGTTGCGGCGGCTCGCGGAGCGATTCGACGGTCGCGATGTGCACCGCATCGAGGGTGCGAACGGGCTCCACAGGAAACGGGCGTCTGGCGCGCGCCAGGATGTCGTCCGTGACCGCGACGATATAGCAGCGACGCTCAAACCGCCGTAGCGCGCGAACCGCCGTGCGTTCCGCATCGGGTGTGAGTCGTTGGCCAACACGCGCCCGCACGATGGCTCGCCCGGTTTCCGCACGCGTCAGCGCGGACGTGATTTGCCGGGTCCGGGCACGCAACGCAGCCTGCGGTGCGCGCTCGCGCACGGCACGAGACCGACTGCTACGCTTCGCCACGATCCGCGTCGATCAGTTCCGCGGCTGTTCCGCGCGGCAGTCGGATGTCTGGCCAATCCTCTGTGGGGTCGCCGGACTCAACAGGTGGACGTATGACGCCCGCCGCGACAAGCTCGTCGAAACGACTTGACGAATGCCAGTAGACGCCATCTTCAAGATATAGCTACATGTGGCCACATTGGCAGTGTGGCCGTCAAGGGTTGAAAGGAGGATCGACGATGCGGATCGGGATTCTCGGCTCCGGGCTGATGGGCGGCAAGCTCGGAACGCTCTTCGCGCGCGCCGGCCACGAGGTGATTTTCAGCTACGCCCACAGCGATCGGAAGCTGAAGCGGCTTGCAGCCGAGGCGAAGGGCGACGCGCGCCCTGGCACTCCGGCCGACGCGGTCCGCGACGCCGACGCAGTCTTGCTCGCGGTGCACTGGCTGCGCATCGACGACGTCCTGCAACAAGCGGGCAACCTGTCCGGGAAGACTCTCGTGACCTGCTCACTGCCGATGAACGCCGACGACACTGATCTCGTCGTCGCCCACACCTCGTCCGGCGCCGAGGCCTTGGCGCGGAAGGTTCGCCAGGCCAAGGTGGTCTCAGCGTTCGGCACCGTACCAAGCGAGGTCCTCTTCGGCGTGTTCGAAGCGAGGCGCAGAACGCGCCGACCGAGCATGGCCTACTGCGGCGACGACAAGGGCGCGAAACGTGTTGCGGCCACACTGGCTCGCGACGTCGGTTTCGATCCTGTCGACGTTGGCGCCCTGCGCGTCGCCCGCTACCTGGAACCGTTCGCTCTGCTCATGGGAGAACTCGCGTACGAGCGCGAAGGCGGTCCAGAGGTCGCATACCGGTTCGAAAGACTAACGCGATAGGCGCAACGATCCAGCGATGAAGATTCTGTTCATGCCCGGGGTCGGCGGCGACCCCGCGTGATCGCGGCTCATCTCGCACAGCCCTGACGAGAGCCGCGCGTTGACCCAGTGACCCGGGTCGGCACTCAGCTGTCGAGCGCCGACAGATCGAGCCGGCCGAGGCGCTCCGGATCAGCCAGGATGTCGATCTCAACGATCTTGCCGCCGGCAATCGTGAAGCCGAGCACGGAAAACAGCCGGCCGTCCGGGCGGCGCGACACCAGGCCGATGTTGCCGTTCACGAGCACAACCTCGTTGGTCAGGCCGATCCTCGAGAACGTGGCCGCTTGCGAAGCGACGGCCTGGGCCCCCCGCACGAGCCGTGATGCGCCCGCGATCGCACCGCCATCGGCCCGGAGCACGATGTCCGGATCGAGCACGGAGACCAGCCGTTCGAAGTCGCCGTCGCGGGCGGCAGCCATGAACGCCTCAATGACCTGCCGCTGCTGATGCAAGTCACGGTCTGACGGCGGCGCTTTGCGCTGGACCTGGCGCCGCGCACGGCTCGCGAGCTGACGCGCCGCAACGGGCGAACGGTCCACGATCGGCGCAATCTCCTCGAACGTCATGCCGAACACATCGTGCAGCACGAAGGCGAGCCGCTCGGCCGGCTCGAGGGTCTCCAGCACCACGAGGAGCGCGAGGCCCACGGAGTCAACGAGCATCGCGTCAGACTCCGGATTGCCGCCGGCGCGAGTGATCACCGGATCGGGCACGTGCACGCCACGGTTGGCGTCCTCGGTGTTTTCATCATTCTCATTAAGGGGCTCCTCCCGGCGCGATGTCCGCGTCCGCAGCATGTCCAGGCACACACGCGCGACGACGGTCGTCAGCCAGGCTCGCAGGTTCTCGACGTCGCTCACATCGGTCCGGCCGAGTCGAATCCAACTCTCCTGAACTGCATCGTCTGCCTCGCTCGCGGAGCCGAGCATCCGGTACGCGACCGCGCGCAGATGCGCCCGGTGCTGTTCGAATTGCTCAGCAAGCCGCTCCGGCGTGGGCATCGGTCACATTCCTCCATCGCGGTCCGTCATGGTAAGGACGGACGAAACGGCGCTGATGTGACAGACAGCTGGCGAAGACGTCGTGAACGGTCACATTCGCGCTGGGCGATCCGTCTTAGAGCATAGAGGGAGGATGGCATGAAGCTCATGCAATCCTTTGTCAGTGTATACACAGGAGAAACGAGATGAGAATCAAGCTGACCAGCGTGTACGTGGACGACCAGGCCAGGGCCCTGCGCTTCTATACGGAGGTACTGGGCTTTGCCAAGAAGGCCGATTTCAGTCAGGGCCCGTTCCGCTGGCTGACCGTGGCCTCCCCGGAGGAGCCGGACGGCACCGAGCTGCAGCTGGCGCTGAACGACAAGCCCGCGGCCAAAGCGTATCAGGACGCGATCTTTCAACAGGGGCAGCCCGCGGCCATGTTCTACACGGACGATGTCAAGGGCGACTACGAGCGGATCAAGGCCCGCGGCGCCGAGTTCACGATGCCGCCCACCGACGTGACCGCGTCGATCATTGCAATGCTGAAGGACACCTGCGGCAACCTCATTCAGCTCACCCAGCTGAGACGCCATTGATGGCTGCCGTCTCTGCTCCCCGCTGGATGCTCTGGACCGGCTGGCTCCTATCCATCGCGGTGGTCGCGCAGCTGCTGAGCAGCGCGTGGTTCAGGGCGACTCACCACGCCAACGCGGTGGCCGAAATTGTTACGGCATATGGCTACCCCGAGTCGGCCATCGTCCCGATTGTCACCGCGGAATGCGCGTTGGTGGCGCTCTACCTTGTCCCGCAAACGTCTGTCCTTGCCGCAATCCTGATGACCGGCTATCTTGGCGGCGCGGTGGCCACTCATCTGCGGGTCGCAGACACGGCGCGCACAGCGATTCCGTTGCTCGTTGGAATTCTCGCCTGGGGCGGCCTGTACTTGCGCGACAGCCGCATCCGCCAACTTGTTCCCTTCCGCCGGTCTGCGTGACTGGGATTGATACGTCTGGAACTTCTTCAGGACAAGAACATGACAAAATCGAACGCACGCCAGGACCAGTCGGCATCGGAGCTCATCTCGGAAAGAATCGCCGGGCTCGGGGATTGGCGCAGGACAACCCTCGGCAGAATGCGCACGCTCATCAAGGACGCAGACCCGGACGTCGTCGAGGAGTGGAAGTGGGTCAGTGCAACCAAACCCGGGACCCCGGTCTGGTCGCACGACGGCATCGTCTGCACCGGTGAATCCTACAAGAACGTCGTGAAACTGACCTTCGCCAAGGGCGCGTCTCTGAAAGATCCGGGCCGGCTCTTCAACTCGAGCCTTGACGGAAACGTGCGCCGCGCGATCGACATCCACGAAGGAGACACAGTCGACGAGTCCGCTTTCAAGGCGCTCGTTCGCCAGGCGGTCGCCCTCAACGCGTCCGCCAAGTCGAAACGTTCGAAAAAATGACCGAGTTCATCACCATCCGCGGCGCGCGCGAGAACAACCTCAAAGACGTCACGCTCCAGATTCCCAAGCGCAAGCTCACGATCTTCACCGGCGTATCGGGATCGGGGAAATCGTCGATCGTCTTCGACACGCTGGCGACGGAGGCGCAGCGCCAGCTCTACGAGAACTTCTCGCTGTTCATCCGCAACTTCCTGCCGAAGTACCCGCAGCCCGACGCCGACGCGATCGAAAACCTCACGATGGCGGTCATCGTCGACCAGAAGCGGCTCGGGGGCGGATCGCACTCCACCGTTGGCACGGTGACAGACATCTACGGCGTGCTGCGCCTGCTCTTTTCGCGCGTGGGCAGACCGTCGGCGGGTGGAGCGATCCACTATTCGTTCAACGATCCGCGCGGCGCCTGCCCCGAGTGCGGCGGCCTCGGGAAAAAGGTCGGCGTCGTCTCCGACGATTTCCTCGACATGAGCAAGTCGCTCAATGAAGGCGCGGTGCAGGTGCCGTTCTTCGGCGAGTGGGAAGCGCAGGCGTACACGTTGAGCGGCTTCTTCGACAACAACAAGAAGCTCCGCAAGTTCACGAAGGACGAAATGGAGCTCCTGCTGCACGGCAAGGATCGCAAGTTCAAGGCGACGTTCGGCAAGCGCACCATCAACCTCACCTACGCCGGCATCATCGAGCGCATCGAACGCTCCTACATCCGCCGCGACATCAAGACGCTCAGCGAACGCACGCAGAAAGCGGTGATGCCGTACCTGAAACCGCGCGAATGTCCTTCGTGCAAAGGCGCTCGCCTCAGCCCAGCCGCGCTCGCGAGCAAGATCGCCGGCCACAACATCGCCGATTTGTCGTCGATGGAAGCCGGCGAGCTGCTGCAGGTGGTGCGCGCGATCAAGGACCCCAAGGCCGCGCCGATCGTGCAGGCACTCGTCGAGCGGCTGCAGGCCGTCGTCGATATCGGGCTCGAATATCTGAGCCTCAACCGGGAGACCGACACGCTGTCCGGCGGGGAATCGCAGCGCGTGCGGATGGTGAAGCACCTCGGCAGCAGCCTCGTGGACGTGATGTACATCTTCGACGAGCCGAGCGTGGGCCTTCACCCGCGCGACGTGCATCGCCTCAACGAGCTGCTCGGGAAACTGCGCGACAAGGGCAACACCGTCATCGTCGTCGAACACGACCCCGCCGTGATCGAAGCTGCCGATCACATCGTCGATCTCGGGCCTGGCGCCGGCCGAGGCGGCGGGACGATCGTGTTCGAAGGCACGTATCAACAGCTGCTCGAGTCCGACACGCTCACCGGCCGCCATCTCAAGCAGGCGCTGCCCATCAAGAAGAACGTGCGCAAGCCGACCGGGCAACTGCGCATCAAGAATGCCCGCGTGAACAACCTGAAGAACATCTCCGTCGACATCCCCAAGGGCGTGCTCGCCGCCGTCACCGGCGTGGCGGGCTCCGGCAAGAGCTCGCTCATCAACGATGTGTTCCTCGTGCAGCATCCCGGCGCGATCGTGATCGATCAATCTGGCGTCGGAACATCCACGCGCAGCAACCCCGCGACGTATACCGGGGTGATGGATGATCTACGCAAGGCGTTCGCGTCGGCCAACAAGGTGGACGCGGGGCTGTTCAGCTTCAACTCGAAAGGCGCGTGCGAGGCGTGCAACGGCTCGGGAGTGGTCTACACGGATCTCGCGTTCCTCGATGCGTTCAAGTCACCGTGCGACATGTGCCAGGGCCGCCGCTTCAAGGATGACGTGCTGGCGTACAAGCTGGACGGGAAATCGATCAGCGACGTGCTCGCGATGACGGTGGCGCAGGCAGTGGAGCTGTTTCACAAGCGCACGGAGATCGTGCGCAAGCTGCAGGCGATGCACGACGTGGGGCTCGCGTATCTCACGCTCGGGCAGCCGCTGAGCACGCTTTCCGGCGGGGAATGCCAGCGCATCAAGCTCGCCAGCGAGCTGCACAAGGACGGCAGCGTCTACGTGATGGACGAACCGACGACGGGATTGCACATGTCCGATATCGCGCACCTGCTGGCGATCATCGATCGGCTCGTCGACGGCGGTAACACCGTGATCGTGATCGAGCATAACCGCGACGTCATCCGCAGCGCGGATTGGATCGTCGATCTGGGGCCGGAGGGAGGCAGCAAGGGCGGCGAGGTGGTGTTCGAGGGCACGCCGGCGGAGCTGGTGAAAGCGAAGCGCTCGCTGACCGGGCAGTACCTGCGGTAGGAGCAAGACCAAACGCGGCCGTTCAATACAGAGCTCGAATCGCGCGACGGCCGACCGCTGGCTCGGAGGCTGAGACTCAGAAATGGGGCTGAAGACTCATGGTCTCGTGCAGTTGCCTACGCCCTCGACGCCTAATGACCTACTACAACCCTTGACAATTGTGATTTTTGGGCGAGGCAACTGCACGCGACCATGAGTCTTCAGCCCGGCAGGATGTCGGTGCCGGCCGGAATCGCCGCGTAGACTGCCTCGAGGTCGCTCGGATCCTTCGTGAACGCCCAGTGCATGAACATTCCGGTCAAACCAGGCCCGCTGATGCTGCTGTGTGCTGACGGGTCTCACGCTTTCGGCGCGTTCATCTCCGCATACCGTTTGGCGGACTGTAAATCCTTGCGCAACTCCTCCGCGGTCCGGCGCGGACCGTAGCCGGGGGTGTCACGCTGGATCCGCCATCCTTCTTTCAACGCGCCAGCATCGACGGTGTCGAACCCGAACTGATCGATGAGCTGGGCGACGGTCTGCTTCGCCGACGGATCATCGCCTGCGATGACGAGCGCGCGCCTGTTCTTCATGCCGGCCGGCTGGCCATGGGTCGTGAGCTCGGCAGCGTAAATGTGATTGAACGCTTTCACGACTTTCGACGCCGGCAGATGCCGCTGCAGCAGCTCAGCCGTGGTCGTCGATTCATTGTCCAGCTCTGGAATGTGACCGTCGCGCTGCGGATAGTAGTTGTTCGTGTCGATGACGATCTTGCCGGCGAGCGGCGCGACGGGCACCGACTTGATGTTTTTCAGCGGAATCGTGACGACGACAGTGTCCCCCGCGCGTGCGGCCTCTTCGACTGATGCTGCGCGTGCGTGGGGCCCCAGCTCGGTGACAAGTTCCGCCAGCGTCGCCGGCCCTCGAGAATTGCTGACGACAGCCTGGTAACCGTGCGCGACGGCCAGACGCGCGAGCTGACTGCCGATGTGGCCGGCGCCGATGAATCCGATGGTCTTCATGTTCGTGTCTCCTTCGAGTGCCTGCGGTTTCCGTCAGGCCAGGACGTCCGGACGGGCGCGCTGGGTTCACAGAGCGCCGGCGATGTAAGGTAACACCATGGAACATCCTGCGGTGATACGACCAGCGGAGCACGCTGTCTGGAACGCCTCGAAGATGGGCAAGAGCACGCTTTTCGAATCGCCGCGCCTTCTCGTCGGCTTGAACGGATTCGAACCGGGCCAATCCCACGAACTGCACGCGCACGCAGGCATGGACAAGATGTACTACGTCATTGACGGCGAAGGCCTCTTCCTGCTCGATGGCCGCGAGCTTCCGATGCGGGCGGGCGACGTCCTCGTCGCGCCGGACGGCGTGCCGCATGGCGTGCGGAACGCCGGCTCGAGCCGTCTACTCGTACTGGCTGTCCTGGCGCCCGGACCGGCCTGAGGTTACCGCTCTCGGCCCCTGGCGCCGCGTCTTACGAGCGTCGCGACCGACGCGACCAACTCCCCGGGATCAACCGGCTTGGCGAGGTGCATCTCGAAGCCGCTCCGCAGTGCCTTCGTTCGATCTTCCGACCGTGCGAACGCCGTGAGCGCCGCGGCGGGAGTGTCGCGGATCTCCGCATTAGGGGACGAACGCAGGCGCGCGATAAACTCGAAGCCGTCCATTTCCGGCATGCCCAGGTCCACGACCAGGACATGCGGCTTCTTCTCCAGCCTCATCTCGCCGACCTGGTCCAGCACCGCCGCGGCCGAGGACATCGTCATGACGTCGGCGCCAGCGGCTTCCAGCACGGTGCGGAGCAGGCCGAGCGCATCCGCGTCATCGTCGATCGCCAGCACGCGGATGCCGGTGAGGTCGCCAAGGCCGGCCAGTGGCGCCATTTTTTCAGTGCGCGGGTGCTCGCGGGTCTCCGGCGCGCTTTCGGCGTGGACGACCCCCAACGGCAGGCGGACGCGGAACGTAGCGCCGCAGCCTTCTCCCTCGCTCGCCACATCAACCGAGCCGCCATGCATCTCGACAATGTGACGCACGATCGAGAGCCCCAATCCGAGGCCCCCGGCCTTGCGCGTCGTGCTCCCATCTGCCTGACGAAACCGCTCGAACACATGGGGCAGGAAGTCGGGGCGTATGCCGGCGCCGCTGTCGTTCACCGCGATCTCGATGTGCGAATTGACGCGCTCGACCCGCACCTGCACGCGACCTCTCGCGGGCGTGAACTTGACGGCGTTCGACAACAGGTTCCAGACGACCTGCTGCAGACGATCCGGGTCGCCTGACACCGGGCCGACACGAGGATCGACGATGGTCAGCAGCTGGATTCCCTTGGCCTCGGCGGCGGGGTGAATCGTCGCGACGGCGTTGTGCACGACGATCGGCAATTCGACCTGCTGGACGTTCAGACGAATCTTGCCCGCGACGATCCGCGACACGTCGAGGACGTCCTCGACGATTTGCGTCAGGGCGTTTGCATTGCGTTCGAGCGTCTCCAGCCCTCGCTGCGCCTTCTCGCCTTCGATGATTCCTCCGCGCAGCAGCCGCGCGTAGCCGACGATCGCATTGAGCGGTGTACGCAATTCATGCGAGAGCACGGCCAGGAACTCGTCCTTCAGACGGTCGGCCTCGCGCGCTTCGCTATAAAGGCGGGCGTTCTCGAGCGCCTGTTCCTGGGCCGCCGCGCGGAGCCGCGATTGTTCCGTGATGTCTCGCGCGATCTTCGACGCGCCGATGACGACGCCGGCGTCGTTCACAATCGGCGAGACGGTCAGCGAGATCGGGATCAACCTGCCGTCTTTGCACTGACGAACGGTTTCGTAGTGTTGAACGCCTTTGCCTTCGCGGATCCGGCCCAGCACGAAGTCTTCTTCGCTCTGACGATCCGCTGGAATGATCATGCGAATGGACCGCCCGATCGCTTCGGCGGCTGTGTAGCCGAATATGCGTTCGGCAGCGCCGTTCCAGGAGAGGATCGTGCCGTTCAAGTCCTTGCTGACAATCGCGTCGTCGGAGGAGTCGACGATTCTGGCGAGATGTTGAGCCGCGAGGTCGTCCAGCGAATGTGCCATAGCTTGGCCGTATCCAGAGGGCGCGTAGACATTGTCTGCAAGGCGCGCGCCGCAGCCTGCGGGCCTGCCTGCCCATGCCATCTTTACGCATTGGACGGTCGTGAATCGCTTGACTGTGTACTCACGTGCCACTTTGGGGGCAGGCCGCGGTCTGCGGCTACCCCTTCCACTACAATGCCGCCGACATGAACGCGCCCATCCGGCGGCTGATCGTGAGGCTCATGGTGACCCTCGTCCTGGCGAGCGCTGTC
Organism: Vicinamibacterales bacterium; assembly: GCA_035939575.1. Lineage (GTDB taxonomy): Bacteria > Acidobacteriota > Vicinamibacteria > Vicinamibacterales > CAVVIG01 > DATKHR01. The sequence continues at coordinate 14,031 of DASZFS010000595.1, read as the reverse complement.
GGCGGAGCGCACGTCGCCGCCCAACAGCCGGTCGGAACGGGAGAAGCGGACGCGGCCCTGTTGTCACGGATCGCTCTCGGTTTTGTGCTGGCAACGGCCGGTGGCGCCGCGATTGCGACTGCGGCCGCCTACTGGAGGGCCAGCGGGTCGACGATGCTGTCGGTCGGGCTGCTGACCTTCCTCTTCGGCACGAACCTTCTGATTACGGCCGGGCCGCTCGTGCGCCTCATCGGCGTATCGCCACGATCGCTCGCGTTCGTGAACGCGATTCTCGTTTACCTGATGCCCATCCCTGGTCTGTTCTATGCGGAGCGCGTCCGTGGAAGAGGATGGTTTTCGTCGCTGCACTGGCTGTGGCGCGCGTCGTTCGTGCTGGCCGTGGTGTTTATCGCGCTTGACGCCAGGGCCCGGGCGCCCTGGACGGCCCTGCGTCTGTTTCGGATCTGGGTCATCGTCTCGAGCGCCGTGCTTCTGCCGCACGTCCTGTTCTGGCGGCAGTCAGATCCAGTGGAAAGCGCGGTACGGACCGTCGGTACTCTGGCGCTCATATTGACGCTCGTGCACGACAATCTGGCAGGCATCGGGCTCTTCTCGTCGAGGATAGCGTTCACGAACTTCGGGATCGGCGTGTTCGTCCTCGGACTCGGCATCGTGACGGCGCGGAGCTTTTTCGCCGACCAGCGCGAGCTGGCCGCGGTCGATGGTGAAATGGAGACCGCCCGCACGATTCAGGCGTCCATTCTGCCGCACGAGGTCCCTGCAATTGCCGGCCTCGACATCGCCGTGCGTTATGTGCCTGCGCGCTGGGTGGCGGGTGACGTCTACGACTTCCTGAAGGCCGGCGATCGGCGGCTCGCCATCCTCGTCGTCGATGTCGCGGGGCACGGGGTGCCAGCGGCGCTGATCGCGTCGATGGCAACCGTCGCGTTTTCATCGCACCCGGACAATGCCCAGGACCCGGGAACGATCCTCGCCAAAATGAACCAGGTGTTCTGCGAGCACCTCGTCGCGCGGTACCTGACGGCTGCCTGCGTCTTCATCGATACCGAACGCCGCCTCCTGCGATACAGCCTCGCTGGGCACCCGCGGCCGCTCGTCTGGAAAAAATTGTCCCGTCAGGTCATTGAGCTGAGCGAGGGCGGCCTCGTCCTGGGCGTCTTTCCCGATGCGGCATATCCAACCGGAGAGCTGCCGCTCGATCCTGGGGATCGCGTCATTGTGTACACCGACGGTCTGACAGAGGCGTTCAATCCGGCGGGGGAATGGTTCGGCGACACCGAGTTGCGGAGCTTCATCTCCCGCAACGACGGTCTACCGGCCGATCGATTCGCCGGCGATCTGGTCAGGCGGCTGGAACAGTGGGTCCGGCAGGGCCGCAATAACCACGCGTTCGAGGACGATTTGACGATCGTTGTCGTTGACGTCTCATAGTCGGGGATCGGGGATCGGGGGCCGGGTCAACGCTCTGAAGGTGGGGCTGAGGACTCATGGCCGCGTGCAGTTGCCTACGCCCTCTAGTCCTGGCGACCATTTGCAACCCTTTTCAATCTTGATCTTGGGGCGAGGCAACTGCACGCGACCATGAGTCCTCAGCCCGCCTCAGAGTCTTCAGCGTCCTCAGAGCCTTCAGCCCGTCTACGGATGCATCTGTCCGCAGATGATCGGCATCATCGTCTTCATCACCGGATCTGACAGAGACAGGTCGCAGCGCAGATACTCGAAGAGCTCCGGCGCACGCTTCACAACGGCGCCTATGGGATCCACGGGACCGAACGATATCCCTGTGGGTGTGGGTGCCGGTTGCTGTGGCGGCGCGGAATCAATCCGCGGCGCCGCATCAATCCACCGGGTGCCGACAATCTGCGGCCCGCCCGGGCTGTCCACGAAGTCGACGAGCACGACGTTGGTCTCCGCGAGCGAGATCTCCTGATCCAGGATCTTCACGATCTTCTTCGCGTAGTCGAACTCCATCATGAACGTGAGGCCGCCCTGAAACACGTATTCGTAAGCGTACGAACCGCTCAGGCCCGCGCCTGAGGCCGCCCCGCCGCCGCCCCCGCCTGCTGCGCCGCCTGATCCGCCGCCTGATCCGCCGCTACGGCCGTCCTTCGAAAACCAGCCCGGGGTGCCCCGCCACAACACGAGCAGTGTCGTCGAGCTGCCGTCGGCGTAGTTCTCATGGGAAGACCACGAGGCGACCACAGTCGGCGACGCAATTCGCGATGTGCTCGTCCCGGAGCCACCGCTGGCAAATCCGCGGGCCTGCCCAGCTGGATCGGCGGCCGCCGCCGAGAGCGCCGCGAACGCAGCGAGTGTGGACGCGCCGGCGACGAGACGAGACGACATTGACACGAACATAGAATACACGCGTGCCGTCTCGGTACCGCGTGACACCGGAACACGCTGGAGCCGATTCTCGTCAGTAGTGGTACACGCGTCACAGGGGAGATTCCGCATGACCGAGCTCGTGAGCGACCTCCGGCACGGCGGCCGTCTCCTTTTGAAGAGTCCTGGCTACAGCCTGGTTGTGGTCGCCACGTTGGCGCTCGCGATCGGCGCCAACACCATCATCTTTGGTTTCACCGACCTCCTGCTGCTTCGCCCCCTTCCATTCGGCGACCCGGCCCGCATCGTCTTTCTGTACGGCGTGAACCCGCAACGCGGGATCGATCGGTCGCGGACCTCCCTGCCCGATTTCCTCGACTGGCGCGCGCAGATGTCGGCATTTGACGACATGGCCGCATTCGGCAATGCCGCCTACACGCTCAGGGGGAATGGTGAACCGCTGCGTGTGAGCGCGATGCGGGCAACGGCCAATCTGTTCGCGCTGTGGCAGCTCCGGCCGGCCGTCGGCCGGACGTTCCTGCCCGATGAGGATCGGCCGGGCGCCCGGAAGGCCGTGGTGCTCAGTCACCACTTCTGGGTCACGCACTTCAACAGCGATCCCGGCGTGGCGGGTCGGTCTGTCACGCTCAACGGCGAGTCCTACTCCGTCGTGGGCGTCCTGACGCCCGACATCGAAGTCGGGAGCTTCGAGGCAATCGACATATGGGTGCCGTTGACGCTCGACGTGTCAGGCACTCGACGCGACGATCGTTCGCTCCGCGTGACGGCGCACCTCAAACCGGAGATCTCGTTCGACCGGGCAGCGGCCGAGCTGCCCGACGTCGCGCGACGCCTGGAACGCGCGTACGTCGACACGAATGCGGGGTGGTCCGCCAGGCTCCTGAAGCTCCGCGACGCGATCGTGGGACCCGAGACGTGGCAAATTCTTGCGCTGCTGACGATCGTCGTCGCGTTCGTACTCGTCGTCGCGTGCGCCAACGTCGCGAACATGATGCTCGCGCGGGCGACCGCGCGGCAGAAGGAGATGGCCGTCCGCATTGCGCTCGGCGCGGGCCGCGGCCGGCTCGTCCGCCAGCTCGTGACCGAAAGCGTCCTGCTCGGGTTGGCCGGCGGCGTCCTCGGTCTGCTTGTGACCCGCGCAGGCATTCGCGCGATTCAAGCCACCTCCGCAGATTATTTCTTCCGCCAGCTGAGGGTCAGCGGCCACGCCTTGGCGTTTACCGTCTCGCTGTCGCTGCTGGCGCCGATCCTCTTCAGCCTGCTGCCGGCGCTTCAGACGTCGCACGTCGACCTGAACGACGGCCTCAAGGATGCGGGCAGGGGTGGTTCCGGCGGGCCGAGGGGGGGCCGCAGCCGCGCGGTGCTGGTGGTCTCGCAGCTGGCCCTCGCCCTCATGCTGCTCGTCGTGGCAAGCCTGGCCGCGCGCACGGTCGCCGCCACCGAGCAGGAGCCCCCGGGCATCCAGACCGCCAACCTCCTGACGCTGCAGGTCCAGATGGAACCGCCGAAGTACCAGGAAATCCGGCAGACCGGACCCGTTTCTCAGGCGATCGTGGATCGCCTGGCAGGCCTGCCTGGTGTGCGCGCGTCGGCCGCCATGACCAGTCTGCCGCTGGTCGCGGCCGAACCGACGGTTCGATTTCAGGTCGTCGGCCGGCCCACGCCCGCGCCGAAGGACGTCCCCTGGGCGAACACGGTGGCGATCACGCTCGAGTACCCGCGCGTGTTCGACCTGCACCTCCTGGAAGGACGAACATTCTCCCGGTACGACGACGGGGCGGCGCCGCCCACGGCGCTCGTCAACCGGGAGGCCGTCCGCCGCTACTGGCCGAACGCGTCGCCGGTCGCGCAACACGTGACGATCGCCGACGAGTCGCGAACGACGGCGCCGATCGAAATCATCGGCGTCGTCGGCGACGTGAAACCCGAAGACCCCACCGATCCGGTCCCGCCTCGGATCTACCGGCCGCTGTCCCAGCATCCCAGTCGTGAGCTGGCGTTCGTCGTTCGCACCACTGATAGCGACCCGACGACGCTGGCGCCCGCCGTGCGTGACGCGGTGCGCAACGTTGATGCGGATCTCGCCGTGTCCCAGATGCGGCCCCTTCAGCAGATCATGCGGGAGCAGTTCGCGGAGAACTACGTGCTGGTGGGTCTCTTCGGGTCGTTCGCCCTGCTCGCGCTTGTCCTGGCCGGAACCGGGTTATACGGGGTGACGGCGTACGGCGTGAGCCAACGCACCCGCGAAATCGGCATCCGCATGGCGCTCGGAGCAACCCGCCACTCGGTCCTGTCGCTTGTCCTCGGCCAGAATGCCGGCCTCGTCGCCATTGGCGCGCTCATTGGCCTCGCCGGCGGCGCCGTGCTGGCCCAGGCGATGCGAAGTATCCTGTATCGCGTCAGCACCACCGACCCGGTGACGTTCGCAGCGGGCTTTGGCATCCTGAGCGCGGTGGCGCTGCTCGCGACGTATCTGCCCGCTCGCCGCGCAAGCCGGGTCGACCCGCTGACGGCACTTCGCCATGAATGATTCAACCTTCTCAGCCTTCGCGCCGATCGCGGGAGGCTGGTTCACCATGGGCACCGACCGCGGCCAGGAGGACGAGCGCCCGCCGCATCGCGTCTTCGTCGACGGCTTCGAGCTCGGCGTCTATCCGGTCACCCGCGCGGAGTACGAGCGCTTCGTGAACGCGACGGGGCACGAGCCGCCCCGCGATTGGTCGCATCCGCTGTTCGGGCAACCTGATCTGCCAGCCGTGGGCGTCAGCTGGCTGGATGCGACGGCGTACTGCGCGTGGCGATCCGAGGAGGACGGGCGCCCGGTCCGGCTGCCTACCGAAGCGGAATGGGAATTCGCCGCGCGAGGACGGCAGGAGGCGCTCTTCCCGTGGGGCGATTTCATGCCCGACTGGATTCCCAATGGCGGGCGCGGTCCCCTCGAAGCGCCGTGGCCGGTGACGCTCGGCGAGCCGACTGATTTCGGTCTCTTCGGCATCGGGACGAACGTGCACGAATGGTGCGCCGACTGGCACGACAAGGACTACTACAGCCGATCGCCGGAGCTGAATCCCGCGGGTCCCGACCAGGGCATCCGGCGCGCCTCGCGCGGCGGCGCGTGGCGCCACGCGTACACCCTGTGCCGCGTCACGCTGCGCAGCAAGCTCGATCCATCCTTCCGCTACAACGACTACGGGTTCCGGCTCGCGCGAAGCCTCTGAGCAACTGCGGCGACCGGGGGGAAGGGGCCCCCGGAGCGAACGATGCAGATGGCGGGCGCTCGCACCGATAACGTCAGGTTGTGGCGGATGCAGCGCAGCAGGCACGGCTGATCTACGACGCGATCCGCGCCACGAGCGCGGATCGCCCGTTCGCGTTTCAGAGCCTCGAACAGCTGCGACGCGGTGTCGCCGACTGGCAGGCGCAGAACCCCGCCCTGGCATCCCTCAGGCAGGCTCCTCCGGACGTCCAGACCGCGTTCCTGAGTCACTCCGTGGAGTGGCTGAAGCACGAATCAGCCGACCATGCCAATTTCCGGATCGTATCCACGCTCGTCGACGCCATCCTGCACGCGATCAGCGCCGCTCCGAAACCGCTGTCGCCGGAACTGACCCTCAAACTCCTGAGCGAGCTTCGTCGAGAGCACTTCACGCGCCAGTACTTTCCGCTCGATCAGTTCCTCGCGGTTCTGCAGCGCGGCGACGTCACCGATGACATTCGGGCGGAGCTCCGGCGCCTTCAGCCGCAGTATGCCCCGAGTCCGACCGGCAAGATCGACGAGCGCGCGCTCGGTACACACAATCGCATCGCCGAGCTGATCTACGTCGAAGGCGAGAAGACCTTCGATCAAGGGCGCGGGCCGTGGTCGCAGATGGTATTCGACGAGATCGCGGGGACGGATGACATCACCCGCTTCGGATGGCAGGCCCTGCTCGAGCACTGCCGCGCGCTGGAGCAGACGGTGCCGGGTACGACCTGGAAGGCACGCGCACGCGAGCTCATGGCCGCCCTGGGCGAGTCGAACGCAACGAATGTGACGAATGTGACGAATGTACCCGCGGCGCTTCGTCGCTGGCTGGCGCTGGGCCCCACGCCCGGCCAGCCCCCGGAGGCTCGCAGCCCGATCGAGGACTCGGCGTACCAGAAAGGCGTGGTCTGGTGCCTGGCCCTGACCCATGACCCTGCCGCCGCGTCCGGCGTTGGTGATTTCGCGATTGCCTGCCTGCGGAAGATTCCCATGCTCGGGGCTGTCTCCCAGAAGGTCGGCTTCGCGTGCACCCAGGCGCTCGGTTCGATGGAGTGCAGCGAGGCGGTCGGTCAGCTCACGCGCCTGCGTGCGAAGGTGACATATACGGTCGCGCGGCGTCTGATCGAGAAATCGCTTCGCGAGGCCGCAGAGCGGAATGGCTTGACCGTCGGCGACCTCGAGGATCTCGCCGTCCCGTGGTTTGCGCTCGACGCCGAAGGCGCATCGGAGCAAACCCTCGGCGACACCATGGTCACGTCCCGCGTGTCGGACACAGGCGAGGTCACGACCGAATGGCGAAACGCGGAGGGCAAGCTGCTCAAGTCGGTGCCTTCGCACATCAAGAAGGCCTTTCCGGGCGAGGTCAAGACCGTGTCGGCGCTCGCCAAGGAATTGGAGCAGGCCTATCTCGGCCAACGCTACCGGCTCGAGTCGTCTTTTGCCGAGACGCGGACGATCGCTCCGGCGCACTGGCGGCGGCACTTCATCGATCATCCTCTGCTCGGGCTCATGGGGCGCCGGCTCATCTGGGTGTTCAGTAACGATCAAGGCTGGGAGCGATCCGGGCTCTATTCGAACGGCGAGCTCCGCGATTCGCAGGGGGAAATCATCGATCTCGCGCCCGCGACGAAAGTACGGTTGTGGCATCCCCTGTCTTCGGAGCCTTCCGAGCTGCTGCGATGGCGCGAACGCGTCTTCACCGCAGGCATCCGGCAGCCGTTCAGGCAGGCATTCCGTGAGTTCTATCGAGTCACGGAGGACGAGAGCCGGACGACGAATTATTCGAACCGGTTCGCCGGCATCTCGATGCGCCAGCACCAGTTCTCGAGCTTGTGCCGTGCGCGCGGATGGAGTTATCGGCTGATGGGTACGGGTTTCGACGGTTTCAACGTGCCTACGAAGATCCTCGCGCCCTGGAACATGCACGTCGAGTTCTACGTCGATCTGCCTCCCGACCGGGACGAGGCGCTCCGCGACTCCGCTCTCGGCAAGCAGTCCGCCTCAGGCATCAACCTGTTCCTCGGCTCCGATCAGGTCCGCTTCTATCGCAATCGGCGGGAAATCGCCGTGGACGATGTGCCGGCGATTGTCTACTCGGAGGTGATGCGCGATGTCGATCTCTTCACGACGGTGAGTGCGGCTGGTGAGGCGGCTGGCGAGGCGACTGGAGATGCCGTTGGCGATGTGGCTGAAGACGTGGGTGGAGAGGTGTCAGGAAAGACGGTAAGAGAGAACGTAAGCAAAGACCCGTCGTGGTCCGATCAGGGTGAGCGCGGAACCGGCGTGCTTGCCCCCCGGCTCGATGTCGACGAGCTCGCGGCCATTATCGCTCTCCGCGCAGATATGCTGTCGCGGGTCCTGCCGCTCACGCCGATCGCGAGCCGGTGCAGGATCGAAAAACACTGGCTCGAGGTGCACGGAGAGCTCGGCACGTACCGGATCCTGTTCTTGTGGGGAACGGTGATTCGCATCACCGATTCCAGCGCGATCAAGCGGCTGACCATTCCGCTCGCGCTGCTCGAAGCCGTGTCCACGGACTTCGCCGCGTTTCCCATCGACCTCGACTTTCGGACAGAACAGATCCTGCGCAAGGCTTTCGTCCTTGCGAACGACGGCAAGATCGACTCACCCGATCTCATCCGCCAGCTGTGAAGCGGATCCGCCTTGAGTTGCCTATCGTGGCAGGGCGATGGGGCGGACCTCATGTGGGAACCCGGGGCACAGCTGAAGCGTGATCGCCGGAGTGGCGTGAGCCACGGCGATCGTCGACGTGTCCGCGCCCAGTTCCACGGCTGACAGGGCCGGCGCGCCGGGCATCTTCCACAGCTCGAGCCGGACGACGTGCGGCTTGTGCAGGACGGGATGGTCTCCCGCGAGACCGTCCTCGACGGCATCGTGATCGAGGCGAACGCGATCCCCACCCTGCGGCGCGTACGACGAGACGATGAATCCGCGGGTGGTCCACGCAGGCCAATCGATCGGCCTGGGATTGAAGGGACGATCGCTTCCCGCGTAGATCGCGATCGCTCCCTCCTCGCGCGCGTTCAGGGCAACCAGAACCAGCAGCGGCGATCGCGAGATGTCGGGGATGGCTTCCCATGCCTGCACGAGTGCGTGGCACGCACCACCTGGCTGCACATCGGACACGCCCCAGACGCCCGGGAGCGCGGCGTCAACCAGGCGGAACCCGAGATACGCGAGATCGCGCTGCGCCCAGGGCCAGGCGAAGACATGCACGGACTCGTCATGCCCGGATTCATCATGTACGGCGGCCGCGACGTCTTCCTGGCGCCGCGAGACCATCTGCAGCGCCTTGCCCGAACGCTGCCACGTGCCGTCCAGAGCCCGCAGCAGCAGATCCGTGACAGCGTCCTCGCTGACGATCGCGCTCCGGTCCGGCATGACCTGCAGCGCGCGCCGCATCCCGTCGACGCTCATCCGATCGTGCCCGAGCGCGGCGGCGGCGACCGCCGACGCGGGTTCGCGCGAGCGCCCGGCAATCTGCACGAGCGGCAGCAGGATGACGAGCGCGGCCGCGGCCAGACGGCCGCCGGCATTCCGGCGGCAGGCGCGGACCACCTCGACCAGACCGAACGCCGTGAGCATCCAGAAGGCCACGAGCAGGGGCGCGAGCGCGCGGTCGATCCCCGATATCCCCGACATCCCCGACATCCCCGACGTCTCCCCCAGGGCCGCCGACGTCGCGACATAGGCCACCATTGGTCCATGCCTCGACAACGCTCGTCTGCCGGTCAGCCCCGCGCGAAGGGAGAACGCGCCGAGCGCCGCCAGACTGCACGCGAACGGGCCCGCCGAACCGGCCAGCCCGGAGAGTGTGCGCAACCCGCCTTGCGGACTCAGTCGCGGCAGCAGGCACGACGCGGCGATAGCCGGATCGGTCGGGATTGACAGGCTTGACAGGCTTGACAGGCTTGACAGGGGCGGCGGACTCGGCATCGATACGATGAGGAGCGCCACGATCCCGAACAGCGCAACGGACGCTGCTCCGGCAATCAGCCAGCGCAGTCGCATCGTGCTGTCCGAGCTCGCGACCGCAGCCTGCCATCCGGCAATGACCGCCATCGGCAGCGCGGTTCGAGGCACGATCGCGGCGGTCAGCAGCAGGCAGAGCCATGCGCCTCCGAACGATCCTTTCGATTCTCGCCTGGACTCACCTTCTGGTTCGCGCGCGAGGAGGGCGAGGAGCGTGAGGCCGGCCACGCCCACCGCGAGCGGATCGAAGGCGGACATGGTAATGGCGAACGCCGGCTGTGCCGCGAACGCCAGACTCGCCGCGGCGGCGATCGCCCACGCGCCCGTCGCGGCAACGCCCAGGCAGGCGAAGATCGCCAACGCGATGACGAGAATGATGCGATTGGATCGGACCAGCCAGAATCCCAGCGGCGCGGCGCGTCCAATCCGCGCGCCCGCGATCGCGAGCCGCTCCAGCAGGCCCGGACATGAGGGTGGAGGCGCCAGCACGGCGGGCGCCAGGTGGAGCCAGAGTCCCGCGCATCCGATCGCGATCGCCACGGCCGTCGCCGCGAGCATGGTGCGCGTCATCGGCGGTGCTAGTATACCGGCGCGTATGCGGCGGGAGCTGATCATCGCGCTGTCGATCGCGTGGTGCCTGGTGATCGCGCGATGCCTGGTCTACGTCCTCTACGAACAGTCCTTCTTCGACTCCGACCAGGCCATCGTGGGTCTGATGGCGAAGCATCTCGCAGAGGGCCGGGCGTTCCCGCTCTTTTTCTACGGCCAGGACTTCATGCTTGCCGTCGAAGCCTGGCTGGCCGCGCCGCTCTTCTGGATCGCCGGGTCGTCCGTCGCCACACTCCACGCGTCGCTCTTGCTGACCAACCTCGCGATCGTTACGCTGCTCGTCGTCGGGTTGTGGCGGTGGGGAGGCCTTCGCCCGTTCCACGCGCTCGCGGCGGCGGCGTTCTTCGCGTTCGCGCCGCCACTCACCACCGCATTCCTGGTTCAGGCGAACGGCGGCAACATCGAGCCGTTTCTGTTCTTATTGCTCTTGTGGATCGTCAGGGAGCGCCCATTGTGGTTTGGACTGCTCCTCGGCATCGGCTTCCTCAATCGCGAGTTCACGATTTACGCGGTCCCCGTGATCCTCGCCGGGCAAGCGGTGGAGGGACGACTGTTCAACTCGAAGGCCGTCCGCGACTGGCTGATCGTGGCGGTGGCGTTTTCTGCCGTGCTGGCCGGCGTCGAGGGCCTCAAGCCCCTCGCCGACCTGAGAGGTCCGGGCACGCGCGGGCAGCTGGCGCCAGGCGTGTCGCTCTCGGAGATCGACAACCTGTCGGAGCGCTCGAACCTCGTTATCAGCGAGCTGCCGGCGCGGATCCGGGCCATGGCCCTCGATCGCCTGCCGCTGCTCGTTGGGGCGAAAGAAATTGACGATGTCGTCGCGCGGCAGGGGCGCGACTGGATGGCGTGGCCGCTCGCCGGAGGCCTGGTGCTCGCGTTGCTTCGCGCGCTGACCTTGAACTGGCGCCCCGGGGCGCGCCCGGTGTTGTCATTCGGCTGGTATGTGCTTGGCATCGGGATCATGGCCGCGGCGGGATATGTCGTGACGCGTTCAGCCGCGCAGAACATCTACCGCTACTATCTCATCGCGTTGCTCATCCCGGTCGGCATCACGGCGGTGTTTCTCGCCGCTGAGCCGCGGCCGTGGCTCCGTCGCGCGATGATTGCGCTGGTGGCGATCTGGACCGTATTCTCCGGCGTGGACCACGTCCGCCTGTTTGCGCGCTACCACCGGGGAGGCGAGCCGGACGAGGCGCGCACGCTCGCCGACGCGCTGATGGCCCGACAGGTTCGCATCGCCGAGGCGGGCTATTGGCGCGCGTACAAACTGACGTTCCTGACGGGCGAGCGCGTGATCGTGGCGTCGAGCGATGTCGCGCGCATCGACGAATACCAATCGAAGGCCGACGCTGCCGGCGATCAGCTCCGCACGATCCAGGAACGGCCCTGTGTCGGAGGGGAGCCAATCGCCGGCTGGTTTCTCTGCCGCGGCACGTGATCACTCCGGGGGCCCCTGCCCCCCGGTCTCATGCGCGCCAGTCTCCTGGCGCGCCCGTCACCGGTGCCGAATGGTCGTCTCCTTGCCATTCACCTTGACGCTCAGCGTCAACTCGACCTCTGGATGCTCGCCCTTCTCACGTGCCTCTCTCTCTTCGCGCTCGACTTCTTCTTCATGCCGTTCGTCGGCGGCCACCATGGTCAGCGCCCGCTCGGCGAGATTGTTTCTCGCCCGTACCAGATTGGGCCCGCCCGGCGCGCTGGCGAAGGCGTAGTCGTTGTCCGCCGTCACCACGCCGAGCAGACATGGCCGGCTACCGCCGGCCGCCCATTTCTCCATCGCGTCGACGTGATGCTCCGCGAGCACGAACTCGGCGATCACGGATCCGCCCGCGGGAATGCTCGGGAAAATGTGGTGAACGGGCTTCGGCCTCACGTGGGTCGCGTCGGTCACCGTCCAGTCAGCGGGATAGACAAACGGCGACCCGGTGTCCGGCGTGAGCCGGACGTTGACGACGACGTTCCGGGCGGTGTGCGGGCCCGCGTTGTGGGCCCGTACGTAGATGTGGTTGCGCCGGCCGTCGTGCACGTGGCTGGACAAGGCGGGTGACGTGGGGATGAACACGCCGTCGCCGTGCGGCCGGACCACGAGATCGGAGAAGTCGGTGAAATTCCCGCCGGGCGGCGTCGACGGCTCGACGCCGTTGTCACCAGGCCAGTCGCGGATCATCACGTCCGCGAAATCGAGCCCGTGGAACACATTGATCCGCCCGTATCCCAACTCGGGCGTGCGCGTGCCGTTGGCAAATCCGGGCACATCGCTGTAGGCACCGGTTCCCACTTTGGCCGCCGTGCGCTCGATGATGCGCCGGATTTCCAGGTTGGTGAGCGCGGGGTAAGCGGCGGCCAGCAACGTGGCAAAGCCAGCGAGGTGAGGCGTCGCCGCCGACGTCCCGTTGAATTCGAAGAAGTAGTTCCCTGCGGTGTCGCCCCCAACGGGGTACGTGACGCAGGGCACGGAGATCGGACCGCCGCTCGCGTTGTAACCGCCGGCGCCCTGAATATCCGTCGTGGTGCAGAGGACGGCCGGGGCGACCACCGAGATGCCCGGTCCGAAGTTGGCGCCCCAGCACTCCCCGTCGGGGCTCGCCGGGCGCTTCCGGTTATCGCTTTGATCCGATCCTCCGCACGCAATCACCAGCGGATGCCGCGCCGGGTACCGATTGATCGACGGCGTATTCTCGTTGCCCGTTGCCGCGCACAGGACCACGCCGAGCACATTCACGGCGTTGGCAATCGCCGGATCGATGATCGCGAAGTTCCATCCGGTCGGGCCGAAGCCGTCGCCGGGCGCGTAGACGCCGAAGCTCATGCTGATGACGCGCGCGCCGTGCCCCGAGGCCCAGTTGATGCCGATCGCACACTCGACGTCGGTCCAGTTCTGAAACGCGACCGGCAGGATCTTCGCGCCTCCGGCCACACCCGCGACCCCGATGGCGTCGTTGATGACGCCAGCCGCGATCCCGGCACAGCAGGTGCCGTGGGGACCTGTCGGTGATCCGGGCGGCGCCATCGTGCCGAGGTTGATGCCGGGCGATGAGAACGACAGGTCGGGGTGAGTGAGGTCGCATCCCTGATCCAGAATGCACACCACGGCCCCCACCCCGGTCGAGATATCCCAGCCCGCGGGCGCTTCGATCTGCGACATGTCCCACTGCCGGAAGAACAGCGGATCGTTTGGAACCGCGGCAACCGGCACGAGCATCGGCATGTGCTCGAACTGCACCTCCGCTCCAGGCAGCTCGGCGAGCACCTTCTCGCGCACCTTGAATGCGTGCTCGCGGCGCGGATTCGCGACGTTGAAGTAGTGGTAGCCGGCGAGGTGGCGGGACTTCTCGGGAATTTCCTTGAGGCCGAGCCGCTCCGCGACCTCGAGCGGTTGAGTTGGCTGATGGCCGGCGTGATGCGCCGGCTTGATCAGCACGACATTCGCGAGTGGCGAGAAGCAGCCGCCTCGGCCGGACGTACGGGGCGCGCAGTACACCGGGCTGATACAGATGAGGTTCCGTCCGAGCGCGGTCTCGATCCGGTCGTGAACCTTGTCTTCGATCGCCTTGCCGGACGAGCTGCGCACCCAGTAATGCGTGTCTGTGTCGTTGACTAGTTCGCCCAGGACGTCAGGCCCGTCGCTGTCCTTCGCCTCGAGAACAAGTCCGTGCCTGGTGAGGGTTTCCTCGAGCTCGCGCCGGGCATGCGGGCGCGAAAAAATCAGGAGCGCGCGGCTGGGATCGAGTTTGACGTCAACCCCGGAACCATGTCGCAAAGTTGCTGGGAAATCTCTCATGGCGGTTCCTCCTGCCTGCAAGCTGATCTCTACACCTTCGGCCAGCTAGTGCTGCGGC
>DASZFS010000594.1:0-6461 GCA_035939575.1 Vicinamibacterales bacterium | reverse complement strand
CAGATCCTTCGGAATCGAGGGCGTAGGCAACTGCACGCGACCACGAGTCTCCAGCCCGTTCTCATGCTTCCGGGGCGAGGCAACTGCACGCGACCATGAGCGGCCCACGCGATGGGATCGCGACTCGACACGCGAGAAACTGCTGGCGCGGCGTCGCAACGCTACAATGCCGGGACCTCCGGGAACCGAGCCCGACCTGACATTGGTGCACCCGATGCCCGTCCATGAGCGTGGGCCGGGGATTCGCGGCATCGTCATTGGTGACACGCCGTTAAGGCGGCGTGATCCCGTTTAGGAGATTGCCACTCATCCGCATCCCTGTTCCCGGAGGCTGTTGCCAGTGTAAAGGAGCCTCTGATGAAGCGCCACTCCCGTCGTCCGTCGCCGACGCCTCGCACCTCGCCCGCTGCGCTCGAGCGGCTCCATCCGGACGCCGCCGGGATTGATTGCGGGTCGGCCGAACACTTCGTCGCCGTCCCCCCCGATCGGGATCCGATGCCCGTCCGGTCGTTCGCCACGTTTACGGGCGACCTCAACCGCCTCGCCGACTGGCTCACGGCCTGCCGCGTGACGCATGTGGCGATGGAAGCCACCGGTGTCTACTGGATTCCGGTCTTCGAGATCCTGGAGGCGCGCGGCTTCGCCGTGATCCTCGTCAACGCCCGCCACGTGAAGAATCTCCCTGGCCGCAAGAGCGATGTCTCGGACTGCGAATGGCTCCGGGATCTGCACATCCTCGGGTTGCTGCGCGGGAGTTTCCGGCCCGCCGAGGGGATCGTGGCGTTGCGCGGCTATTGCCGCCACCGCGCCACGCTGATCGAAAGCATGGGGGCGCTGGTGCAGCGCATGCAGAAAGCCTTGGTCCAGATGAACATCCAGCTCCCGTTGGTGGTCAGCGACATCACGGGCGTGACCGGCCTGCGGATCCTCCGCGACATCGTCGCCGGGCAGCGCGATCCGCAGCAGCTGGCCCAGCATCGGGATTATCGTTGCCGCGCGTCGGCGGCCGAGATCGTCGCCGCCTTGACGGGTCACTACCGCGCCGAACACCTCTTCGTCTTGCAGCAAAACCTCGAACTCTTCGATACCTATCAGCAGCAGCTCACGGCCTGCGACGCCGCTGTCGAGGGCCACCTCGCCCAGCTCGCTGTCCTCGCCCCGCCCGCGACGAGCCCGCTGCCCCCCGCGCGCCGCCGCGCGAAGCCGCGGGAGAATGAACCCCGCTTCGACCTGCGGACGCCGTTGCACCAGCTCACCGGGGTCGACCTCTCGCAGATCGACGGCATTGGTCCCTACAACGCGCTCCGGCTGATTGCCGAGATTGGCATCGACATGACCCGCTGGCCAACGGAGCAACACTTCACCTCCTGGCTCACCGTCGCGCCGCACAACCGCGTGTCAGGCGGGCGTCTCCTCAGCAGTCGCACCCCGCCATCCGCGAACCGCGCGGCGGTGATCCTGCGGCTCGCCGCGATGAACCTCAGTCGCACCCAGACCGCCCTGGGCGCGTTCTATCGCCGCTTGGCCTTTCGCGTCGGGAAAGCGAAGGCGATTACGGCCACCGCTCGCAAGCTCGCCATCCTCGTCTACCGGACCCTCAAACACGGACTGCGGTACGCCGATCCCGGCGCCGCGGCGTACGACGCCCAGCAGCGCACGCGCCTGCTCCGTCGTCTCCGGCAACGCGCTAAAACCCTCGGGTTGGGCCTCATCGACCTGTCAACGGGCGAGGTGGTCGATGGGACAGTTTCTTAGGAGTCTTCAGCCCGCCTCAGAGCCTCAGGCCCGTTCATTAGAGCGGTAGTAGTCCGACGGACGCTACTGGCCGGCGGCCCGCGCTTCCGGCGCGCCGGCATCGGTCGGAGCAAGCGCGAGGACTCCGGCGAGATGGGCCGCGACGATGGACGCGACCGCTTGCACGGCCTCTGACTCCTCGCCGCCACTCTTGATTTCCGCCGAGAGCGCGCCGATGCAGCCGTTCGGCCCGAGGATCGGCGCAACGATCGCCCCAGCCGAGCCGCCGGGCCGTGACCGCACAATCTGCAGCGCCCCGGTGCGATAGGCGCCAGCGGCGGCGTTGTCAGCGGATCGCGGTACTGATGGCATGCGCGCGACGACATGTGGGGGGTAGCCATACGCCAGGACCGGCCGCAGGGCGTCGGAGCTCGAGCCAGGCCCGCTGCCCATCCACACAACGAGGCCGTCGGCGTCGATCAGATCGGCCGCACGTCCGAGCAGGCGTTCCAGCTCTTCTGAATCCCGCAGTCGCCCCAGATCGGTCGCGAGGTCGGCCACGGCCTTCAGCATCACGGCGTTTCGCGCAGGCACCGCTGCCGGCAGTTGGGCCGAGGCGGAGACAGGGGCGCCCGCGCGCGCATGGGAGACGATGCCGTCCTCGCCGTCGTTGTCTCTGGGGGGCGCGGGGGCGACGTTGCCGACGTTGCCGACGTTTCCGACCGGGGCCACCCGGCCCAGGCTCAGCGTGCTCGTGGAAGATGCCTGAGCCGAAGATGCCTGAGCCGCGTCGGCCGACCGGGCGCCCGTCGCCGCCAGCACGAGCGCGATCAAGCCCGCGAGGGCCCCGGCCGTGCCGATGGCGGCTGCCTCCTGCTGGCGCACGTTGGCCTCGGATGCATCGAACGCCTGGTGCTCGGCCACCCGAGCCGTCTCGACCTGGCGCGCCGCAACCGTAATCAGTTGGCCGCCTTCGGTGAAGATGACGTCGCTCGCCATGAGCAGCTGACCGGAGTGAACGTAGTCGCGGGCGCGCTTGTCGACGCCGGCGAACTCACCCATCGCGGAGGAGCCCTCGTCCACCGCTGCCTGTGCGCTCGCGCTTGCTGTTGATTGCCGGAGAGCAGACAACGCCGCGACGACGGAGTCCCGCGTCGTTGCGACCTTGGGCATCCAGAACGCGACGCCTTGCCCGGAAGCAACATACGCCTGCTGCGCCACGCGGAGATCGACGAGAGCGTCGCTCGCTTCACGCGCGTGCAGATCGACCGAGCGTATCCCGTCGGCCGCAGTCAGAATGTGCTGGTGGGACGTGAAAACGAAGTACCCGGCAGCACCCAAGGCGATCCAGGCCACCCCGACAATTGCCAATCGAGCCGCCCGTGATCGCATGGGATCTCCAAATACGAGAGTACCATAAGAGGTTGGGCGCGATCATGACTCTCTTCGATCTGATCCAATCGACTTCTTCCGACAAGACCGCACTCATCCTTCCTGAATCGAACACGCGGATTTCCTACGGCGCGTTTCGCAGCCAGGTCGAGGCCCTGGCTGAGGCGCTGGCCGCGGCCGGTGTCGCGCGCGGAGATCGCGTCGGCATCGCGCTGCCGAACGGGCTGCCGATGGTCGTCTCGTTCTTCGCCGCCGCGATGGCCGGGACCGCCGCGCCCCTCAATCCTGGCTACAAGGAAGATGAATTCCGCTTCTATCTAGGCGACACCGACGCACGAGTCCTGATTCTGCCGGGAGGAGACTCCCCTGGTGTCGCCGCGGCCCGTCGCGCCGCAGCCGACAGTGTCGACAGCGTCGCCAGGGTCCCCAGGGTCCGCATCCTGACGATCGACGTGGACGACCGCGGTACGGTCGGGTTTGCCGAATCGAAGGCGCGCAAGGCATTCACGCCTCCGACGCCGGACGATGTGGCGCTGGTGCTGCACACGAGCGGCAGCACGGGCCGGCCCAAGCGCGTGCCGCTCGCGCACGCCAACCTGGCGATCTCGGCGGGGAACGTCGCCCGCAGCTACGCTCTCGGCCCGGACGACGTGGCGATGTGCGTGATGCCGCTGTTCCACGTCCACGGCCTGGTCGCGTCGACGCTCGCGACCCTCTCGACGGGCGGAACGCTCGTCGTGCCGGCCAAGTTCAGCCCGCTGTCGTTCTGGCGGATCGCGCGCGACCATGGCGTCACGTGGTACTCCGCGGTGCCGACCATCCATCAGCTTCTTCTGGCCCGGGCCGATCCTGCGGCGGGCCGTCCGGCTGGGGCTGAGCGGCTGCGTTTCATTCGCTCCTGCAGCGCCGCGCTGCCTCCTCAGGTGATGAGCGACCTGGAGACCGCGTTCGGCGCGCCGGTCCTCGAGGCCTACGGTATGACCGAGGCGGCGCACCAGATGGCGTCCAACCCGCTGCCGCCGGCCGCGCGCAAGCCGGGAACGGTCGGCCGCGGCACGGACGTGCAGATCAGCATCATGGACGAAGTTGGCCAGCACCTGCCCACAGGCGAGCGGGGCGAAATCGTCATCAAGGGTCCAAATGTCACGCGCGGATACGAGAACAACCCGGAGGCCAACGCCAAGTCCTTTTCGGACGGATGGTTCCGCACCGGCGACCAGGGTTTTCTCGACGCCGATGGCTACCTGACCCTTGTTGCGCGCGTCAAGGAGCTGATCAACCGCGGCGGCGAGAAGATCTCGCCGCGCGAGATTGACGAGGTCCTGCTCGCGCACCCGTCGGTCGCGGAAGCCGTGTGCTTCGGCGTGCCGCACAGGACTTGGGGCGAAGAGGTCGCGGCCGCCGTTGTCATCAAGGCGCCGGTCAGCGCATCCGATCTGCTCGCGTACTGCAAGGAGCGGCTTGCCGAGTTCAAACGGCCCAAGGAGATCCACATCACCGACACGATTCCGCGCACCGCCACCGGCAAGATCCAGCGGGGGGTCGTTGCGGAGGCGTTCGCGCAAGACGCCACGTGAGCCCGAGCGGAGGCACGCCACGCACCCGGATCGTCATCGCCGGAGCCGGCGCGATCGGCGGCTACATCGGGGCCCGCCTCGCGCGGGCGGCGGCACCTGACATCGAGGTCGTCCTCTACGCGCGCGGGCCCCATCTGCTCGCCATGCAGGAGCGCGGGCTGCGTGTGATCAGCCCCGACGGCGATTTCGAGGTCAGGCCGACGGTGACCGGCGACCTCGCGCCGGTGGGGCCAGTGGACGTCGTGATCCTCGGCGTGAAGGCGCACGGCCTGACGGCCCTGGCCCCCGAGCTGAAGCCCGTTTTCGGGGCAGAGACGGTCGTCGTCAGCACCCAGAACGGCATCCCGTGGTGGTATTTCCAGGGGATCGGGGGAGACCTGGAGGGCTTGCGGCTCGAGCGGGTCGACCCCGGCGGGGTCATCGCGGCGGCCATCGAGCCGCGCAGGGTGGTCGGGTCGCTTGCGTACTTCGCGACCGACATCGTGGAGCCAGGGGTCATCCGCCACGCCGAGGGCAATAAGATCAGCTTCGGCGAGCCCAACGGGACCAGGTCGGAGCGTCTGCGGGCCATCGCGGAGCCGTTGATCGCGGCCGGATTCCGGTGTCCAATCAATGCGCGCTTCCGCCACGAGATCTGGGTGAAGCTGCTGGGGAACATCGCGTTCAATCCCATCAGCGCGTTGACCGGCGGGACGCTCGAAGAGCTCGTGCGCGACCCTGACACGTCGCGGGCGATTCGAGAGATCATGGCGGAAACCGAGGCGGTCGCCGCGAAGCTGGGCATCGAGCTGCCGATTTCAATCGAGCAGCGGATGGCGGGCGCCGAAAAAGTTGGCGCCCACCGGACCTCGATGCTGCAGGATTTGGAGGCCGGCCGGCCGATGGAGCTCGAGGCGATCGTCGGCGCGGTGGTCGAGCTGGGCGAGAAGCTCGGCGTCGCGATGCCGACGACGCGTGCGGTGTATGCGTGCGCGAAGCTCCTGGACGAAAAGAGACGGAGCTCAAGGAGAGCGTTCCGGTGAACATCAACAACCGCTGGTTTCAGCTGTGCGCATCGCTCGTCGCGATGGTCATGATCGCCAACCTCCAATACTCCTGGACGCTGTTCGTCGAGCCGATGCACGCCGGGACGGGTTGGAAGTTGTCGGACATCCAATGGGCGTTCACGCTCTTCATCCTGTTCCAGACGTGGGTGCAGCCGGCGCAGGGATTCCTCATCGATCGGATGGGGCCGCGCCTGTTCACCACCATCGCCGGCGTGCTGTGCGGCATTGGATGGACAGGGCTCGGGCTGGTGACGACGCTGCCGATGCTCTACGCGCTGTATGTGATCGCCGGCATCGGGGCGGCGCTCGTGTACGGAGGCTGCATGGGCTCGGCTCTGAAGTGGTTCACGAAACAGCGTGGACTCGCCGCCGGATTGATCGCCGCCGGGTTCGGTGGTGGGACGGCGCTGTTCATTCCATTCATTGCGTCGATGATCAAGAACAGCGGGTACAAATCCGCGTTCATCTACACGGGCATCTTCCAGGGTGTCGTTATCCTGATTGTCGCGCAGTTCCTCCGCCATCCGGCGCAGCCAGCGCAGACGGCGGCGGCGGCGAAAGCGCCAGACGGGGCGACAAGTCTCCGGGCGCTCCCGGCGCTCCGGCAAGACCAGTTCACGACCGGCGAGATGCTTCGCACGCCACAATTCTTCGTGCTGTACGCGGCGTTCGTGATGATGGCGACCGGCGGACTGCTCGTGACGGCCAACGC
>DASZFS010000593.1:0-8004 GCA_035939575.1 Vicinamibacterales bacterium | reverse complement strand
CTCGCGACGCTGCCAGGCAAGCCGGACAGGGGAGCGTCGCTGCTGGGTCTGAGCTACGCCAACGCGCAGGCGCGGCTCGCGGAGGACGCGCGGCGTGCCGTTGCGCTCGCTGCGGCCGGTCAGGCCGCGGAGGCAAGGAACATCATCAATCAGGGCGTGTCGCGCGAGCAACGGCGCTTCGCGTCGCTGTCGCGGTTCGTCGATCTGAACAACCGTACCGATGATGTGAAGCAGCTCCATGCCGCGCTTGCCGAATCCGTCAAGGGCCTGCTGATCGCCGTCTCCGGAAACCATCCGATCCGGGGGGTAGGGGCCCCCGGAGTGAACATGCCAGGGGCCCCCGGAGTAAACATGCCAGGGGCCCCAGGAGCAACCGACGACCCTCGCGTGCCCCTGCGCAACCCCGACGTCAAAGGTCCGCTGCCGCCCGGCGGCGAATGGGTCACCGAGAAGGCTGGCGCCCGCGCTTCGGCCATCGCCATTGCCCGCCTGCCCGCCGGTGACGATCTCACGTACGAGATCGTCAACTTCATCAACGGTCAGCGCTCGGTGAGCGAAATCCGCGACGCCGTCAGTGCGGAGTTCGAGCCGGTGGACGTGCGCGCGGTCGCCGAGTATCTCGATCTTCTCGCAGCCGCCGGCGCGATCACTTACAGGAGATGAGGCGGAACACGGGTGTGCTGGCCGCCCTGTGCGCGCTCGCCCCGCTCATGCTCGCGCCGCCCGCGATCGATCCCGAGGTCGCAGCGGTGCTCACGAGGCTTCTCAGATTCTCCGCGGCCGACCTGTCCGACCTTCGGAGAGGAAGAGTGGTCAAACACGCGCTCGACGCCACCGCCCCCGGCGAAATCGCGGTCGTCGGCGGCGTGCGCGTTGTTGCACCGATGGCGCGGCTCGTGGAGGGCGTGCGGCGCATCGAGGACTTCAAGCGCGGACCGGATGTCCTCCAGATCGGCCGGTTCAGCGATCCGCCGTCCCTGCACGACCTCGACGCGCTCGTCGTGACGAGGGAAGACTTCGACCCCAGGGACTGCCGCGTGGGCGACTGCGGCATCCGTTTACCGGCCGACGCCATCCGGCGCCTGCCGGGCGAACTGGAGAGCGAAACGGACACCCGCGGCGCGCGACATCCTGGAAGCGCCTCCACCCAGGAACGCGCCGGTCGCTGGTTCAAGCGCACGCTGCTCGAGCACGTCAGCGCCTACTGGTCGGGGACAGGCAATCGCATGGCGAGCTACGACGACGGGAGTCAGCCCATACGGCCCATCGACGAGTTCGCCGGCATCCTCCAGAACGAGCGCAGCCTCGCCGCGCTCGCGCCCGGGCTGCCGGAGCATCTCCTTGGTTTTCCAAAGGACAAGCTGCCTGGCGCCGAGGACTTTTTGTACTGGTCGAAGGAGAAGTTCGGGATTGCGCCCTTCATCACCGTGACGCACGTCACGATCGTGTGCCCGTCGGCGCAAACCTGTCTCCTGACCTCGAAGGACGTGTACTCGAGCCGTTATGTCGATGCGTCGTTGTCCATGACCATCGCGAGCAGCGATACCGCGGACGCGAACGCGTTCTATCTCGTGTATGTGAACCGGTCGCGCGCGAACGCGCTGAAAGGGCGCTTCAGCGGCCTTCGCAGGTCAATCGCCGAGCGCCGCGCGCGAGCCAGCCTCGAGGAAACCCTCAAGTCGTTGAAGAGCCGGCTCGAAGCCTCCCGCTGAAGAAGAAACGACTGCGGCGGCTGAAGACTCTGAGGCGGGCTGAAGACTCATGATCCGCGTGCAGTTGCCTACGCCCTCGATTTCTGACCACCCTGCCAACTGTTGAGAACCTTGATTCTTGAGGCGAGGCAACTGCACGCGGATCATGAGTCTTCAGCCCGCCCCCCTCTACTTTGCCTTCTGCTCCGCCTGCGTTGACCTGCCCGCCTGCGGGAACATGTACTGGTCAAACCACTCGATGTTGTGCTCCATCGTCGCGCGGTAGCTCTTCGGCTTGCTGGGTCCGTGCCCGATTCCCCCGAATCCCTGATAGACGATGAGCTTCGTGGGTACTTTGTTGTCTTGAAGCCCCTGGTACAACTCGTACGCATTCGGAAGCGGCACGCGCTGATCGGTGGCGCCGTGCTGGATGAGCGTCGGCGTCTTTGCCTGCTTGATGTAGGTGATTGGCGACGTCTTCGCGTAGATGTCCGGGTCGTCCCACGGCGTCGCCTTGAGATACTGGCGCGTGAACGGATGGATGTCCGTGTTGACGTAGTAGGTCATCCAGTCCGAGATGCCGGCGCCGACCGAGATGGCCCGGAAGCGCGCCGCGTCGTGCGTGGCAAGGAAGGCGGAGATGTAGCCACCCTGGCTCCAGCCCATGGTGCCCACGCGCGCCGGATCGACCATGCCCTTGGCGACGAGCGAATCGACGCCGGACAGCACGTCCCACGCGTCGCCGATGCCGAGATTCCTCACGTTGAGCGCGCGGAACTTCTCGCCGTAGCCGGCGCTGCCCCGGTAGTTCGGCTCGAGGACGAGAATCCCTCGAGGCACCCAGACATCAATCGGGTAGATCGAGCTCGTGAACGGGATGGCGCGCGAGACGCCCGTCGGCCCGCCGTGGATGACGACGAGAAGCGGATACTTGCGCGTCGCGTCGAAGTCCACGGGCTTGTGCAGCACGCCCTCGATCGTCGTGCCATCCTGGCTCTTCCACGAAACGACGTCCAGCGTGCTCGCGTTCCAGCTCGTCGTCTGGGCGTTCATGTTGGTGATCTTCTTCGTCCCGACGTAGACCTCCGCCATGGTCTTCGCGTCCGATCGCAGAAACGCAGCCGTCTGGCCGTCTCGCGTCATCGAGAAGCTCGAGCTCACCGTGCGTTCGACCGGCGCGACTTTGGTGATCGTGCGGGTCGTGGGATCCAGGCGATAGAGATAGCTGTACGTGTGCTCGCTGGCGGCGAAGAACAGGCCGTTCGGCGCCCACTTCACAATCGACGGGTCCTCGTCGAATGACGCTGTCAGCGACGTCGGTGTGCCGCCCGCCGCGGGCACCACGGCGACGACGGTGTTGGCGTAGAAGAAGTCGCCGCGCCCCATCACCGTCTGGAACGCGATGCGCGACCCGTCGGGCGACCACTCGGGGTTCGAGTCGGGTCCGTCTTGCGTGATGAGCTTCCGCACGGAGCCGTCGGCGACGGTGACGATCGAGATGTCGGCGGATCCCGATGCGGCCGGTGTCGGGTTGGTGCGGTGATCGAACGCGATACTTCGGCCGTCGGGTGACCAGGCGAAGCTGCCCACCGTGAACGCGCCGGCCGCCGTCAGCGCGCGCGTCGCATGCGATTTGACGTCGATCATCGACAGGCGCGACATGCGATAGTCCTGCTCGACGACCTGGAACTCGCCGTACTTCTTCTCGCGGTCCTTCACGGCGTTCGACTTCGGCTCGGTCGCGGTGTAGGCAATCGTGCGCCCATCCGGCGACCACGCGAAGGCGTCGACGCTTTCGACGTTCTCGGCCGTCGTGAGCGCCTCGGCTTCGCCGCCTGTGGGATCAATCACGTAGACCTGCCGTTTGTCCGTGCGGTCCGAGATGAAGGCGAGCTTCTGGCCGTCGGGCGACCACGCCGGTGATTGGCTTGATTTCTTCGAGCTTGTGAGTTGGCGCGTGGCGCCTGTCTGAACGTCAGCCAGCCAGATTTGCGTGTCGTACGCGTTGTCTTCCCAGTTCGTCTCGCGGACCGTATAGGCGACCCATCGGCCGTCGGGCGAGATCTCGGGGGAGCCAGCGCGTTTGAGCGACAGGATCTGGTCGACCGTAGGTGCGGCCCCCGTTGTACGCGCGGTTTGCGCGTGGACGGAGATTGTGCCGGCGGCGGCGAGGCAGCCGAGGAGGCAGCCAAGGAGGCAACCGATGTTCAGTGCATGGCGCATCGGCGGAGTATAAGGGACTCGGCATGCGTCGTGACTCGGCAGCCGTCCAGCTCTTGACTGACTTGTACTAATGAACTAGTATTATCACTCAAGTGGGGGTCATCCAGATCGACAGCCGGGACCCGACGCCGATTTACGCGCAGATCGAGCGTGCCCTGCGCGCCGCCATCGCGACCGGCCGCTTGAAGACCGGCGACCAGCTGCCGACCGTCCGTCAGCTGGCCGTTGACCTGCAGGTCAACGCCAACACCGTCGCCCGCGTCTACACCGACCTCGAGCGCCACGGCGTCCTCGAGACGCGGCGCGGCGTAGGGTCATTTATCAGCGCGTCACCCGAGCAGGCCCGTCCGCGCGGCGAGCACCAGCGGCGCCTCAACGCCTTCACGACCCGTATGCTGGCCGATGCCGCTGCCGCCGGGTTCTCACCCGAAGAAGTGATGGCTCAGATCACCGCTCAAGCCCGTTCACATCGAGCGGAAGGAGAGTAGCCGTGCCTGGTTTCGAACTGAACGCCACGCGTCGCGCCCCCGGTGACGCAGCCGGCCGGCCCCTCGGCCCCAACGTCGTCTCCGTTGCGGTGCTCGTGCTCTCAGTCGTCGCCGGCGCGGCCGTGACAATCGCCGTCAGGAGCCCCCACGCGGCGATCGTCGGTCTGCTCGTCGGCCTCGTCGCCATGCAATCGCCGAAAGTCGCCCAGCAATGGGAGCGCGCGGTCGTCCTCAGGCTCGGCAGGTTCATTGGCCTTCGCGGACCCGGTCTGTTCTGGATCGTGCCATTTGTTGACAAGGTCGGCAGCTGGATCGATCAGCGGACGATCACGACGAGCTTTGCGGCCGAGCAGACGCTGACCTCGGACACCGTGCCGGTCAACGTGGACGCCGTGCTCTTCTGGATGGTGCACGACGCCCAGCGCGCGGCGCTGGAGGTGCAGGAGTACTGGCAGGCGGTGAGCTGGGCGGCGCAGACCGCGCTGCGCGACATCATCGGCCGAACGGCCCTCACCGATCTGCTCCGCGGGCGCGAGCGGATCGAGAGCGAGCTGCAGCAGCTCATCGACGCGCGATCGAATCCATGGGGCATCACCGTCCAGTCCGTGGAGATGCGCGACATCGTCATTCCGAACGCGCTGCAGGACGCCATGTCGCGCGAAGCGCAGGCCGCGCGGGAAAAACAGGCGCGCATCATTCTCGGCCAGGCCGAAATGGAAATCGCGCATTCGTTCCAGGAGGCCGCGAAGTCGTACCACGACAACCCGACCGCGCTGCACCTGCGCGCGATGAACATGCTCTACGAGGGGCTGAAGGAGAAGGGCGCGCTGATGCTCATTCCGAGCAGCGCCGTCGAGTCGATGGGCATGGGCGGCCTCATGGGCGCCGCGGCGCTGCAGCAGCAGCGGCTCACGTCATCGACCGGCGACGCCCCTGGAGACAAAGCTGCGAAGGCCGACGAGGTCGAATGAGGTCCACCAGACTGGAAGCGTTCCCGTATGGGTTGAAGACTCATCGACCTTCAGCCCGTTTATGAGATGGGTTGTAGCCATCGGAAGGAGCGAGTCATGTCCACACTGAGAACCGTTGACCG
Source organism: Vicinamibacterales bacterium (assembly GCA_035939575.1). Classification (GTDB taxonomy): domain Bacteria; phylum Acidobacteriota; class Vicinamibacteria; order Vicinamibacterales; family CAVVIG01; genus DATKHR01. The sequence continues at coordinate 2,509 of DASZFS010000593.1, read as the reverse complement.
TCGGTCAGAGGTCATTTGGGGGCTGCTCTCCATCTTCGGAGCGATCATGGCCATCGTCGGCTGGATACGGTTGCTCAGGTGAAGGACTAAGAACGGGCTGGAGACTCACGACACCGTGGCTCGGCAGGCGGCGTGACTCATGGCTCATGAGCGTGACAGTTGCCTCGCCGAAATTGCTGACATGCGCCGTGCTGCCGGCGCAGGCAACTGTCACGCTTCATGAGCCATGAGTCGCCGCTTCCGCTCTACTGCGCCGGCGTCGAGGGCGCCTGCGTGCGCTTCACCACCGTCACCGTGATCTGTGACGGGTACTGCTTCGAGTGGTGCACCGCGTTGTGCGCGACGACGCCCGTCGCTTCGTCGTAGTTGCGCCCGCCGGTGTTGAGGTTGCGATCGAACCGTGGGAAGTTGCTGCTCGAGACCTCGATCCGCAGGCGATGCCCGGCGTCGAAGTAGTTGCTCGTGTTGAGCGGCTGCAGGGCGACTTTGTAGATCTTTCCGTTCTCCATCCACGCCACCGGCTTGTCGTAGCCATCGCGGTAGCGCATGCGTTGAATCGACTCATCCAGGTTGTACGCGCGGCCGTCGGGGTAGACATCGAGGATTTTCACGGTGAAGTCGGTGTCCTTGGCGTCCGACGAGACGTAGAGCGTAGGAGTCATCGGTCCGCTGACCTCCGTGCCCTCCTTGAATGGCTCCGATGTAAAGACCAGGATGTCTTCGCGCGCCTCCATCCGCCGCTGGTCGAACGCGCCGGCCTGGACCGCCGTCCCCGTGCAGCAGACGTTCCCGCCGTACGACAGGACCGGATTCATCGGATCGTACGTGAACGCATCCGGTTTGTCCGCGTCGGGTGCGGCGGTCGCCAGCACGCCGTCGCCGGAGAGTGAATTCGCCTTGCCGCCGCTCGCGAGATAGAACGTCATCGGCTGCGCGCCCGCGGGGGGCCACGTCTCGGCCGTCTGCCATTTGTTCAATCCCATCGTGTAGTAGGTGACCTTCGGCAGCGAGCTGAGCCGCGAGCTGGGCTCGCCCTGAGACCGGGCGGCGGAGGCACCCGGAGCCGACCGGGGGGCAGGGGCCCCCGGGTCTTTCAAGAACCGATCGAAAAAGCCGTAGACAATCTCGTTGTAGTCAAGACGCGCGTCCCCCATGCTCCGCTCGCCGACGACCGTGTCTGCGGTCGCGCGCGTGTAGGAGCAGTGCGCGACCGGCGCGATGATCGCCCACTGTTCGTCGGCGACTTCCCGGGACGCTGTCTGCCGGACGTGGTTGTACAGCGCGAGGTTCGGCCCGACTGACACGTCGTACCAGGACATGAACCAGAGGCCCGGCACGTTCAGCTTCATGTCGTCGTGATACAACCCGCCGCGATACCAGGCGGCGTCGTTCGGCGCGCGCTGGATCATCTTTCCGCCCGTCTCGACCGGCATCGCGTCGGCGTAGATGCCGTGCGGGCCGTCGACGTTCTTGATGATGTCCTGCTCCGGCAGCCGCCAGAGCTCCTTCGACCAGTCCACGGGCGGCAGGTGCTGCGCAAGGTCGAATGACTTCGAGGCGCGGATCAGATCCTCGCGCGATGTGCCGGGCGGAAACATCGGCCGGACCTGATTCTGCTCGCCGTACAGCCACGTGATGAACAGCATCTGTACCGCCCCGCCTCGGTACCAGTTGCCCTGCTCGTAGTACGGTCCCACGCGTCCGACGCCGGCGCCGAACCCCTGGACGTTCATCGCCGCATAGCCCGGGTGACCGAGCGCGGCCACGCCCATCTGGTATTCCGCCGTCGACGAACAGCCCGTCGTCCCGATCTTCCCATTCGACCACGCCTGTTTCGTCAGCCAGTCAACCGTGTTGTACCCGTCCTGCCGCGAGCCGAGGATGTCGTAGTTGCCTTCGGAGAAGAAGTGTCCACGCTCGTTCTGGATGACGTACGCATACCCCCGCTTCACCGCCTCGAGCTCCGCGCTCATGTCGGCCGGCACGCCGTTCTGCACGTCCCAGAAGTTGAAGTTGTATGGCGTGCGCACCCAGATCGTCGGGACTTTCCCGCCGTTCTCTCCGGCGCCCGCGGCGCGTTTCGGGCGATAGATGTCGGTGGCGAGCCTGACGCCGTCCGGCATCGGCATCATCACCTTGCGGTCGACGATCGCAAGCGCCTGAAGCTGATTCTCCAGGTCCCAGCGCCGCGCCTTTTCCGCTGCGGTGAGCGTGCCCTGCTGCTGGGCGCGCACGGCCACTGTGGCGGCGGTTGCCGCGACGATCGCCGCGATGACGAGGCGACGGGTCAGCTTGCTCATGAACATTCTCCTCGATGATTCTACTCGCCTGCGGCGATGTAGCTGAAGGCTCGAGACTCATGGCCGCGTGCAGTTGCCTCGCCAGAACGGGCTGAAGACTCATGGCCGGGTGCAGTTGCCTCGCCAGAACGGGGCCGAAGACTCATGGCCGCGTGCAGTTGCCTCGCCAGAACGGGCTGAAGACTCATGGCCGGGTGCAGTTGCCTCGC
>DASZFS010000592.1:0-32500 GCA_035939575.1 Vicinamibacterales bacterium | reverse complement strand
CGATGCGGCGGACCTGATCCGCGTCCAGCACCTCGCGCGCGAGCAGCGCCTCGGCCATCTTGACGAGGACCTCTTTGGCCTCGCTCAGCAGCCGGTGGGCGCGCTGGTAGTTGTCGGTCACGAAGCGCTTCACTTCCTGATCGATCTTGAGCGCCGTGTCCTCGCTGTAGTCCTGGTGCTGCGCGATCTCGCGGCCGAGGAAGATCTGCTCTTCCTTCTTGCCGAAGGTCAGCGGGCCCATCGCGTCGCTCATGCCCCACTCGCAGACCATCCGGCGAGCGAGCTCGGTCGCGCGCTCGAGGTCGTTGCCGGCGCCGGTCGTGAGGCTGTCCATCGTGATCTCCTCGGCGATGCGGCCGCCGAGCAGGATCGCGATCTGATCGTTCAGGTATTCGCGCGAGTAGTTGTGCTTCTCTTCAGCCGGCAGCTGCTGCGTCAGGCCGAGCGCCATGCCGCGCGGGATGATCGTCACCTTGTGGATCGGATCCGCGTGCGGCAGCAGCACGGTGAGCAGCGCGTGGCCGGCTTCGTGAATCGCGGTGACGCGCTTCTCGGCGTCCGTGATGATCATCGAGCGGCGCTCGGATCCCATCAGGACCTTGTCCTTCGCGAACTCGAAGTCGTGCATGCGCACGACCTTCTGGTTGTAGCGCGCCGCGGTGAGCGCAGCCTCGTTCACCAGGTTCGCGAGATCTGCTCCGGAGAAGCCCGCCGTGCCGCGCGCCAGCACCGGCACCTCGACGTCGTCCGACATTGGAATCTTGCGCGTGTGGACGCCAAGGATCCCCTCGCGGCCCTTGACGTCGGGCCGGTTGACGACGATGCGGCGGTCGAAGCGCCCCGGCCGGAGAAGCGCCGGGTCGAGCACGTCGGGTCGGTTGGTCGCGGCAACGAGGATGACGCCTTCGTTCGATTCGAAGCCGTCCATCTCGACGAGCAGCTGGTTCAGCGTCTGCTCGCGCTCGTCGTGGCCGCCGCCGAGACCGGCCCCGCGATGGCGGCCGACGGCGTCGATCTCGTCGATGAACACGATGCACGGGGCGTTTTTCTTGCCCTGCTCGAAGAGATCGCGAACGCGCGACGCGCCCACGCCGACGAACATTTCGACAAAGTCAGATCCGCTGATCGAAAAAAACGGGACGTTCGCTTCGCCAGCGACCGCGCGCGCGAGCAGCGTCTTGCCCGTTCCGGGAGGCCCCATCAGCAGCACGCCCTTGGGAATGCGTCCGCCGAGCTTCTGGAACTTTTGAGGCTCCTTGAGGAACTCGATGATCTCCTGAAGCTCGTCCTTGGCCTCGTCGACGCCTGCGACGTCCTTGAACGTCACCTTCTTCTGGGAGCTCGATGAGAGCTTCGCCTTGCTCTTGCCGAACGACAGCGCCTTGTTGCCGCCGCTCTGCATCTGGCGCATGAAGAACAGCCAGAAGCCGATCATGAGAAGCGCCGGGGCCCAGGTGTACAGCAGAGACGCCCAGGGGCTCGCCGTCGGCTCCTTCGACTCTACCTGCACGCCGCGCTCGATCAGCTTGTTCGCCAGCGCGTCGTATTGCGAGGGCGCGTAGGTATGAAAGTGATCGCCGGTCTTCGTGGTGCCGGTGATGTCCTGGCCGGTGATGGTGACGCCCGCGACGGTCCCGGAATCAACCCACTGGATGAACTCGCTGAACGAGGCCGGGCGCTCATGCGATTGAAATTTCGTCGAGAAATTCCAAATGAGCACACCGACAACGAAGAGCACAACCCAGAACAACAGACTCTTCAACGTCGAGTTCAAGAGAGATCCTCCGCATGCTTGCAGCGGGCCTGTCCGGCCCGCGTAAGTCTCAAGACTAGCACGGCTTGTGACGCGTCCGTAACCTGAAACGCCTCGTCAATTCCGTGGCCCGCCACCCAGATAACGTGATCCGTTTCGTCAACGACGAGCGGCACCGAATCCCGCTCGTGCCGTGCCACTTTTCTGTCCACGAAGAAGTCCTGCAGCTTCTTGGAACCGCCGAGGCCGACGGGTCGAAAACGGTCGCCCGGGCGTCGATTTCGTACGGCCAAACTTCCCCGGACGAGGTCGTGCCGCACGCACGCGACAAGCCCATTGCCCGTCGTTGCACAACGCTCCTGCTCAAGGGCGCCAAGAGGCCCGATGGACCCGGTGGACCCGGTGGACAACATCCAGGCATCTCCGGCGTGCTCAACCGACACCAGATCGCCGGTTCCCGGGATGACGACCTCCCCTGGAGTAGACAGCGGAATCCGGAAAAGGTTCGCCGGATTCGCCAGGTTCCGCGAACCCTTCCCACTTGTTAGGACGATCTGCCCGCCAATTCGTTGCAGGCGATGTCCGGGCAGATCGAGCGCCTTGCCGTCGCCATCCTCCGCCTCGATTAGACGGATTGCGCACGCCACATGGTCAAAGGTGATGGGCCGGCCGCCGGACGCGGCGTTCATGGCGCGCCAGATGGCCAGCCGCCGGAGCGCCGGGGAAGCGCGGCGGAGCGACTCGAGGTCCAAGGCTCCCGCCGCCAGCCCAGGCGACGAAAGAAGTGCCGAGCTCGCATCTTCCATCCAATTCCACAGGTCGCGCTGAAGCTCCGCCTCGTTTGCCAGAACGTCGACGCTGGCGGGGTTGAAGCGCGAGACGAGGAGGGGCAGCAGCTCCGCTCGAACACGATTGCGCGGGATCGTCACATCGTCGTTCGTCTCGTCCTGGAGGTACTGGCAGCCCGGATGGCCTTCGGCGTGTCGGCGCGCAAGCCACGCGCGGAGCTCCTGGCGCCGACACTCCAGCAACGGTCGCACGACCGCGCCGTGGCGCGGGTGAATGCCGGCCAATCCGCGGGGCCCGGCTCCTCGGACAAGCCTCAAGAGGAAGGTCTCGGCCTGATCGTCGCGGGTATGCCCGACCGCCACGACGTCGGCATTCAGTTGGACGCGGCTGCGCTCGAGGAACTCGTATCGGGCAGTGCGCGCGGCGTCCTCGATTGATCGGCCGTCTCGCGCGGCGCGCAGCGCGATCGCTTCGCGGTCCACGACATACGCCAACCCGAGGTCAGCCGCGACACGCGCCACGAACCGCTCGTCGTCATCGGCGGCCGGACGGAGCTGGTGATTGAAATGGGCGACGCCCGCCAGCTCGAGATCGCCCGCGCCGTCGAGCTCGCGCAGGATCTGCAACAGCGCCGTCGAATCGGAGCCGCCCGAGACAGCCGCAACGACCCGCGCCCGCGCGCGAATCAGATGATGCCGTTCGATGAATTGGCGAACGCGGTGAATCAGTGCGCTCACGTGACAGGCCAAGCGAGCAAATGAGGGCCAGGCGCGTCGGGTGGGCGGGTGGGTCAGGTGAGTGTCCGACCTGCCTGTCCAGCTCGACCTGCCCGCCCTACCCGACCCGCGGCTACCGACGTTGGTGCCGGAGGACGGATTCGAACCGTCGACCCCGCGCTTATGAGACGCGTGCTCTCACCAACTGAGCTACTCCGGCGGAACCCCGATGTTAACACGTCGATCACAGGTGGTTGAGACCCCTCGTCGCAGGAGGTACGGGTTGAAGCCCACGTCACCGTCAGGTGATCAGCATCGCGTCGCCGTAGCTGTAGAACCGGTAGCCACTCGCGACGGCCGTCCGATACGCCGCCAGAACTCGATCGCGTCCCGCAAAGGCCGACACGAGCATCAGCAGCGACGAGCGCGGAAGGTGAAAGTTCGTCAGCAGGCCGCCGATCACGCAGAACCGAAAGCCGGGCGAGATGAACAGATCGGTCAATCCTGAGCACGGCACAATGGCGCCGTCGTGGTCCCTCGCGACTGCCTCCAGCGTGCGGGTAGTGGTCGTCCCTACGGCGATGACGCGGCGCCCCTCCCGGCTGGCGCGGGTAATAGCCTCTGCGGCGTCCGGGCCGATCTCGTACTGCTCGGCCTCGACCCGGTGATCTTCGACGCGCGCCACACGCACGGGTTGAAAGGTGCCGTAGCCGACGTGAAGCGTGATTTCGGCGCGTGCCACGCCGCGGGCGGTCAGGGCGTCCAGGAGCGGCGGTGTGAAGTGGAGGCCGGCGGTGGGCGCCGCGATGGACCCCCGCCGCCAGGCGAAAACGGTCTGATAGCGATCGCGATCTGCGGCGGCCTCCTGTCGTTTGATGTACGGGGGGAGTGGCACGTGACCCAGGACATCGATCGCCTCCTCGACGCTCACGCTATCGTCGGCGCAGAGTCGGATGACGCGCCGGCCGAAGAACCCACGCTCCAGGATCTCCGCGTGCAGCGTCCTGCTGCCCTGAAATACCGCGCGCGCGCCGGGTTTCAGCTTCTGTCCCGGGTGCACCAGCGCCTCCCAGAGCTCCGCACCCGGTGTGTCTCCGACGCGGGTGTCAGGCAACAGACGCCGGACGAGGAGGCACTCGACGGCGCCCCCGCTGGGCACGCGGCGCCCGATCAACCGTGCGGGAAATACACGCGTGTTGTTCACCACCAGAAGGTCTCCGGCGCGCAGCAGATCGGGAAGCGCCGACACCAGCGAATGGGCGGCGACGCCCGAATGCCGATTGACGCACAAGAGCCGCGCCGCGGTGCGCTCCGCCGGGGGCTCTTGAGCAATCAGATGTGGGGGAAGATCGAAGTCGAACTCGCGGACGTCCATCCGCGGGAGATGTTACCGCGACGGTTTTGGAAGGACGGCTGCGCTGGCGATGTCCGTTATGTTCCCCAGATGATGTTGTTCGACGTGCGGGTGGGGGCGGGGGCCGCGACGCAGTCCGCCCCTCTGCAGCAGCGCATGCCGCCCTCAACAGCAATTGGGTGGCCAATTCCAGGCCGAATCGTGCAATTTTTCACAAGTCGCTCTGTTGCAGCAATTTACGACAGGCGCGACACAATAGAGGCACATGAGATGACTTTATAAGACTGTATGTATTCACTTCAGACACAGTGTAAAAGTGCCCCAGGGGGAGCTTAGAGATACTTGGCCAGGTCGAAGCGCCCACGCGTGGCGAGCAGCGGTTGCCAGAGGTCACCCAGCGTTGCAACACGACCCGGCACATTCCGGATGGTGAAGTCCTCGACACGAAGGCCGCGCCCGACTTCCTTCCACGTCACTGGCGTCGAGACGCTTGCCTCGGGCCGCGGCCTCGGCGAGTAGATTGATGCCAGCGTGCGTCCCCAGGCGTTCTGGTTGTAGTCGACGAGCACTCGCCCGCGCGGGCGCTTCGCAACCCGGTACTCGGCGGTCATCAGGTCCGCGCGGCGGGACGCCAGTTCCTGCGCCAGAGCCTTCGCAAACGTCCACGCCTCCTTCTGCACCGGACCGCGCACGATCGGCACGTACACGTGAAGACCTTTCGATCCGGTCGTCTTCACATGGGAAGGCATCTTGAGCGTATCGAGGGCGTCCTTCACGACCAGGGCTGCCTCGAGGACATGATCGAATCCCGCGCCGGGACCGGGGTCGAGATCGAAATGGAGGTAATCGGGTCGGTCCACGTCGTCGCATCGCGCATACCACTGGTTGAGATCGATGCACCCGAGATTGATCACCCACATCAGCGCGGCGCGATCGTCGATTACGGGAAAATCGATCACGGTGCCGGAATCGTGCGAGATGGCGCAGGTCCGTATCCACTCCGGCCGCGGCGCGGGCGCACGCTTCATGAAAAAGAACTCACCGGCGGCGCCGTGGGGATAGCGCTTCATGACCATCGCGCGGTCACGGACGTGCGGCAGCAGGACGTCCGCGACGTCCGCGTAGTACTGAAGGAGGTCGCCTTTCGTCACACCGATCTCGGGCCAGAACACCTTCCGCAGGTTGGTCAGCCGCACTTCGCGGCCGTCCACGGCGACGACCGCATTGTCGCGATCGTGGGGGATAGTGAGACGCGTGCGGGCACGGGCCATGCTCAGGCGCGGGTCAGAGGGGTCGGCGCAGGACCGGGCTGATGGGTCCGCTGATGGGTCCCACGAGGCTCGTTGCGCTCGCCGGGCGGCGCGGGAGCGGCGCCAGCCGCGGCGGGCGCTTGCCGTGAAGCGTCGCGCCCGCTACCGCGGCATACGCGAGCTCCACGCCGGCCTCGGCGTGACGCAGCAGCAGCCCGCCCCGGCTCATATCGCCGCGCCCCACGAACTCGGTCGGAAACCGCAGCCGGTCGCCGAAGATACCGATCAGGACGTCGACATATTTCGGCGAGGCAATGCTCCCGAGCAGCACGACGTCGCAGTCGTCGCCGATTTCCGCCAGGAGCGCCCTGGCGCCAGCCTCGAGCGGGCGCCGATACGTCGCGTTGGACGCGTCGATGTCGTGGCGGGCGAACGCGCGCACCGCCGCGTGCGTGACCCGCGTGTCGGGGCTGCGCAGGCCGGCGTTCGGGGTAATCACCAGCACGCCGCGGCGCCCAATGGAATCGTTGAAATTGTCGGCATCGCTCAGTTCGGGCGGATGGGCGAAGCGGCACGCGTAGGCGAGCTTGCCCCTGAAATACAGCCCGCTGATGAACGCGAACACATCCCCGAGCGGCGCGCCGGTCGGGGATCGCAGGGCCTCGGCGAGCGCAAACCGCGCGCGTGGCGACAGCACCTGCTTCGCGCGCGTGCCCGAGCAGTTGGCGGGCGACAGCAGAAACACGCAGGACGGCCGCCCTTCCGACGCCGGGGCGCAGGGGCCCCCGGAGCAAACGTCCACTAGAAACCCCACCGCAGCAGCACGGCGCCTACCGTAAAGCCAGCGCCGACCGACGCCAGCAGGACGAGGTTGCCCTTCTTCAGCTTGCCGGCACAGACCGCGTCGTTCAGCGCGAGCGGGATTGTAGCCGCCGTCGTGTTGCCGAACTGCTCGATGTTGATGATCACCTTCGCCGGGTCGACGCCGAGCTTCTCCGTCGCGGACTGGATGATGCGCCGGTTGGCCTGGTGCGACACGAACAGGTCGAGGTCGTTCGGGCTGAGGCCGCTCCGCTCGAGCAGGCGCCGTGAAATCTCCTCGGTCTTCCGCACGGCGAACTTGAAGACCGCCTGGCCGTCCTGCTTGACGTAGTGCAGGCGCTCGTCCACGGTCTCGTGCGACGGCGGCCTCGCGCTGCCTCCCGCGGGCATGCACAGCGCCGGGCCGCCGCTGCCGTCGATCTCGTGCTCGAAGTCGAGGATCGATGGCTCGCCCTCACGCGCGGCAGAGACGACGACCGCCCCGGCGCCGTCGCCGAACAGCACGCATGTCGACCGGTCCTTGTAATCGATGATGCTCGACATGACGTCGGCTCCGACGACCAGCGCGTGGTCGTGGGCGCCGCTCGCCACGAGCTGACTCGCGGTCGTCAGCGAGTAGGTGAACGCGGAGCAGGCGGCGCTCAGGTCGAAGCCCCAGGCATGATGCGCGCCGATCTTGTGCTGGATGAGGCACGCGGTGCTCGGGAACATCATGTCGGGCGTCACGGTGCCGACGATGATCACGCCGAGATCGTCGGGCCGCAGGCCGGCGTTGGCGATCGCCTTCCGCGCGGCCTCAGTGCCAAGATCCGACGTCGCCACGCCGGCGTCCACGATGTGGCGCTCGCGGATGCCGGTGCGCTTCAGGATCCACTCGTCGGAGGTGTCGACCAGCCTCTCGAGATCGGCGTTCGTGAGCACGCGCGGCGGCACGTAGGTCGCCAGCGCCGCGATCGTCGTCGGTCGACCGCCGGCACGCGGCGCCCGGCGCGCGGGCGCCGGGCCGGTTGAAGTGTCTGTCACCACAATCGTGAATCCCTTCGTAGTTCGGCGGGCGCCACGAGCCCGAAATAGCCGTAGGCGCGCGGCGTCGCCACGCGGCCGCGGGGCGTGCGATCCAGAAACCCGATCTGGATCAGGAACGGCTCGTAGATGTCCTCGATCGCGTCCTTCTCTTCGCTGATCGCGGCGGCGATCGTGTTGAGCCCGACCGGCCCGCCGCCGAACTTGTCGATGATCGTCCGCAGCAGCTTTCGATCGACGTCGTCGAAGCCGTTCTCGTCGACCTCCAGCAGCTTCAGACCGGCGTGCGCGACGTCGAGCGTGATGTGGCCCGAGGCGCGTACCTGCGCGTAGTCACGGACGCGGCGCAGCAGCCGGTTCGCGATCCGCGGCGTGCCCCGCGCCCGCCGGGCGATCTCGCTGGCCGCCTCGCTGTCGATCGGCACCGCGAGGATCTTCGCCGAGCGGCGGACGATCTCCTCGAGATCCGCGGGGCCGTAGAACTCCAGGCGGTGCGTGATGCCGAAGCGCGACCGGAGCGGAGACGTCAGGAGCCCCGTGCGCGTCGTCGCGCCGATGAGCGTGAACTTCTCGAGCCGCATCTTGACCGTGCGCGCGCTCGGCCCCTGGCCGATCACGATGTCCACTTCGTAGTCTTCGAGCGCGGGGTACAGAATCTCCTCGATCACCGGCGACATGCGGTGGATTTCGTCGATGAACAGCACCTCGCCGGCGGCCAGGTTGGTGACAATGCCCACGAGGTCGCCGGGCTTCTCGATCGCCGGGCCCGACGTGGAACGGATCGTGACCCCGAGCTCGTTCGCGATGACGTAGGCAAGCGTGGTCTTGCCCAGTCCCGGCGGACCGTGCAGCAACACGTGATCGAGCGGCTCGCCGCGCTGCTTCGCGGCGGCGATGGCCACCTGCAGGTTCTCGCGCACGCGGTCCTGGCCGATGTACTCGTCCAGCACACGCGGGCGCAGGCCCGCTTCGTCTTGCGCGTCTTCGTCGACGCGCGTCGCGGTCACGAGGCGGTCGTTCATCTGGCCAGTTCTCGCAACGCCTGCTTCAGCGTGCGTTCGAATCCACCGTCCGGCGCCCCCTTGACGGCGGCGGCCACGGCCTTTTCGGCGAGAGGCCGATGATACCCCAGGTTCAGCAGGGCTGAGAGCACGTCGTCCCGCACCACCGACGGCGCCGCCACCGCCTCGGCCGCGGCGGGCGCGGCGCGCGGCAGGCGATCTTTGAGCTCGAGCACGATGCGCTCGGACGTTTTCTTGCCGACGCCCGGAATCGCCGTCAGGCGCGCGACGTCGCTCCGCTCGATCGCGCGCATCAACTCCGCCGGCTCGATGCCGGAGAGCACCGAGAGCGCCAGCTTCGGCCCGATGCCGCTGACGCCGATCAGCCGCTCGAAGAGATCCTGCTCGAGCGACGTGGCAAAACCGTACAGGGCCAGAGCATCCTCGCGCACGTGGGTATGAACGCGGAGCGCGGTGTCGCTGCCGGCGTCGCCGAGGCCGTAGAAGGTCGAAAGCGGAACGAAGACGTCGTACCCGACACCGTTGACGTCGACGACGATGCGGTTCGGGTGCTTCTCCAGAAGGCGGCCGCGGAGGTGCGCGATCACGCTAGCGTGCTGGTCTGTAGTGCCGCCAGCTGGTCGCCTTGCTCCGTGCGGGCGGTATGAAGACGCCGGCGCGAATCGGCGGATGCGAGTGGACGTGACAGATCGCGACGGCCAGAGCGTCGGCGGCATCGTGGGGCGACGGCACCGCAGGAAGCTGGAGGAGCAGCTTGATCATGTGTTGCACCTGCGCCTTCTCGGCGCGGCCGTAGCCCACGACCGCGCGCTTGATCTCGGCGGGCGTGTACTCGGCGACCGGCACGCCGAACTCGACCGCCGCGAGCATGGCGACACCGCGAGCGTGGCCCAGCTTCAAGGCGCTCCGGACGTTCGCCGCGTGGAACAGGTTCTCAATCGCCACGCAGTCGGGCCGGTGCTCACCGAGCAGTGCGCCCAGGCGGCGGTAGATGAGGAGCAGCTTGTCCGGGAACGCCGCGGATGACAGCGTGCTGATGGCACCGCAGTCGACGATGCGGTGGCGCGACCCGTCGGTCTCGACGCAGCCGTACCCGGTGCGTTCGGAGCCAGGGTCGATGCCGAAGATCCTCACGCCAGCGAGGCCTCGATCTCCTTTTCCGAGATGTCGAAGTTCGACGAGACGTTCTGGACATCGTCGTGCTCTTCGAGCGCTTCCATGAGCCTGACCATCTGCTGCGCGGGTTTGCCCTCGAGCTTGACGTAGTTCTGGGGAATCATCGAGACCTTCGCCGTCGCAGGCTCCACACCCAGGTGCTTGACCGCATCGTTGACGGCCACGAACGCGTCAGGCGCGCTGAAGACTTCCCAGTTGTCCTCGTCGTCCTGAAAGTCGTCGGCGCCGGCGTCGAGCACCGCGTTCATCAGCTTCTCTTCGTCGTTTCCAGCGGCCTTCGACTTCTCGATGACGATGTAGCCCCTCTTCGCGAACATCCAGGCGACCGCGTTCGTGGAAGCGAGGTTGCCTCCGTGTTTTTCGAGCAGGTGGCGCAGCTCGCCGACCGTGCGGTTCTTGTTGTCGGTCAGGACGTCGATGATGAGCGCCGCGCCGCCAGGACCGTACGCCTCGTACTGGGCCTCCTCGTACGACACGCCCGGCTCCTCGCCCGTCCCGCGGCGAATCGCGCGCTTGATGTTGTCGGCCGGCATGTTGCTGGACTTCGCCTCGGCGATGATTGTCCGCAGCCGGGGGTTCATGTCGGGGTCCCCGCCGCCGGCGCGCGCGGCGACCGTCAATTCCTTGATGAGGCGCGTGAAGATCTTGCCGCGCTTGGCGTCAGCCGCGCCCTTCTTGTGCTTGATGGAATGCCACTTGGAATGCCCTGACATAGGCCGAAATTTTACCCTCTTTTCGCCAGAATGATCCACACGTCGGCGCGCGCGTCCCAGGGCCGCCCGTCGTAGTCGCCGAGCGTGTGGGTGACCTCGAAGCCGGCGCGCCCCAGCGCGTCCGCCATCTGCGGCACGCTGAGTGTACGGAACGTCAGCTCGAACCGGTGCTCACGCGTCTGGCGGCCGCGGCGCTCGATGTAGCACTGCTCGAAGGTGGTCAGGCGGCGCCGGCGATCCTGACGCACCGACTCCACCAGCGTCAGATGCGCCGCGCCGGCGCGACCCCGCATCTGGACTTGATCGCGGTACTCCCGCCAGTTGGGCACATCGGGCACGAGGTCGACGCCGAGCGTGCCCCCATGTGCGATGACGCGCGCCACCGAGTCCAGCGTATGGGCCAGATCGCGCGGACGAATCAGCGACTGCAAGATGCCGTATGGCGCCACCACCATCGAAAACGATTGATCGGCGAACGGCAGATGGCGGATATCTCCACGCACCAGCCCTGCCGGGCTGGCCCCCGCGCCTCCAGGACGGGCGCCCCGCGCGGCGCGGGCGAGCATGGGCGCTGATCGATCAATCCCGATGAGGTCAACGCCGGCCTTCATGAGCGGCCGCGAGATGCGGCCGGTGCCGCAGCCAAGCTCCAGGACGCGCCCGGCCGCCTGCTGCGCTGCGCGCGTCCAGAACTTGACGTCGCGCCGGCCGAGCGTGCGCGCGTTCTCCCAGTCGTAGAACGGCGCGTACGCGTCCCAGCCCTCCCAGCCTTCTCGGGTCGCCGAATGATGGCGCGCGGCCGGCCGTGGATTGGTCTTAGAATCGCGGGGCATGGACGATCTCGCGAGATGGCGCGACGAGTTTCCGATTCTCTCCCGCTCCGTGTATCTGATCAACAACTCGTTGGGGGCGATGCCGAGGGGGACCGCCCGTCACCTCGCCGAGTACGCGGAGGTTTGGGCGACGCGCGGCGTACGGGGTTGGGAAGATCGCTGGTGGGAGATGCCGATCGAGGTCGGCGACAAGATTGCGCGCGTGATTGGCGCGCCCGCGCAAACGGTCAGCATGCACGAGAACGTGACGACCGCCCACATGGTCGCGCTCTCGTCCACCCGCCCCGTGGGCAGGCGCACCCGGATCGTCTGTTCGGCGATGGATTTTCCGTCGATGATCTATCTGTACCGGAGCCTGCAGCGGTACGGGTACGAGCTCCACGTCGTGCCTGCGGAGGACGATCTCACGGTGTCGACGGCGCGCATGCTCGCGGCCATCGACGATCGCACGGCGGTGGTGGCGTGCTCGCACGTGCTCTTCCGGACCTCGTTCATCATGGACGCGGCCGCAATCGCGCGGCGAGCCCGCGTGGCCGGCGCGGCAGTCATCCTCGACACGTATCAGTCCGCCGGCATCATCCCTGTCGACGTGACGTCGCTCGGCGTGGACTACGCGGTCGGCGGATGCTTGAAATGGCTGTGCGGTGGACCAGGCGCGGCGTTCCTGTATACACGCCCGGATCGCCTGGCGTCCGCGTCGCCGGTCTTCACCGGCTGGCTGGCGCGTGTGAGCCCGTTCGCGTTTGTTACCGACGACGAAGATCGTCGCAGCGACGCCATGCGGATGATGAACGGCACGCCGGCGATTCCCGCGTACTATGCCGCGCTCGCCGGGCTGGACATCATCAACGAGGTCGGCGTGGCGCGAATCAGAGAGCGCTCGATTGAGTTGACCGGCCGGCTGCTCGCCCTCGTGGATCACTACGGGTTCGTGTCGGCCGGTTCACGCGACCCGGATCGCCTGGCAGGCACCGTCGCCGTCTCGGTGCCCGACGCCGCGCTCGTCGCCCGGACGCTCAAGGCGCGCGAGTTCGTGGTGGACTACCGGCCGCCGGTCGGTGTCCGGATCTCGCCGCATTTCTACAACACGCCGGACGAGGTGGACCGGGTCATGGCCGAGATCGCGTCGATCGTCGAGAAGAAGGACTACGTGGACACGGCGCCTCGCTCGGTGGTCACCTAGCGGGTCTGCCCCCGACGTCAGCCCGACTGGACGGGACATCAGTCCGAAACGGCGATTTCTCCGGGGACGATCGGGCGGGTTCGCGGCAAACGGCCGAGTCGCGCCAGGTTACCGACGAACGCGAGAATCGCGAGAAAGACGGTCAGCTTCAGCGTGTCGGCCGCGCGTGTGCGCGGAAGCACTCTCCAGAGCACCCACAACACAGGCTGAGCCCAGGCAACGGCCCAGACCGAGCCGTAGAAATACCGGCGCTCGTGACCTTCGCCCTTGGTCGATGACTTCACGCGCGGCAGGAGACCGAGCGCGCCGAGCAGCCAGATCGACCCGGCGAGCGGAAAGTACGCGTAGCGGTAGATCTGCTTGAGGCTCCAGTGGCCGGTGATGATGGCGATGACCAGTCCGGCGATGTTGAGCACGCCGAACGTGATGACCTCGCTCCACGCAAGCGTGTAACACACGCGGCGATAGAGCGGATTCGGCCGGTCCTCGGTAAAGCGGATGATGTATGGCGTTGGCTCGACGCCCGGAAGCGCGCCGCGCAGCCCCGCGATACCCGTCCCGACCATCACAAGCGCGAGCCATGTGATCGTGCGCGCATCGAATCCGCGCTCGAAGAGATCGAACGTCAAGGGGCCGGGCGCGATGAAGAAAACGAAGATCCAGATCGGCCAGTGGTTGAATCGATAGTAGAGCTTGTTGTACTCGCGAATCTTTCTCTGGGACGCATACTCGACGGGGATCGCCACGGCCGTTCCGGAGTATAACCCGCCCGGATCCCGCGATGGCAAAAGGTCCGGCGCTTCAGCCGAGGAACTTGTAACCGAGCCCGTGGACGGTGACGATGTACTCGGGAGACTTGGGATTGGCCTCAATCCCTTGTCGGAGACCGGCGACGTGGACGTCGACCGTGCGCGTCAGCGGCATGTCGCCGTACCCCCACACCTCCGCCAGCAATTCATCCCTGGACAGCGTCGCACCCCTGTGCTCGACGAAATGGCGCAGCAGCTTGAACTCCCGGGCCGACAAGTCGACCGCGCGCCCCGCGCGCGTGACCTCCATTCGCCGGAAGTCAACGACGACCTCGCCGAAACGGTACGTGTCTCCGCCAGGGTGCGCGCCGGATGAGCGCCGGCGCATCAGCGCCTCGAGGCGGGCCATCAGCTCTATAGCCTCGAACGGCTTGGTCAGGTAGTCGTCCGCGCCCAGCTTCAGCCCGACGACTCTGTCCACGACCTGTCCGCGTGCGGTCAGCATCAGGATGGGCGTGCTCACGCCCCGCTGGCGGACCTCCCGACAGACCTCGAACCCGTTCAACCGCGGCAACATGACGTCCAGGACGATCACGTCGAATGCGCCGCTGGCGGCGTGCGCCAGACCGACCTCCCCGTCGCTCGCCGTCTCGACGGCGTAGCCCTCGCTCGCGAGTCGATCGCTCAGCGTCAGCCGGAGTCCGGCCTCGTCTTCGACGATCAGCACGCGTGGCGACAGGCTCACGCGGGATACCCGTCGCCCAGTCCCGAGACGCCCGTCTGCTCTCGCTCACCAAGCGGGAGCACGAGGCGGACGGTCGTTCCCTCGCCGGCCTGGCTGTCGATCCCGACATCGCCGCGATGCAGGTCGGCGACATGCTTGACGACACTCAATCCCACACCGGTCCCGCGGATCTGTGCGTCGACGGCGCGGCGCCCGCGATAGAACGGTTTGAAGACGTGGGGCAGATCCTGTTTGTCAATCCCGATGCCGTGGTCGGTCACCGTGATTCGGACGTGCTCGGCGTCGGCATCGGCCTCGACTCGCACCGTGGCCTGCCTCGCGCTGTACTTGACCGCGTTACCGATGACATTCTGCACGGCCGACCGCAGCGCGTCGGCGTCGCCGACCACGGCTGGGAGGCCGCGCGCGACGTGGAGGTCGATGCGGACGCCGCTCTCGCGCGCAGCAGGGGTCACCCCGCGCACGGCCTCGTCGATCACCTGGGTAATGTCGACCTCCGCTCGAGCGCGGAGCATCGATCCGGACGTGATGCCGGCAAACTCCAGCACACGCTCGACCATGTCGGACAGCCGCAGGCCTTCGGCGCGAATGAGCGAGCCGTAGCGCTTCACCTGGTCGCCGTCGCCAACAACGCCATCCGCCAGGTTCTCGCCGGCTGATCGGATGACCGCGATCGGCGTACGCAGCTCATGGGACACCGCAGCCACAAACTCGAGTTGCTGTCTCGCCAGTCGCTGCTGGCGCTGGGCCGATGCGATGACGAACA
Organism: Vicinamibacterales bacterium; assembly: GCA_035939575.1. Lineage (GTDB taxonomy): Bacteria > Acidobacteriota > Vicinamibacteria > Vicinamibacterales > CAVVIG01 > DATKHR01. The sequence continues at coordinate 17,606 of DASZFS010000592.1, read as the reverse complement.
CGAAGCTGGCCGCGAGCAGGCCGAGCACGCCCAGTCCAATCGCGAGGTTCCTGTGTCGTGAGCGCGTCACGAGGGACTCGAGCGGCCCGCTCTTGCCACGGACCAGCAGCTGCCAGGCACTCTGGCGGTCGTCGCCCGCCACGAGGGTGCGCGCATCGTCGGTGTCGCCCATGCGGCGGAAGATCGTAATCGCGACGTGACGGTTCTGTCCGCCGTCGCCGGGGACGCCCCCTCTGGCGGCGCTCGAGAAATAGGTTTTGTCGATGGCGGGAGCCCCCGGCGGCGCGACATGCGCGGCGAAGTATTGGAAGGCGTCGAGGCTCAGGCCGAATACGCCGACGACGACGTCCGCGTTTCTCGGCGTCATGTCCGCCCGATCCGACGACGCGTACACGCGCTGCGACGGGTTGTCTCGACTGACGACCGCAACGTGGTAGTCCGACGCCGCCGCGGCGCCGAAATGCTTCGCCACCAGCGATGGGATGAGATCGTGGCGAAGTCGATCGGCGTCCAGCCACACGATGATCGCCCGGTCCACCCCCGAAGGATTGGCGACGATCGCGACCCGACCCTCCCGCTCGATCCGCCTGACCATCGGCAGCGGCACGACAAGCGCGGGTGCGCCGGCGTCGATGGCGTCCCCCATGAAGAGCGGCGAGAGCGGGACAGGCGCAGGAGTATTCACCTTCTCGACACGGCGTTTCCAGTGATCGAGTTCAACCGGCCATTCCGACGGCGTTAACGTGCGCGCGGTCGGGTCGAGGCGCTGCAGGATGCCGGCCCGCACGCCCTGGCCTTCCAGGAAGAAGACCGCGCGAATGCCGGCCAGTGATTCCGAGACCGCGTGCGCATAGGCATCGCTCAAGGCGCCGGCGGGATCTCGATCGAAGACGTCGCTGTCTGCCTGGAACGACACGTAGACGCGGGCAATCTCGCGGTCGAAGTCCGAACTGAATTCAGCGGCGCGCGCGCGCAGGCTGCCCAGCAGCCGCTCGCGCTCGGCGCTGCTCACGTCCCCGAGCCACCGATACTGCAGCGTCGCAAGAACAGCCAGCAGCACGAGGAGCGTCGCCGCGATCGTCACGTGCCAGATCGTTCGCCCCACGTCTTCACTCTACGCGAAAAACCGGCGCGCGCGAGGCGCTTTACATCTCTTACAAAAGGATTGCCCAGAGATAACAACTCCACCTGCCACGGTTCGTCATACTCAGCGACGATCGAGGTGCCCACATGCAGCGAGTCCTGATTCTGTTCGTCGCGACGGTCCTGTCAACGATGCCGCTGGACAACCGCGCCGCGACGGCCGCGGGCGATTCCAGGGCGGCGGCGCTGCTCGCTCAGGCGCGGGCGGCGATTGGCGGAGACAAAGTGCTCACGGGCGTCCGAGGGCTCTCGTGGGCGGGCACGATTCAACGGGTGTTCGGCGACCGCCAGGTCGCGGGAGATCTCGCGATCGATCTGGCGCTGCCGGACAAGATGCTGCGAAGCGAGAGCCTCAGCCCGATGGGCGACGCCTCGCTCGTGGTCACAGAGCAGGGCCTCAACGGCGACACGCTCCTGCGGAGCGTCCGCACGTTGAACACGCCGCCCGGCGCCATCATTCGCACGCCGCCGCCGCCGTCGCCTGGGAGCGACGCGGAAGCGCAGGCGCTGCGCAACTCGCGCGCGGAGCTCGCGCGCCTGGTGGTCGCGATGCTGCTCGCCTCACCCGTGACGCTGCCGGTCGAGTTCACCGATGCAGGCGAGGCCCAGGGCCCTGATGGCCAGGCTGACGTGCTCGACGTGAAAGGCTCGGGCGGGTTTGCCGCCAAGCTGTTCCTCGACAAGCAGACGCATCGACCCCTGATGCTCAGCTATCGCGGCGCCTCGCCGCGCGTCATCGTGCAAACCCAGCGCGTCCAGGGTCCGCCGCCCGCCCAGCCGAACGCCCACCCCGACGCCGCCCTGCCGCAAGCACCCGAGGTCGTCGATATCACCATGTTCTTCGATGACTACCGATCCGTGGACGGCGTCCAGTTGCCGCACCACGTCGTGCGCGCGGTCGACGGGCAAACGAACGAGGAATGGACGTTCAAGACGATCAAGGTCAACCCGTCCTTCAAGTCCGATGCGTTCACCACGAGATAGCGGCCGGCAACTGGCAGCGGGCGGCCGGAGGTTCGTGCGCAGACTGATCGGCGTTGCCGCTGTTTTCGCGTGCCCGGCTCTCGCGGCGGCGCAGGACGCGACGTGGCGCGTCACGGTCGTCGATCCGAGTGGCGCGGTGATCATCGGCGCGCGAGTCGAGGTCAGAGCCGCGTCAACCGGCGCGGCTGCGATCGGAGTGGAAACCGGCGCGCGCGGCGACGCGGTCTTCACGCGCTTGGCTCCGGGACGCTACTCGATTCACGTCGAGTCGCCGGGATTCGCGCCGTATGACGCGAAGGGCGTGCGGTTGGCGAGCGGAGACACGGGTCGGACCGTCAAGCTCTCGATCGCGCGGCTCTCCGAGACCGTGCAGGTCGGACGCGATCCGCGCGAGCGCGCCAGCGACCCGCGGGGCGACGCGTTCGCTACGGTGCTCGGGCAAGCCGAGATCAACGAGCTGCCAGACGATCCCGACGAGATGGAGCAGATGCTCAACGACATGGCGGGGCCGGGCGCCGTGATGCGCGTCAACGGCTTTCGCGGCGGCCGCCTGCCACCGAAGGATCAGATTGCTCAAATCCGGTTTCGCCGGAACATGTTCGCGGCCGACGTGCACGAGCCCGGGGTCATGGCCGTGGACATCATCACCAAGCCGGGCCTCGACTCGTGGCGCGGCGCGAGCAACGCCGGATTCCGGGACGCCGCGCTGACCGCCCGGAACGCGTTTGCCCCGGTCAAAGGCGACGAGCAGCACGAGCGCGCAAGCCTTTCGCTCAACGGCCCGCTCTGGCGCAAGCACACGTCGCTCTCGCTGGCGCTCGACGGCACTGATGCGTTCGATTCGAAGACGATCGTGGCGGCGCTGCCCTCGGGGTACTACGCCGGCTCGGTCCGCCGGCCGACCGACGCCTTCAACATGTCGGCCAGGGTCGAGCACGGCTTCTCCCCCTCGCAGTTGCTCCGGGCCGAGGTGCAGCGCAACCACACCTTCAACGACAACCTCGGCGTCGGAGATTTCGACCTGCCGAACCGCGCGTACCGCCAGACCCGCGACGAGGACGTCTTCCGCGCGTCGATGACCGGCGCGCTGCGCAAGGCGATGTTCAACGAGCTTCGCGTTCAATGGCGGGCCCTCGAGGTCTCGTCGACGCCGGCCACTCAGGCGCCCGCCGTGCTCGTACTGAACGCGTTCAACGACGGCGGCGCTCAGATCGACGGCCGCTATCGCGACGCGGAGCTCGATCTCGCGGACGACCTCGATGTCGCGCTCGGCAAGCACGCAATTCGCGCCGGCTTTCTCATCGAGGACGGCCGGTACCAAACCGACGAGCGCCGCAACTTTTCCGGCACCTTCACGTTCCCGGACCTGGCCGCATTCGCGCTCGGACAACCCACGACCTACACGCGCAACGTCGGGGATCCTGGCGTGTCGGTGTCGCAGCTCCAGACCGCGTTTTATGTTCAGGACGACTACCGCGCGGCAAAATCGCTGACGGTCAGCGGCGGCGTCCGGCAGGAACGCCAGTCGCATATCGGTGGACTTCACGTCGCGCCGCGTGGAGGCCTGGCATGGTCGCCATTCAAGAACGGGAAGACGACGGTCCGCGGCGGGGCCGGCATCTTCTTTGACTGGCTCGACACACAGACGTACGCCCAGGCGATCCAGCTCGATGGCACCCATCAGCAAATCGAAACGATCGTGCAGCCGGGCTACCCCGATCCCGAGCTCGGCGGACGGGCGCTGCTGCTGCCGAACGGCCGTGTTCAGCTTGCCGCCGGTCTCGTCCAGCCAGCGCTGAAGGAGGCCACCGTTGGCGTCGAGCAGCAGCTGCCAGGATCGATTCGTCTCAACGCGATGCTCATTCGCCGGCGCGGGTCGAACGTGCTGCGCGGCGTGAATCTGAACGCCCCGCGCGCCGACGGATCGCGCCCCGATCCGACTGCCGGAGCGATCACCGACGTCCAGTCCACCGCCACGTCATCATTCGACGCCCTCAGCCTGAATCTCAACTTCTCGCGTCCCGACAGGCGCATCTTCATCGCCGCCAACTACACGCTCGCGCGGTCGCTGAACGACGCCGACTCGCCGTTCAGCCTGGCAGCGGATGCCAACAACCTCGCCGCCGAGCGCGGTCCCGCTCTGACCGACGCGCGCCATCGAGCCATGGGGTTTGCGAATACCCCGCTCTTCGGCGGCCTGACGCTCGGGTCGTCGTTTCGCGTGCAATCCGCCCTGCCCTATAACATCACGACCGGCCACGACGACAACGGAGACACGGTCAGCAATGACCGGCCGACCGGCGTGACCCGCAACACCGGTCGCGGCAGCGCCGTCGTCGATGTCAGCGCGCGCGTCGCCTGGAAAAAGGGGTTCGGGGGACCTCGGTCCGCGAACCCTGGGGGGCCGCAGGTGAGAATCGTGCGCGCCGGCGCCGACTCGAACGTGCTCGGAGACATGATGACGGGCGATGCCGCCAAGCACTATGCCTTGGAAGTCTACGCGCAGGTCTTCAATCTGTTGAATCACACGAACGCACTGAACTTCAGCGGCGTGTTGACGTCTCCGTTCTTCGGCCATGCAACGTCGGCCGCAGCGCCTCGGCGCATGGAGGTCGGGGCGCGCCTCTCGTTCTAACGGGCCGGACCCCGCAGCGCATGGAGCGCGATGCCGACCGCCACCGAGAGATTCAATGAATCCACGGCGTCAGACATAGGGATGCTGACGCGCTCGTCGGCAAGCGATTCGGCACCAGGCGCCAGACCCGCCCCCTCTGTGCCGACCATCAGCGCGATCCGCCGCAACTGACGCCGACCGCAGAACTCCTCCAGCGCCACCGACCGCGGCCGTGGTGTCAGCGCGACCAGCAGGAATCCCCGGTCGCGCATGGACTCGAGCGCACCCGGCCACCCGTCCGCGCGCGCGAACGGCACCTGAAGGACCGCAGCCATCGAAGTCCGAACGGCCTTTCGATACAGCGGATCACAGCACCCCGGACTGAGAATCACGCCGCGAGCGCCGAACGCAGCGGCATTTCTGAACACGCCGCCGACATTGTCCGCGTCGGTCACGTCTTCGAGGACCACGACCGTCGCCGGTCCGTTGCGATCCTCGTCAGCGTCGAGAACGTCCTCAACCGAGAGCGGCGGCGGGCGCCGCACCAGCGCCAGGCAGCCACGGTGGAAGTCGTGACCCGTGATGCGCCTGAACCCTTCGGCGTCCGACACGATCAGCGGGACATCTGGCGGCACCGCGTCACCCAGACCCTGGCACGCGGCGTCGTTCACAAGCACGGAGACGACACGGTACCGGGGATCCCGCAGGACGCGGCGGACAACGAGCCGGCCTTCAGCGACGAAGAGGTCGTGCGTGCGCAGCAGCGCGGTATCCGAGACACCTCGATAGAGCGCCAGCCGTGGATCGTCGGCGCCCGTCACGGAGACCGCCGGGACGGCTCCTTCACGGGCTTGTGTGCGGCGAACCGGTTCGGCGCGTCGGCAATTGCGTACGCGGTCACAGCAACCGTTGCCGCGCCAACAGCGAGGTTATGGGCATTCACACGCTCGATGGTGTCCGTGGACCTGTGATGAATCTCCTCATAACGGCTGTCGTCGGCGTTCAGGTCAAGGACGGGCACGCCCCGGCGCAGAAATGGCCCGCCGTCGGAGTCGAACGCGTACTGCATGCTCCGGTCGACGGCGGCCGCGCCGAGATCCTCGAGCACCAGCCTGGCGATCGTTCGGACGCGATCCGCCACGTCTTCGCGGCCGGGTGTCGTCCAGCCGATGATCCGGCCGGTACCCGCATCAGCATTCAGAATCGCGACCGCGCGCTCCAGCTCCGGTCCGTGCGCCCGGACGTACGCGGACGATCCGAGCAGCCCTTGCTCTTCTCCGCCCCACAACGCGAACTTGATCGTCCGCCGCGGCGCGCGGCCAACCGCGGCAATGGCCCGAGCCGCGTCAACAACCATGGCAACGCCTGTGGCGTTGTCCTGCGCGCCGGTCGCGAGGTCCCACGAGTCGAGATGCGCCCCGACGAGCACCCATTCATCCGGCTGCTCCCGCCCTTTGATCTCCGCGACAACGCTGCGCACTGTCACCGCGCCTGGACTGACGCTGTTGGGCAGGCTCATCGCGACGCGGACCGGACCTCGGCTGATCAACTGACGCAGCCGCGCGACATCATCGTGGCTGACGGTCGCAGACGGAAGCGCCGCGAGGTCGCCGCCGAAATCGCGCACTCTGGCGACCAGCAGCTTGCCCGGGTCGGGGTCGGCGACGAGCAGCGCGAGGGCGCCGGCGTCCCTCACGCGGCGGTCGAAGTCCGGCGGAGCGTCGTCATCGGCGAGGACGAGCCGTCCGCGTACGCGCCCGTCGAGGCCGGAGGCTGCTGGCCGGACGGCGATCACCTCGCCCTCGATGCCGCCGTCCGGCGTCGAGGGCGCCCATCCAAGCGACGCGATCGTCAGCGGCTCCACCACGGGCGACACGATGCTCGCGCTGGCGGGACCGATGCGGTCCCAGGCGCGCGCCATGCTGAAGGGCTCGAACGCCACTTTGACCCCGCCCGCCGACTGGAGCTCCGAGGCGGCCCACTCGACGGCGCGGTTGTAGGCCGCCGAGCCGGTCAGCCGCCCCCCAATCGTCTCGGTCAGGGTGCGGGTGTACTCCAACGATCGCCCGTTCAGCGTATCGGCCGCCAGCCGTCTGGCTGTCGCGATGTCGACGGTCGTGCTTGTGGCCGCGCCAAGGCCGGCCACGAGCGCGACCGCCGCAGAGATAACGCGCACGACCCGCACTTGCTCCACGTTGTCGCACCTTTCACCGGCAAGTCAACCTGGCGCCATCGCATCCCGTCTAAGACCGGTGTGCACCTGACCCGCGACCTTCGATATGCCTGGCGCGGCCTCGCGCGCTCGCCTCTCTTCACCATCGTCGCCCTGGCCTCAATCGCGCTCGGCATCGGCGCCAACACCGCCATCTTCACGCTCGTGGACGAGGTCCTGTTGCGCGCGCTGCCGGTAAAGAACCCCGAGCAGCTGGTGCTGTTCGACGGCGCGCGAAACCACTACGGGAGCAACTCAGGCGGCAACATGCTGTCGTTCCCGATGTACGAGGATTTCCGCGACAACTTCGTCGACAGGGGTGATCGGCCGGCGTTACCGCGCGTGAGCCAACCGGTTCCCAATCCAGCGCCCACCCCACGACTCCTCTCCGGCCTGTTCGCGCGCCGGCCTGTGGCGATGAACGTCGGTGTTCCTGGGAACCCCGGGAGTCCTGGGGGTCCTGGGAGTCCTGGAAGTCCTGGAAGTAGCGTCCAGACCGAGCGCGTGCCGGGTGAGCTGGTCTCCGGCACGTACTTCCAGGTACTGGGCGTGCGCGCCGCGTTGGGCCGCGTCATCCTGCCCGAGGACGATCAGGCGCGCGGCGATGGCTACGTGGCGGTCCTCAGCTACGACTATTGGCGCACCCGCTTTGGCGCCGACCTGGCGATCGTCGGGCGGCCGCTCATGATCAACAACGTGCGCTTCACGATCATCGGCGTCTCGCAGGCCGGCTTCGACGGAGTGGACATCGGCTACGTGCCGAGCGTGCGCGTGCCGGTCATGCTGAAAGCCCAGATGACGCCGAACTGGGACGACATCGACAATCGTCGCAGCCGCTGGGTCAACGTCTTCGGCCGCCTCAAGCCGGGGGTCACGCAGGAGCAGGCGCTTGCGGCGCTGCAGCCGTTCTTTCGCGGCCTGCTCGAGCAGGAAGTGCAAATGGCTCCGTTCAGCAGCACGACACCCTACACCCGCGAGCAGTTTCTCAAAGGCCAGATGGGTCTGCTGCCCGCCGCGCAGGGGCGGTCGCCAATCCGTCAGCAGCTCACCGATCCGCTCAAGCTGCTGTTCTTCATCGTGGGGGGCGTGCTGCTCATCGCGTGCGCTAATGTCGCGAGCCTGCTCATCGCACGGGCCGCTGCCCGCCAGAAGGAGATTGCCGTCCGCCTGTCCCTCGGCGCGAGCCGCGCCCGCATCGTCGGCCAGCTGCTCGTGGAGAGTGTGATGCTGGCGGGAGCCGGCGGGCTCCTGGGTCTCGGCGTGGCCGCGTGGACCACCCGATTCCTGATCGGCTTCCTCCCGACCACGACGCCGCACGTCATCTCCGGATCGATTGACGGGCGCATCCTGCTTTTCAACTTCCTGCTGTCGCTCGCGACTGGTCTGCTGTTCGGGCTGATTCCCGCCCTTCGGTCCACGAAGCCCAACCTCGCGCCGACGCTGAAGGACCAGGTCGGAGCGGTTGTTGGCGGATCGGGCGGCGTCAGGCTGCGCAAGGGGCTCGTCGTCGCTCAGGTGACGATTTCGATCCTCCTGCTCATCGGCGCGGGTGTGTTCATCCGCAGTCTCAGGAACCTGCGCCTGCTCAATCTTGGTCTGAGGACTGACAGCCTCATCGCCTTCAACGTCTCGCCGACATTGACCGGGTACACACCGGTGCGGACCAAGCAGTTCGATAAGCAGTTACTCGACCGCGTGGCCGCGCTGCCCGGCATTACCTCGATGGCGTTCGCGCAGGTGGGCCTGCTGGAGGGCAACGAATGGGACAGCTCGATGTCGGTCGAGGGCTACGACCCGAAGCCAGGCGAGGACATGGGACCGTACTGCAATGCCGTCAGTCCCGGCTATTTCAAGACGATGGGCATCCCGATCCTGTCGGGTCGGGACTTTGACGATCGCAACGTCCGCTTCAACGTCGCCGCGCCCGACCCGAACGCACTTCCCTCTTATCAGTTCGCTATCGTCAACGAGAGCTACGCGCGGCACTACTTCGGCGATCGGAGCCCGCTAGGCCGGCACATCGGCTTCGGCATAAACCCCGGCACGAAGACGCCGATCGAGATCATCGGCGTCGTCAAGGATGCCAAGTACACGGGCGTGCGCGACGAGATCCCGCGTCAGGTCTTCTTTGCGTTCATGGAGAACGACTTCGCGGGCGCGGCGGTGATGTATGTGCGGACCGCAAGTGACCCCGATGCCGCGTTCGGGTCGATACGCCAGGTGATGCGTGAGCTGGATCCCAACATTCCGATGTACAACCCTCGCACGCTCGAGTGGCAGGTCGATCAGTCGCTGCTGAACGACCGGCTCATCGCGACGCTGTCGAGCGCATTCGGCGCGCTGGCGACGCTCCTTGCCGTCATCGGGCTGTACGGCGTGATGGCGTACACCGTCGCGCAGCGGACGCGCGAGATTGGCGTCCGGATGGCGCTCGGGGCGGTGCCGGGGGACGTCATCTGGCTCGTCATGCGGGAAGTTCTGGCGCTGGTCGGGTCGGGGATTGTGCTGGGACTCATCGGGGCGCTGGTTCTGAAACGCTATGTCGGCAGTCAGCTCTACGGTGTCGGCGCCAATGATCCGACGACGGTCGTCGCCGCGGTGCTGCTCCTGGGCCTCGTGGCCCTGGTCGCCGGGTATGTGCCCGCACGACGCGCGACGCGCGTGAGTCCTGTTCTCGCTCTGCGATATGAATAGATCGCAGTCGCTCTCAGGCAGCTCAGTCAGTACTGCCGGAACGTCAGGTTGAACCGGCCAGCGAGGGCGAGATCGGGTGGCGCCGAATGGGGAATGATGCGCGACACGCCGTGATAGCGCAGCCGCGCCGGCCCGCCGAAAACGAACCCGTCGCCCGACTGCAGCATCAGCGATTCCACCGGATCGCGGCGGCGCAGGCCGCCGAAGAGGAAGCGCGCCGTGTCGCCGATCGAGACCGACACGACGGGCACGCCGGCCGCAATCGATCGCTCGCTCTCGTCCTTGTCTTGATGGAGCCCCATGCGCCCATCGGCGTCGTAGAAATTCAGAATACAGAGATCCGCGTCCAGCGACATCCCGGCCGCGCGAGCCAATTCGTCGGCAAGCGCCTTGAACGACGGAGGAAGCGGTGGTGCTGGCAGGTTGTCAAAGTCGGCCCGTGTCGGCTCGTAGCTGTACGTTCGGCCGTTCCAGTGCCGGCCGAGACAGAGCATCCGCACGTGCATCCGGCCACCGCCCCGGACGACTGGCACGTACCCAGGCGCCGCGCCGTCGATCAGCGCGCGGCACTCGTCGGCCAGAGCGCGCTGCCGCCCGACGGGCAGGTGCTGCCGCAGGTGAACGGCGCCTGGCGCGATTTCCACATCGGTACGTTACCATTTGCCTGTCTTGCGGGCGCGGCAGATCCTGATCGTTACGTCGCTGGTCGTTGCCGCGGCGGCGTCCGCTGCGGCACATCCGGTCCCGTTCACCTATCTCGATTTGCGCGTCGACCGTGACGCGGTGGACGGCACGCTCGTCGCGCACATCTTCGACATCGGGCACGACCTCAATCTCCCACCGGAGCGTTTCCTCGAGCCGGTCACGCCGGAGCGTGCCGCAGCAGTCGTCGCGCTCCTGGCTCCGCGGGTGACGATCGCGGCCGACGGACGCGTGCTGACGGCGGCGTGGTCGGGCGTCGAAGCGGTGCCGGATCGCCAATCGCTCCGTCTCCACGTGCGCTACGCGCTCGCCGCGCCCGCCGGCACGCTGACCGTCACAACAGGCTTTTTTCCGTACGATCCGAATCACCAGACCTTTCTCAACGTGTACGAGGGCAGCGCCCTGACGCAGGCGATTCTCGACGCCGGCCGCCCGCGGTTCGAGTACTATGCGGGCACGAGGCGCGGTGCGCTCGCGGTGATGCGCACGTTCGTCCCGGCGGGAATCAAGCACATCCTGACCGGACCCGAGCACATCGTGTTCCTGGTCGGGCTGATGCTGCTCGGCGGCACGCTCGGCCATCTCGCGCTCGTCGTGACGGCGTTCACCGTCGCACACGGCATCACGCTGTCGCTCGCCGCGTTGAACATCGTGACGCCGCCGGCGCGACTGGTGGAGCCGGCCATTGCGCTCAGCGTCGTGTACCTGGGCGCGGACAACCTGCTCGTCTCAGGGCCCAAGGGCGGCCGCGACGTGCGCGCGTGGATCGCGTTCGCGTTTGGCTTCATCCACGGCTTCGGGTTCGCGAGCGTGCTGGGCAACGCCGAGCTGCCGACGCGCGCGCTCGCGTGGGCGCTCGTGTTCTTCAACGTCGGCATCGAGATCGGCCAGCTCGCCGTTGTCGTCGCCGTCGCGCTGGCGATCTCGGCATTGCGGTCGCGCAGCGAGGCAGCGGGACGCCAGCTCGCCTTCGCCGGCTCGGTCGTTGTCATTGTCGCGGGGACGTTCTGGTTCGTTCAACGTGTCTTCTTCCCTGGAGGGATCTCATGAAGCGAGGATTAGTGCTTGGCGCGCTCGTCGCGGCTGGCGCGCTGTCGCTGACCGTGACCGCGTACCAGCAACCGCCGGCCAATGCGCCGAAGGTCATCGAAGTCGACAAGGTCAAGGACAACCTGTTCGTCTTGAAGGGCGGCGGCGGCAACACCGCCGTCTTCGTCACGGCCGCCGGCGTCGTCGTCGTCGACGCCAAGAACCCGGGCTGGGGTGCGCCGATCCTCGACAAGATCAAAGGGCTGACGAACAAACCGATCACCACGCTCATCAACACGCACACGCACGGCGACCATGTGAGCGGCAACGTCGAGTTCCCCGCGTCGGTGGAGGTCATCACGCAGGAGAACACGAAGGCCAACATGGAGAAGATGGACATCTTCAAGCAGAACAACAACCGCGGGATGGCGAAGAGGACGTTCAAGGACAAGATGACGATCGGCAAAGGCGCTGATCAGATCGATCTGTACTACTTTGGCCAGGGACACACGAACGGCGACGCGATTGTCGTGTTCCCCGCGCTCAGGACCGCCCACATCGGCGACCTGTTCGCGGGCAAGTCGCTGCCGCTCGTGGACGGCGCCAATGGCGGCAGCGTCCTGCACTATCCCGCAACGCTCAACAAGGCGCACGCCGGCATCAAGAACGTGGACACGCTCATCAACGGCCACAGCAACACGACCACGACGTGGGCGGACCTCAAGCAGTTCGCGGACTTCAACCAGGACTTCCTGACGTGGGCGCAGGCCGAGCTGAAAGCCGGCAAGACGCCGGAGCAGGCCGCCGGCGAATGGAAGATGCCGGAAAAGTACCAGGGATACTCGGCGCAGGTCGCCCCGCTCTTCGGAGGGCTGGCGGGCCGGCTTCAGACCCTGGCTGACGAAATGAAAAAGTAAGCAACGGAGGTTCACTCCCATGGTCCGGACCCGATTCTTCGCACTGTTTGCCGCGGGAGTTCTGACGGCGGCCGCCGCACGCACGGCGGTGTCCGCCCAGAACCCGACGCAGGCGCTGGCAGACACCCCGCTTCAGCGCGAAGCGCTGACGCCGGCGCCAAACCGGGCCCAGGGCGAAGGGTTGGGTCCGTACAAGACCATGGTCATCCGGGGCGCGATGCTCATCGACGGCACGGGTGGTCCGCCGCGCGGCCCGGTCGACATCGTCGTCTCGGGCAACCGGATCAGCGGGATCCGGAACGCCGGCACTCCGGGCGTGCCGCTGCGCCCGAATCGCGCGCCCCAGGCGGATCACGAAATCGACGCCACGGGGATGTACGTCATGCCCGGGTTCGTGGACATGCACGTGCACGCGGGCGGCGCACCGAAGAATCCCGACGCCGAGTACCCGTTCAAGCTGTGGCTGGCGCACGGCGTCACGACCGTCCGTGGCGTCCCGCTGACCGACAACGCGCTGGCCGTGAAGGAGAAGGAGCGGAGCGCCCGCAACGAAATCGTCGCGCCGCGTATCTTCAACTACCAGCGCCCCGGCAGCGGCTGGGGCAAGGGCATCCCGCAGACCGCCGATCAGGCGCACGCGTGGGTGGAATGGGCGCACGCCAACGGCGTGGACGGCATCAAGCTCGGCGCCGAATGGCCCGAGTTGATGGAGATCTATTGTCAGGACGGAAAAAAGCTCGGCATGGGCACCGTCGCGCACCTGCAGCAGACCGGCGTCGTGCAGGTCAATGCGATCAAGGCCGCGCGGATGGGCCTCGGCACGGTGACGCACTTCTACGGGCATTTCGAGTCATTGCTGAAGGACTACGTCGTCCAACCGTACCCGGTCACCCAGAACTACAACAACGAGCAGGACCGCTTCGGTCAGGTGGCGCGGCTCTGGGACAAGATTTATCCGCCGGGCAGCCCTGAATGGAAGGCGTACCTCGCGGAGCACCTGAAGCTCGGAACGACGTTCGACCCGACGCTGACGATCTACTCCGCCGGCCGTGACGTCATGCGCTTCCGCGCGGCCGAGTGGCACGACAAGTTCACGCTGCCGTCGCTGATGCAGTTCTACACGCCGGACCGCAACAACCACGGCGCGTACTGGTACGACTGGACGACCGAGGACGAGGTCGCATTCAGGAATTTCTACCAGGTATGGTTCAAGTTGATGAATGACTACAAGAAAATGGGCGGCCGCGTGACGACCGGCTCGGACTCGGGGTTCATCTACCAGACCTACGGTTTCGGCTACGTCAACGAGTTCGAGCTGCTGCAGGAGGCCGGCTTCCATCCGCTCGAGGTGATTCAGTCCGCGACGATGAACGGCGCGCTCACGCTGAACGAGCCGATGCACAAGGCGCCCGAGTTCGGGATCGTCCGCGAGGGGATGCTGGCCGACATGGTCATCGTCGATCAGAACCCGCTGCAGAATTTCAAGGTGCTCTACGCGAACGGGACGATCCGGTTGAACGACAGGACGGGCCGCGTCGAGCGCGTCGGTGGCATCAAGTGGACGATCAAGGATGGCATTGCCTACGACGCCAAGAAGCTGGCGGCGGACGTGCAGGCAATGGTCGAGAAACAGAAACGATCTCCGGCCAAGTCCACCCAATGAACATTGCGGATTGAGGATTGTGGATTGGGATTGGTGATTGTGGATTGAGGATTGAGGATTGACATTGTCGCTGGCCGCTTCAGTCCGGAATGCGTATCTCAATCCGCGCTCCACGATCCGCAATCCTCAATCCGCGATCCGCAATGCTCACACCGCGACGGACCACGGTTTTTCGCCCGGTCCTGGACATCGAGGTGACCTCGACATCGACTCGCGTGGCATCGGCCGTGGCCACGTGCACGGGCATCACGTTCTGCGAGCAGTATCCGCTCCCGGTATCCACAAGGCCTGACGAGATCAGCCGGCGCGTGCCTGCCGCGTAGACGCGGACCTCAGCCCCGGGCTTCGTGTGCCGGCCGCGGGCATCCACGACGTCCACGGCCAGCGCTCGCTTCGCCTGGGCGGGCGCCAGGCGATTTCTGAACAAATAGTGCCCGCCGCCCGGATCGTTGTTCGTCAGCGCCAGATCGAGCGCGCCGTCGCCGTCGAAATCCACCCATTGCACGCCGTGGCTGGCGTCATGCTCGTTGACGAGCGCCGGCAGCAGGTCGCGGAACCTGACGCCCCCGCCGTGCGAATCGAGCTCGTTGTGAAACAGATGATCGGGATAGTGGGTCACGTTGACCAGGAATCCCGCGACGTAGAGATCCGGACGGCCGTCGTTGTCATAGTCACCCCACGCGGGCGTCGTCGCGTGCTGCTCGAAGAACAGACCGGTGGCTCTGGTCACATCGATGAAGCGCCGGCCACGGTCGTTGCGGTACAGCGCGCTGGGACCGTAGTTGGCCACGAAGAGGTCCATCCAGCCATCGCCGTCGAAGTCCGCGACAGCGGGCCCGACGCCGCCAAACTCCGGCGGCCGCCCCGACGCGTCGACGCCCCACTCTTTGGCCACGTCCACGAAATGACCGCCGTCGTTTCGAAACAGCCCGTTGGCGTCCCCCTCCTGGTTGGCGACGAAGAGATCGAGGTCGCCGTCACCATCGATGTCGAACCAGACGGCGCCGACCGTCTTGCGCGGATCGCCGATACCCGAGGACTCGGTGACATCGACGAAGCGGCCGCCGTCGTTTCGGAACAGCCGGTTCGGCTTGTCGCGGAACGCGACGAACAAGTCGAGGTCGCCGTCGTTGTCGTAATCGATCCACGATGCCTGGCGGGTGATCCCGACCAGATCGAGTCCGAGCGCGGGGGCCACGTCGGTGAAGTGTCCGTGGCCGTCGTTGTGATACAGCTTGTTCCGAGCGCCGCCGGCGAAGCCGACGTACAGGTCGACGTTGCCGTCGCCGTCATAGTCGCCCCATGCCGCGACGCGCGTCTCGATATTGTCCGCGACGCCCGCCGATTCCGCGACGTCCACGAAGCGCCCGCGGTCCTGCTTATAGAGACGATTAGGGCGGCCGCGGAAGCCGACGAACTCGTCCAGCTGACCGTCATTGTCGAAGTCCGCCCACGCGTTCGGCTGGCCGCCGGAAGCGGAGAAGAGCTCCGGCTGCACCAGCTCGAAGACCGGCGCTCCAACGTCAGAAGGCGCCAACGTCGTCGTGGCGAGTCCGAGCACACCGAGCCCGAGCGCGACGAAGCGCAGCGGCAAGATGCCTGTTCCTTTTCAGCCGCCGACCTTGAACGGCACGGAGGCAACTGCTTTGTCCCACATGATCGTCAGCTTGCCGCCAGCCTCCGTCATGTCCGTGAAGCCCCACGTCAGCTGCTCGACGGCGAACGGCAGCGTCGTGAGCGTCATGGGAGCCCGCACGACGTCCTTGTCGGGCGTGTACTCGTACGCACCCCACAGCTGTTTCTTGTTGCTCGTGTCGTAGCGCGTCTGCGCTTCCCAGCTCGAGACGATCAGCGTCCAGTTGTTCGGCTTCAGGTCGATGAACATCGTGTAGGTCCCTGGCGCGATGCTCTTGCCGCCGACAACCAGCGGGACTTCGGTCTTGAGCTGCGTGCTGACGTTCGCGCCGGCGCGCCAGACAGGCGCATCGGGGTTAGCGATCTTGCCGTAGGCTGCGGCCGCGCCGCCGAATGGCTCGCGACCGCGTTTGAGCGGTCGGCCGTATGTGATCTCGATCCACTTGCCGCCCTGGTACACCGGGCCTTCCGCGCCTGGGACGTACTTGCCTCCGACCTGCGCCGCCGCGCTACCGGCCGGACTGGCCGGCCGCCCACCTTGCGCCACCACCAGTACGCCCATGGCAATCGCCACCGCGCCGCTTGCAATCAGCTTGTGTGTCATCTCTCTCCTCCCCGCCAGGGCACGGCCGCGTGCGCGGTCATCCTCCGGTAGAATTCCGCCGTGGCCCGCCAGCCGGACGACGACGTTTCGAACGACGTGACCATTGATGCGTGGGACGCGTCAAGCCCGACAGCGCTGCCAGGGCCGCCGACGGCTCGTTTCACGACCGGCGCCATCATCGCCGGCCGGTACCGTCTCGTCGCGCTCCTCGGACGCGGCGGCATGGGTGAAGTCTACCGCGCCGACGACCTCACGCTCGACCAGCCGGTCGCTCTGAAGTTCCTGTCGGCGACCGCCATGGGCGCCGACGGGTTCGGGAATGCCTCACGCCTCACGCAATTCCACAACGAGCTCCGCGTCGCCCGTCAAGTGTCGCACAAGAACGTCTGCCGCCTCTACGACCTGGGCGAGGCCAACGGACGGCGCTTCCTGACGATGGAATACGTCGACGGCGAGGATCTCGGCGCGCTGCTGCGGCGCATCGGACGATTCCCCCAGGATCGCGCGGTCGCCATCGCGCGCCAGCTCTGCGCGGGCGTCGCCGCTGCCCACGAGCGCGGCGTCATTCACCGCGACCTGAAGCCGGCCAACGTCATGATCGACGGCGACGGCAACGTGCGCATCACCGACTTCGGCATCGCCACCGCGGGAGCTGAAACCGAGAGCGGAATCGTCGGCACGCCGCAGTACATGGCGCCGGAGCAGCTGACCGGCCACGCCGCTTCGATCAAAACGGACCTTTACGCGGTCGGCTTGATCCTGTTCGAAATCTTCACCGGCAGACGCGCCCACGACGCGAAGACGGTCAGCGATCTGAAAACGCTGCACGACACGGGAACCTTGACCACGCCGTCCTCCATCGTGCGCGATCTCGATCCTGCGGTCGAGCGGGTCATCCTGCGATGTCTCGACCGCGACCCGGACAGGCGACCCGCGTCAGCGCTCGCCATCGCAGCAGCGCTGCCCGGAGGCGACCCGCTCGCGGCGGCGCTGGCCGCAGGCGAAACGCCATCGCCGGACGCGCTCGCCGCGGCGGCGGAGACCGCGGCGATTCCTGTCCTGCACGGGTTGGGGCTGGTCGCCGCGCTCCTGGCGTCCCTTGCGATCTATGCAACTGTGTCTCCGCGCGCGACGATGGCCGACCTCGTTCCGCTCGAGAAGCCGCCTGCGGTGCTCGCGGATCGGGCAGACCAGATTCTCGCGGATTTTGGCTATCCGGACAGGCCGGTCGACACGGATCAAAGCTTCGTCACGCCGCCTGATTTCCCGAGATGGCTGGTCGAGACCGAACAGACGACCGATCGGTGGAGCCCGTCGCGCGTGGCGATCGGTCCCGCGTTGCTCTTCTGGCGCCGCACGAGCCCGCGAGATCTGGAGCCCAGCAGCCCGGCACCGACTGTGACCCCTGG
>DASZFS010000591.1:0-10765 GCA_035939575.1 Vicinamibacterales bacterium | reverse complement strand
TCCCACATGCTCACGAAGGGCCATCGCGCGCGCGCGTCCTGCAGGTCGGGATCGTGCAAGTACGCTTTGTACACGGCGCGGTAATCCTCGACGGTCGTCGGGATATGAAAATCGGAGATCTTCTCGCCGTGCGGATACCGGACGATGTCACGGAGGCGGCGGTCGTACATGCCGTTCGGGCGATCCTCGGGATACCAGACAATCTCGTAGATGAAGTCACCGAGGTGCAGCACGAAGCCCAGCCGCTCGCCGGCCGGTGCGCGTAGATCCTCGAAGATCATCCGTCGGTACGCATTCTGCGCGCCCTGATTCGCATTCTGACAGCTGACGAATGCGAATCGCACCGGACGCTCATCGTCGTCGTCAGGCGCCGTCGTGGTCCGTCCGATCCGGCTCCCATTGCCGTCCGCGTCGGTGAATCGATACCAATAGACCGTCCGAGGCGTCAGGCCACCGACCAGAACGCGGCACGTCCAATCCGTCACCGCCGAGACCGGCACCTCCGAGGCGGCAACGACGCGCTGAAAAGCCGGGTCTTCCGCGACTTCCACTGTGAGCCGCTCGCGCCCCGGACCGGCGGGATAGCGCGTCCAGAGCAGAACACTGCCGGGGTCGGGGTCGCCCGATGCGACGCCTTCGGGAAAGGAATCGCGCCGCTCGCGCCACGCGGATCGCGACACGCTGGTCCGCGAGCAGCCAAAGACAGCCGAGGCGCCCATCGCGGCCGCTGCTGCAAGAAACCGCCGGCGATTCAAGGCCATCGCTCAGTCATGCACAAGTCTACGGGAGTACCCCGCCCGCACGATCGCGCTTGTGCGAAGATCGGTGCAGTTCTGTGCGTCCGGGACGTTTCCATTGGAGGCCCCATGGCTGACGACGACATGAAAGCGGAGCTGGAGCGGCTTCGAGCCGAAAACGAGCGGCTGAAGAATCGCACGACACGCGGCGTCTCATTGAAAGTGAGCGAGAAGGGCGGTGTGTCGGTCTACGGGCTCGGGCGTTTTCCCGTCACGCTCTACAAAGAGCAGTGGACGCGGCTGCTCGACATGGCGGATGACATCCGCGCGTTCATCAAAGAGAACGACGCGCGTCTGAAGACCAAGGCGGACTAGAAGCTGAGGACTCGGAAGGGAGGGGCCGAAGACTCATGGCCGCGTGCAGTTGCCTACGCCCTCGATTTCTGACGACCATGTCAACCGTTGAGAACCTTGATTATGGAGCGAGGCAACTGCACGCGACCATGAGTCTTCAGCCCGCCTCAGAGCCTTCAGCCGTTTGTGAGATGGGTTGTAGTGCGGGCACGCGCGTCAAAAAACTCGTGGTACTCTGATTGTCCCAACCCGAAAGGACGTGCCATGACCGTGAGACGAAGCCTGGGCTGGCAAGTGATGCTCGCCGCGATCGCGACCGCTGGACTTCTCCTGATGCCGCGCGCGGCAGAGGCGGACGGCTTCGTGACGCCGTTCATCGGCGTGAACTTCGCCGGCGCGACCGGCACGACGCTGGTCAACGCGGTGGACGACAACTCCAAGCTCACCTATGGCGTCTCTCTCGGCTACATGGGGAAGGGCGTCATCGGGTTCGAAGAGGACATCGCGTACTCGCCGAGGTTCGTCGCCGCCGCCGTGAACGTCGGTCAGACGAACGTCTTCACCCTGATGTCGAACCTCATCATCGGAGTCCCCATCGGCGGACAGACCGGCGGCGGCGTGCGGCCGTACGTGCTCGGTGGCGTGGGCCTTCTCAGGACGAATGTCGAGCGCTCGCTCGCGGCGGTCGCGCTCGACCGCAACGGCATCGGGTTCGATCTGGGTGGAGGCGTCAACGTGTACTTCTCTGATCACCTCGGCGTCCGCGGCGACCTCCGCTACTTCCGCGACTTCTCGGTCGCCGACGCCAGCAGTGCGATCGGGATCGTGCTCAACCAGGGCGATCTCGATTTCTGGCGAGGGACCGCGGGCCTCGTGCTTCGTTTCTAGCTGGACACTGGCGGCTCGCCGTCGGACGACAACCCCTCGAGCACGCGCGAGACGGTGAGAAAGGCGTCGACAACCGCGGGATCGAAGTGCGTACCCTTGCCCCTGACGATGAGCTCGACCGCTTCGCCATGCGACATCGGCTGGCGGTAGAGCCGCCGGGTACGCACGGCGTCGTACACATCCACGAGGGCGATGAGCCTGCCTGGGATCGGAATCTCGGTCCCCTGCAGGCCCTCGGGATATCCGGTGCCATCCCACTTCTCATGATGCGTGTAGACGATATCCTTCGCCATGGCGAGGATGAGATCGTCGCTCACGCCGACTTCCTGCTCTGCGTGAGTGATGACGTCGCGGCCATGAGCCGGATGCTTCCGCATCTCGACGAGCTCCTCGGACGTGAGAGCCCCGGGCTTGTTCAGCAGCCGATCCGGAACACCGACCTTGCCGATATCGTGCAGCGGCGCGAGGCTCGAGAGCAGCACGATGTTCTCAGGCGTCAGATACGATGCGTAGCGCGGATCCGTGGCGAGCTGCTCGGCCAGGACCCTGGTGTAGCGTTGAGTGCGGCGTGAGTGCCGTCCGGTTTCCGCGTCGCGGACTTCGGTCAACGAAAGGAGTGACTGGACCATGAGCTGCTGAGACGTGGTCCTGTCGGAGACCGCGCGATCGGCGCGCCGGTGCTCGATCGCGAAGCGCGCCACGGTCATTGCCGCGAGCGCGCCGCCAAGGCCGAGCGTCGGGAACAGCGGCGACAGGAAGACCCCCCGCGTCGCCAGCAGCCATGCCGAGCCCGCCCAGATGGCGACGGCGCCCGCGGCGATCGCGGCCGACGCCGGGAGCAGGCCCATCCGGGCGACGAGCAGCGCGGCGGCGAGGCCAAGCGCGAGGACGATCTGCGTCTCGAGCGTGACCCCGAACTCGGGCCGGCGGACGAAGTCCTGCTGCAGCAGGTTGTCTGCGACCGTGGCCTGCACTTCGACGCCGGCGAACAGCGTGTCGAGCGGCGTGGCCACGACCTCGCGCGTCCCGAGCGCCGTGGTTCCCACGAACACCAGTTTGTCTGCGAAGGCGCGTGGCGGCGCCAGTCCGTTCAGCACGTCGGCTGCGGAGACGTACGGGAACGTCCGTTTCGCGCCGCGGTACCGCACGAGCAGATTGGCCTTGCCGTCGAGGGGAATCCGGCCGCCGTCCAGCGCCAGCGACGACGCGTTGACGTTCAGGACGGTCAGCGCGGCGTCCTGCGGCCGCGCCGCCCGGACAACGGCGGCGAGGGAAAGGGCTGGATACACCTGGCCATCGAGCTCGAGGAGAAGAGGAACGCGCCGGAGGAGACCGTCGGGATCGGGCGCGGCGTTGAGAAATCCTGACGCGCCCGCCGCCTGGGTGAGAAGCGGCAGGCTGCAGATGGATCCGGTCGCCCGAAAGAACGGATCGTCGGCCTGGTCGTCGCCGCGCCGCACGACCGCCAGGCCGATCGGATGCTGGACGCACGCGCTGGCCCTGGCCGCCGTCTCCTCGAACGTCAGCGCGTAGCCGAGCACGACCTTGCCCCCCCGCAGCGTGTCGGCGAGCGCCGCATCGGTGTCCGCCCCGCCGTCCTGAAAGCGATCGGATTCCGCGAACACGATGTCGAGGGCGATTGTGGACGCGCCGAGGTCCCGCAGGCGTGAGATGAGGCGGCCCACGACATCGCGCCGCCACGGCCACTGGCCGATCGCCGACAGGCTCCGCTCGTCGACGTCCACGATGACGATGCGGCGATCGGGCGGCCGCGTCGGCGCCATCCGCGTCAGCACGTCATACACCGAGTATTCGAGGTTCGCCAGCGCGGGGAGGCGGTACAGGCACAGCAGGGTCGCCGCGATCGTGGGGACGAGCCCGGACACCATGACGAGCGCTCGCGGTCGGACGGTCATCGCACCGTGATTTCAACCCGCCGATTTCTCGGCTCCGCCACGTTGTCGGCGGTCGCAATGAGGAGGTCCGACTCGCCGTGCGACGCGACCTCGACGAGCGCCGGGTCAAGGCCGGCTTCGAGCAGCAGCGTTCGCACCGCGACCGCGCGCCGCATCCCCAGCGCGAAATTGCCGCTCGCAGTTCCGATTGTATCTGTGTGTCCGACGATGAAGACGTCTGGAAACGGGCGCCCTTTCACCGCCTGCAGGATATCGGGCACGAGCGCCCGGCTGTCGTCGGTGAACTCGTCGGAGTCGAACTTGTAGAAGAGCGTGAAATGCGTCGGCGCGGGGGGCAGTGCCGCGAGGGCGTCACCAAAGACCTGTTGGACTTCCGCCTCGGTCATGACGCGAGTCGGGGCTGGCGCCTGTCCGTTCGCGACGGCCGTCGACTGACGGGCGCTGTCGAGATCGACCGCCGCGCCCGCGCCCGAGGCAGACGCTCGCCCGACGGCGCCGGAATCGGGATCGGGGAGCAACGCGACCAGCGATTCGCCCGGCTGGCCGGCGGTCGCCACCCGCTTTGGTCCGCACGACCATAGCAGGGGAACCGAAACAAGGGTCGCGAGTGCCGCGAGTGCGGCGGTCCAGCGCACGCGCCGCGTCATTCCAAAACGCGTAAGGCGATCGTAGTCCCGCGCACGCCGACGATGGCTGCGGGTGTCTCGAGCCGGACGGCATCGGGCGCGAGCTTGGCAATTCGCCCCGAGACGTAGGCGGCCACGCCCCGGACGACCCGCATCACGAATCCGAGCTGTCCCTCAGCCGGTGCGAACGCGAAGCGGTCGAGTCGGACCTCGCTCGCCGGCCCGAGCGAGACCCGCGTGTCATCGTTCAGCGTCACGCCGAGGTGGCCGTCGGCGCCGGTGCGCAGGGTGTCGGAGACATACACGAGCTGTCCAGCCTGGGCCTGAGTCGCCGATCCGCCGCGAACGAGAAACACTGAACCGGAGGCCAGTTTGATGCGACCGGCCGCAGCGGGCTGCTGGGCGAACGCGGGCGCCGCGATGGACACCAGGGCGAGGACGCCGGCCAAGAATCCAGTCTTCATCACGGGAACCCCCGTCTCCAAGATACTCCCCTTCCCGGGCGGACGCACGCTGCACAGAATGGCACTCCGATTTTTCACGAACGCTGATAGCCTTCTTGCTATGAGCACGCAGGCCCCCGAACCCCCATCCATCGTCGTGCGCGCCGCCGTCTGGGTTGGCGACGCGTTCGGCCGCTGGCAGCGCTCCCGCGCTGCGGCCCGGGACGATTCGTTCGTCCAGAAATGGAAGACCGCGTGGAACGAAGGATGCGAGGCCTGCAAAGCGGGGAAGTCGCTGGCCGACGTGCCCTACTCGCGGTCACCCCGCAAAGACGCCTGGCTGGCAGGCTGGCGATGGGCGGAACGCCAGACGCCGGGGGCCACGAACGGCTCGGCGTGATGGAAACAACGATAGACGCGATAGAATCGGGGCCCAGGAGGTCTCGATGTCCAAGGGCACGTCGATGAAGAAAGAGAAGAAAAAGCCGAAGAAGAAGGCGTAAGAGCGGCGGTCGGCTTCAGCCGGTGATGATGCGAACGATATGATCGCCGTCGCGCTCGGCGCGGAAGTCGCGCGTGAGGATGCAACGCTGGCTGAAGCCCATTTCGCCGGCCAGCTCGTCGATCTGCGTCTTGACCAGGTGCAGCAGGCGGGGATGGTTGCCCTCGCTTTGGAACTTCGACTCGTTCTCACAGAGCGCGATCAATTGCGCCCACCTTTGATCCAGATTCGTGGTCCTAGCCACGATGCGCGGCCCTACCCGATGTCGTCAACGAGGCCGTGCCAGGCCTGCGCCGTCTCATGATTCATCGATGATACGGCGACGCCGCACTCGACGCCGCCGAATTCGGTGAAGTTCTGCCAGACGAGTTCGACTGGAACCGCCAGCGACCCGTCAGGCAGCACGACGTCGAATGACGTCGGCAGGGGTCCTGGCATGCGCTCGCCGAGCCCCAGCCGCAGACCGCCGTAGCTGACGTCCAGCACCTTCGCCGGCGATGAGTTGATCTGGGCAGAGAGGCCGGTGGGCGCCGGCTTGCGCTTCCAGCGCCGCACGGGCCGCGGATGCGTGAAGGGCCGCTTCATCGCCGCGTCGGGCAGCTCGTCGATGAGATCCAGCAGCATGGCGGGCACGATCGGCTTCAACAGGAAATGCGCGCCCAGTTTCCGCGCTTCGGCTTCGAGCACGTGATCGGAGAAGGCAGTGGCGACGATCGCCTGCGTGTGTTCCGAATCGCTCAACAGAAGCTGCAGCCCGTTGAACGCACCGAGCCGGATGTCGGTGATGAGGACGTCAGGGTGGTGCATCTTCAACAGCCGCTTGCCGTCCTCGAAAGTCGCGGCGGCAAAGACCTCGTGTCCTCGGCTGCTGATCAGCCGGACGAGGCCGGCTCGCGCGGCGTCGTCATCTTCGACTACGAGGACTCTCTTGGCCATTGGTATTGCTCGCCAGCGGGCAACTTCGGTGCCGGTGGCGGCCGTCAGTTTCCCGCGAATCTTCGCCGCGAAGCGCGACGTCCGTTCGCGCCGTACTTACACATTTGTCTCGCCGAACGACAGACTTGCGAATAGTGCTGAGGTCTCCGCGTGAGTATAGCCGAACTGTGATGGCGAGTCTCAGCGCAAAACGCAGGCGATCACACGTTCCAACCATGCGGGCCCGTCCAGCCCTCACTGGTGATCTGCTGCGCAAACTCCGCCTGCCGCTTTGCCAGATCCGCGGAATCAACGAATTGCTCGACGCGTTCGACACCGTCCGGATCGATCACACAGAGCTCGTACGTGCCGCGCGGACCTTCACGCGCCTCGCAGCGGAGATACCTGCCACTCCGTTCGAACCACCAGAACACGAGCCCTCCAAGAAATCAACGGGTCTTCAGTCCCGAAATACTGCGGGGCTGTCCGCGGTATCCGGCTGATGCAGATCGATCGGGAGCCGCGCGCGCTCGAGCGCCAGCAGCAGCTGATGGAATTGCGCGCGCACGCGACGCTCGGCCGGCCCGTCCGCCAGCTTCGTGATGGCCGTTTCGAGCCCTGCGATGGCCCAGCCGATGGTCACCTTCGGATGCTGAGACATGCTTTCCTTATCGGCAAGAGCACGCTGCGGAGGAGGCTCTGGAGAGGGCGGACGGCTTTCCGTTCACGGCAGTGCACAGATCTTCAGCTCAGCCTGGTGCCGGCCCACTGCCTCGGTAGGCACTCCCTCTATTTCTGACGACCTGCCCAACCCTTGACAACCCATCTAGAGGCGACAGAACGTCAGTTGGATCGAGCTGCCGACGTCGTCCAGCGCGACGAGATCGGCGGCGCCCCCGTGCGCGGCGGTCGCGTGTTCGAGCGCGATGGCGCCGAGGCCGAAGATCATGGGCGTCCACGCCGAGCGGGTTCTCGTAGCGAAGCGATCCACGATGTCCTGCGATGCCGGCACCTGCCGCTGGGCGACCTGCGCCGCGATGCCGCCGGCGTCGAGGAGCCGGGCGTGCACTTCGACGACTGGCTGCGGCGTCTGGTCGAGCAGCGAGAGCGTCATCATGACGGCGGTCGTCAGCGCGATCGTGACGAAACAGTCGTCGACCGTTACAGCGGGAGGCGGGCCGCCGAGATCGATCCGCAAGCCGGTCAGGCGGCACTCGGGATCGAACTGGCGGACGAGGTCGTCGAGAATCGCGGAGAGCGGCCGTCGCTTCCCCTGGCGGCATCGACCGCCGGCGAGGAGCGCGGCGGTATTGGCCAGCCACAAGGTCCTGGACGCCTGAGCCGCGAGCAGGTCGGCCGTGACGGTGCGTTCGAACCCGTCAGGTGCGGAACGAAGGACGGCCAGCGACGCCTGGAAGCGCGAGACGTCGTCTGCGATGCGGCCGATGGCCTCCGAGATCTGCGCGCCGACGGTCGCACGCAGCGAAGCCCCTCCGGGGTTCGCGCGGACATTTTCCGCTACGCTCAGCGCGGCCGCAGCGGTGTCGTCTACCTGGTGCAGGACGCACGGCACTTCGGTGAGCCCGAGCGTTGTCGCGGCGACGAAGCGGCGCTTGCCGGCGATGACTTCGTACTGAGCGGCGCGCTTGCGCACGAGCAGCGGCTGGACGATCCCGTGCGTACGGATCGACTTGATCAACGCGTCGAGCGACCCGCCGGCCTCGGGCGGCGGCGTCTCGAACTGCTCGACCGGGAGCAAACGGATGGGAATGCCGGCGGATGAGGACGTGATCGAGTCCACGTAATGGCGCTCGGCCCGCATCCGGTAATGCGCGGGCAGCCCTTCGCGCTGCGGCGGGCGCGGCGTGGTCTTGTCGACGGCGTCGGAGGGCGTCTCTTCGTCGACCGGGTGGGGCAGCGAGAGATCGAAGCTGTCGCTTTGCGGTGTTTCGAAGTCGTGCACAACGGTCCTTTGTCAAGTGGGGTGGAGTCCGGCGGGGCGGACGATCAGTCGATGCGGACGAACTCGCCGTCGCGCGTTCGGCGGAGGAAACGGGTGTCGATGAGCGCCGTGAGAACAGCCTCGCACTGGACGGCATCGATGCACCACAGACGTTGAATCTGCGAGGCGGTCAGACGGAGCCCCGGGCTTTCGAGGTATTCGGCTCGGATGTAGCGGGCGACGGGGCCAATGGGAGATGAAGGTGTCATCGGGGTCATGATGATGTTAGCCGAAACGTAGGAAGGTGCGCGGTACTGCAAACCGTGCGCCTCCAACGGGCGATGCGTGGCAGACTTGTTGGACCGCGCGATCTGCTGTATGTCTCTCGCAGGACGGGAGAAATCGGGTTGGCGTGCGTCACGCTGAACGCGGATTTTCACGTTGATAATCGCGACAAAAGTCTGCTTAACTGGGACCTTCATGTTCCCTTTCGGCCGGATTTCATGGCGCCAGGCATGGCATGAGGTTGCATTAGGAGGTTGAGTTAAGGACCTATGTCGAACACGCCTCAACCGCAGCGGTGGCCGTCCGGTCGCGGCGAGGGCAGCGCAGGGAGCGCCTCCGCGCCCAATGTTATTCCGATCAGGATCGACCAGGGCAAGGATCCGCTCGACAGCTTCAACCCGGAGTCCGCGTCCGTAACGGCGGCACCCTTGGCGCCAGGCGCGCCGACCGTACCGCCGGGCGCCTCGCGGGACGGTATCACGAGGCCCGCCGTGATCGCCATGAAATGGCTGATCCCGTTATGCGTCTTCGTGGCGCTTGCCGCGGTGGCGGCGCTTGTCGTGTTCGCTCGTAGCCGTGGCGCCGCTGGGGTGGCGGCCGGGGGGGCGGCGCCGCCAGTCCTGCAGATCGGCCACGTCGGGTTCAACACGCGGCCCGATGGCGCGACGGTGCTCGTGGATGGGGTCAACCGGGGCGTCACGCCGGTGGAGCTCGACCTGGCTGTGGGCACCCACGGAGTCGTGCTTCTCGCCGGGGCGTCCGAACGGCGTCTCGATCTCAAGGTTGAAGCCGGCGCGCGCGTGTCCGAGAACGTGGACCTGCCGCTGTCCGTTCAGGCAGTCGGCGCGCTCGACATCACATCGGAGCCGGCCGGCGCGCGGGTGACGGTCGACGGCACGGCGGTTGGCACGACACCGCTCAGTTTGAGGAACGTGAATCCCGCGCGCCACGTCGTCGCGATTGCGAGCGGCTCGAGCACCATCAACAGGACCGTGGACGTGGCCGCGGGCGCGACGGCGAGCGTGTTCTTCACGTTGGCCGCGCAGGGCAGTGCGGCTACGGGCACGCTGGCCGTCGAATCGCCGATCGATCTGCGGATCCTGGAGAACGGTCAGCTGCTGGGGCTGTCCAACGGCGCGCCGATCGTCCTCGGCTCGGGCAAGCATCAACTCGATCTGGTCAACGAGGGGTTGGAACTGCGCGTCAGCCGGTCAGTGACCGTCGACGGCGGGAAGTCGACGCGTCTGAATGTGCCCGTGCCGAGCGGCACGCTCTCGGTCAATGCGTCGCCCTGGGCCGAGGTCTTCGTGGACGGCCGCAGCATCGGCACGACGCCGCTTGGAGGCGTGTCGCTGCCGGTCGGTTCCCACGAGGTCGTGTGGCGGCATCCGCAGCTCGGCGAAAGACGCCGTACGGTTGTCGTCGGCGCGCAAACGCCAACGCGCGTCGCGATGGATCTCACGCGATGAAAGCGAGGACGTGCCTGGCATGAGGATCTCAAGCGCTTTCGTGGTGATGCTGGCCGTGCTGGCAACGGCGGTTCCGGGGCTCCGTGCGGGCACTGGCGCGGACCAGCTCGAAGCCGCGCGCTCGCTCTACATGGCGGCCGCGTACGAAGAGGCGCTGGCGGCGCTGACCAGTCTGCCCGACGGCGTGGACGTCGATCAGGCCGACAAGTTCCGCGCGCTGTGTCAGCTCGCGCTCAATCGCACGAAGGACGCTCAACAGACCCTGGAGCGGCTGGCGACGCGTCGGCCGATGCTCACGCTCGACGAGTCGGAAGCGCCGAAGCTGATCGCGATGTTCCGCGACGCGCGTGCGCGCGTGCTGCCGGCTGCCGCGAAGACCATGTACCAGGACGCCAAGGGCAGCTACGAGCAGGGTGACTTCTCGGCGGCCAGCGGGCAGTTCGGCGACCTCCTGTCGTTGCTGGCCGAGAAGGAACTCGCGGGCCAGGCAGCATTCTCCGACATGAAGATCGTGGCGGAGGGGTTCCTCAAGCTGGCCACCCAGCAGCTTGCCGTCCAGCGCGCGGGATCTTTTGCGTCCGCGAGCCAGCCGGCGTCGACAAATCAGCCCGCAGTGCCCATCCCGGCCTCACAGCCCGCGCCAACGGGCCAGCCTGCGTCGAGGAATCAGCCCGCCGCGTCCACCCCG
>DASZFS010000590.1:0-62896 GCA_035939575.1 Vicinamibacterales bacterium | reverse complement strand
TATTCGACGACAGCAGCTTGTTCATCATCACGTACTTCGGCTTGTAGCCCTTCGGGTAGAAGATCATGCCGACCCGAATCTGATCCTTCACTTCCTCGCCGATCGAGTGGTAGTGCGCGTTGAAGTGAATCTTCGCGCCGGCCTTGATGAGCCGCGCCGTCCCGTCCAGGTACAAGTCGCCGTTGTTGCCAATCGTGTACTCCGCGAGGCGCGTCCCGAGATTCGGATTGAAGCCGTCGGGCGCGCGCACAGGCAGCATCGCATTCAGCTCGGCGGCATCGTCCTGAAGCGCGTAGACGATCGTGTGGTGCACCGCCTTACGGCCCTTGACGCTCGGCAGCACTTCGATCGCCTTGATCCACCGATCCTCGGTGAGGCCAGAGTCGACGTAGAAATCGCCGAACCAGTCCGCGCCGTCAGCCGGCTGGGTCCAGACGGGCGCCTTCACCACGAAGTCTGGCGTGCCGATTGTCCAGGCGTCGCCCGCGTCGCCCGCGGGAAAATGCGGCGCCGCCGGCATGTCGGCGGGATTGCCCTTCAGCGCGCCGGCATCCACCCACTTCGAGATCGTCTGAACCTCGCTGGCGGTCAGCGACGGATCGTCGAGGATCTCCTTGATCCCGACCGTTTCGTCGAGGCCCCATGGCGGCATCTCGCGGCGTGAGACGCGTTCCTTGATCGACTTCGCCCACGGCCGCGCATCTTCGTACGTGAGCAGCGACATCGGCGCCGCCTGGTCGGGGCGGTGACAGTTGACGCACGATCGCATCATGATCGGCGCGACATCCTTCGTGAACGTCGGTGGCGCCGGTTCGGCCGCCGCGCCGAGCGGCGTCGCGAATGAACCCGCGGCGGCAATCCCCGCAAGAGCGACAGCACCGGCAACAGCGCAACCCGACACGCGTAGCTTGAAGATCATCACGGAACCTCGTCTGAAGTCATCCCCGCGCTTCCCTCATGGCGTGACCGTCACGGTCATCAGCGCATTGGACGACGTCCGCTCGACCGCGACGACGCGGAGCACGTAGGTGCCAGGTGCGCTGAATCGTGCCGTGGTCGTTCCACAGACGGCGTCCGGAGGGTTGGCGCAGCTCACGCTGAACGTGCCCAGCGGCGCTTCGCGGCGGGCCCGCGCCGGCTGCGGGGCCTCGGCCTCCTGAACGCGGCCGTCGCCGAACGCCACGCTGCCGGGCCCGCGAAATTTGCTCCACCAGATCGTCAGGCGCTGCGGCGCTGGCCGGTTGCGCGCCCCACTCTCCACCTCAGACGCCGGACGCTTGGGCGCCGGCCCGATGTTCGGCGTCAGGGTCGCTGGCTGTGACTGCTTGACGGTCACTGCCGCGCCGGGCCTCACTGTCGGCGGCGGCTCGAGTCCTTCGTCGAGCGAGTAGTTCTGGTCGATTGACGCGTTCGCGACTTGCGTCACGCCCGCGTAATTGAGCGTCCAGACAAACTTGCCCTTGAAATCCTTCGCGACCGGGATCCGGAACATGATCCGCTGGCGCCCCGGAAGGAACGTCGTCGGCTGTCCGAGGTCCGGCCCGCCGGGCTGCACGTTGTTGTCGGTCCCGATTGGGATTTCGACGGTGTCGGGATTGCGATTCAGATACCCGAAGACCAGCTCGGCGCTCCCATCGGGCATCTTGTTCCAGCCGTCGAACGTGACGCTGATGTTCTTCTCGAACTGCGCATGCGACACGACGCCGGCAACCGACACGGCTGAAGCGGCCAGCAAGAGGGCGCGAAACACTGCGGCACTTATATCATCGGGTCGATATCCGAACGCCCCGGCCGGATCAGGGGGCCATCGTCGCGCGCGCCACGCAGAACAGCGCCCAGAGCAGGAGCGCGGCCCCTAGGGGCACGAGCAGGACGCCGAGCCCCGGATCGCCGCCGTGCACGACCAGACCGCCCAGCAGAAATCCGGCCGGAAGTAGGGCGCTCGCACCCAGGAAACAGAGCGACACCAGCTGCAAATCGCGCGCTTTGATCTCGAGCCCGGACCGCAGCGTCAGCCCGAAGACGACGTTCACCAGAGCGAGCAAGGTGCCGTGGGCGTGCGCCAGCGTCCACATCAAGCGGCGCGTCTCATTCGAGACGTCGAGGTAGGTGCGGATCTTGAACCCATGCAGCGATTCGAGCGCCAGGCCCATCGCGGCGAAGAGGAGCAGCGACCACCAGCCAGTGCGCAGATGCCGCCGTGAATAATCGCTTCCGCGCTGGACGCCTGGCTCGCGCATGAGTCGCGGTAGTATCTTACCGTGCGGACGATCGCGCTCGCCCTCGTCGTGTGTGGCGCCGTCGCGATCGACATTGCAACGATTCGTTTACGACGGCCGTTCATCTCCGAAGCCAGGGCCGTGTCCCGTCCGATCCAAGTCGCGGATGACGGCTACGCCTCCTCCCAGGCGTGCCGGGCGTGCCATCCGTCGGAGTACGAGACGTGGCACGAATCATTCCATCGCACGATGACGCAGGTCCCAACCGGGGACAACGTGCGCGCCGACTTCGACGGCGTGACGATCGCCGCAGGTCCGGGCACACAGATGCGCCTGCAGCACGGCTCCGACGGCAGGCTTTGGGCCGAGTTCGATGACCCTGACGTGAATGTCGTGAATGTCGTGAATGTCGTGAATGTCGCGACTGTCGTGACCCGCGCGGCCGACGCGGCCCGCGACGCGAGCCGCCCGCCGCCGCGAGTCAATCGACCGATCGTCCTGATCACCGGATCGCATCAGCAGCAGGTGTACTGGTACGGGACGGAGCGCGGCCGCCTCCTGGGACAGCTGCCAGCGATGTTCCTGATCGCCGAACGGCGATGGATTCCACGGCGCGCCGCGTTCATGCGCCCGCCCACCGATGGCGCCGCGTCCGAAACGGGACGCTGGAATGGCGTCTGTATCAACTGCCACGCGACGCACGGCAAGTGGAGATTCGACACACCGATCCCGCCGCGCCTGAGCGACGCGTCGACCGCCGGCACAACCGCCGCGGAGTTCGGCATCGCGTGCGAAGCCTGTCACGGCCCCGGCGCGGATCACGTGCGTCTCAACGGGAATCCGGTTCGGCGCTACCGATTACACCTGAGCGGCCGCCCAGACCGGTCGATCGTCAACCCCGTTCACATCGACGCGCGCCGGTCGTCGCAGACCTGCGGTCAGTGCCACGCGGTGTGGAACTTTTACGAGCGTGACGATGAGCTCAGTGTCAACGGCGTCGGTTTTTCGTACCGGCCTGGCGATGATCTCGAAAGAACGCGCTTCGTCCTGAAGCCAGCCACCAACGCCGCTTCGCCCGCCGCGCAGCGCGTGCTCGCCCGCGACCCCAACCTTGAGCGCGATTCGTTCTGGTCCGACGGCATGATTCGCGTCTCGGGACGCGAGTACAACGGCCTCGTCGAGTCCCCCTGCTACAAGAATGCCGACGATGACCGGAAGATGTCGTGCTTCTCCTGCCACTCGATGCACAAAGCGCCTGGCGACCCGCAATCGGTCACCAAGTGGGCGGACACGCACCAGGTCGCAGACGGGCTGGACGGAAACCGTGCCTGCCTCCAATGCCACGCCGCGATCGGGGCAAGTCTGACCGCGCACACGAAACACGCGGCCGGCTCGCAGGGGAGCAGCTGCTATAACTGCCACATGCCGTACACGACGTATGGCCTCCTCCGAGCCCTCCGCAGTCATCAGGTCAGCAGCCCGACGGTCACCGCCAGCGTGCAGACCGGGCGGCCGAACGCCTGCAATCTCTGCCATCTCGACAAGACGCTCGCGTGGGCGGCCGAACGGCTTACGACTTGGTACTCGTCGCCGACCGCATCGCTACGCCCGCTGGGCTCGCTGACGGACGACGAGCGCACGATTGCCGCCTCGCTGCTCTGGCTGCTGCGCGGGGACGCCGGGCAGCGCGCGCTCGTCGCGTGGAGCATGGGCTGGGCGCCGGCGCAGCAGGTGTCTGGGACGGACTGGACGGTGCCGTACCTGTCCGCTCTCCTCGACGATCCATACGACGCGGTCCGGATCATCGCGTCGCGGTCGCTGCGCTCTCTGCCGGGATTCCCGGCATTCACGTATGACTTCCTCGCGCCGTCAACCGAGCGGGTCGCGTCCGTCGCCGGCATCCTGGATGCCTGGCAGCGCGGCCGTCGGCCGGCCGGGATGCGGACGGACAGAGCGCTGCTGTTCAATGCCGATGGATCGCTCAACGGCGATGTGGTGAACAGGCTGCTCCGGCAGCGGGACAACCGCCGCGTGTCGCTGCGCGAATAGCGGGTTACCAGACAGGCGCCCCCCATTCAACGCTCTGGCGTAGAGATTTCTTGAGAATTTTTCCGCCCGCATTCCGCGGCAGCTGCTCGGTTTGCAGTACGACATATTGCGGGGTCTTGTAGTCTGCGAGCCGGGCGCGCACGCAATCCAGCAGGTCGCCGATGGCTGCGGCGTGTCCCGGTTTGAGCACGACGACAGCGCCGACCTTCTCGCCCATCATCGGGTCGGGAACACCCATTACGGCCGCCTCGAACACGGCGGGATGGGCGGCCAGCGCCCCTTCCACCTCCACACAGTGCACCTTTTCGCCGCCGCGATTGATCAGATCCTTCTTGCGGTCGAGGATCTGCACGAAGCCGTCGCGGTCGATGCGCGCGACGTCGCCGGTGCGCAGCCAGCCGTCCGTGAATGCTTCCGCCGTGGCGGCCGGGTTGTTCCAGTACCCGGGCACAACGTTGGGGCCGCGCACGATCAGTTCGCCCACGTCGGCGACGGCGTCGGCGAGCGCGAGGTCGACAACCGGGACCGCAAAACCGACCGATTCGGGACGCGTCCGCGCGTATTCGTGCGGCAGCGAGGTGGCCACGCCGGACGTTTCCGTCAACCCGAATGCGTTGACGACGCGCGCGTTCGGAAACGCCTCGATCACGGATTGGACCAGATCAGGCGCAATCGGCGCGCCGCCGTATCCGAGCCAGCGCACTGAGGACATGTCGCGGTCTCGAAAGCCGAGATGATTGATCGCCCGCCAGTAGATGGCCGGCACTGACAGGGTCGCGTCAATCCGCTCGGCCTCAATCGTGTCGAGAAACGTGCGCACGTCGAAGGACCGCATGATGACGGTCGTGCCGCCCGCCTCGCAGGTGGCGAGAAGCTGGCTGTTGCATCCGGTGACGTGAAACAACGGCACTGACACCAGGCTGCGAACGGTCGTTCCGGCGGGCAGCAATCCCACACGCCGGCACGTCTCCGTATTTGCGAGAAAGCCCTCGTGCGTCAACATCGCGCCCTTGGAGAACCCGGTGGTGCCGCTGGTGTAGAAGATGGCGGAGACATCTGTCCGCACGATGTCGTCGCAGACGAACGGCGCGGCGCAGGGCATCGGCTCGTTCGGGACAAAGATGAAGCGGCTGCCCGAGTCGGTGACGACGTAGGCGGCCTCCGCATCAGTGAATCGCGTGTTGACGGGGACGGCGATGGCGCCGGCCATCTGGATGCCGAAGAATGCGACGCACCAGTCGACGCCGTTCGGGAGCCGGAGCGCGACGCGGTCGCCGCGTGCGACGCCGGCCGCCCTGAGGCCGCCGGCGACATGGCTCGCGCGACGCCACCACTCGCCGTAGGCGATTCGCTCGCCTCCGACTTCGACCAGCGCCACTTCCCCCGCCGCCCGGTCGACTGACGCGCGCATCATCTCGATGAGCGACGCCGGTCGATGCTGGTACCGCACGATGCCATCGGGCGAACGCACGCAGCCCGACGAATCGAACGACTGGATGGGCACCGGAAGCGGCCGCGTCAAGGTTTCGGTCAGGCCTTGGAGTTCGACCGATCGTGATGCGTCACCTGGCCGAGCGAGCCCGCGCTGCCCCAATGCCCGTTCTTGTAGATCCGGATCGCCACGCTTCGCGTTTCGGAGATCAGCGTCCCGTCGGCGGTGTAACGGAAGTAGCCGCCCAGCGTATGCGCCTTGTCGTGGGTCGCGTGGATCGTGATCGGGCGGACGGGGCGGTCGCGGGTGTACGCGTACGTGCCGACGGCGCCGCCCGCGAGGTCGATGAACTCGGGCAGGTTCGTCTCGAGCGTCCGGTTGAGCGCCTCGTCGCTGCGCACCGACACGTTCAGCCGGCTCGTGACGCCCTTCGTGCGCCAGCCGAGCATGGGGTGGCCTTCGCGCGCATCGCGCGAACGCTCGCGCGGACCGTAGCCGAAGTTCACGCTGGCGGTCTTCGTGCCGGCCGGCAGCGGCGGCTCGTACGACCCGCGGCTCGACTTGGGATCGTTCAGGATTGCCTCGTTGCCGTATCCAAACGCCGCGAGATAGTTCTGTTCGCCGCGCGTCGTCGCGGCTTCCGCGTCGGGATAGGTGACGCCGATGAAGTCGACCTCGTGAAAGATCGTCGAGGCCAGCTGAATCGCCCAGCGTCCGTCGTTGTTCGTGACCGAATAGACGCCGTCGCAGAGCAGCAGCTTCTGGCCGTCCGGTGTGTAGCGGGTGAAGGACAGGGAGAACGCGGCGCCGACCGGACAGTACAGATGCACGTTGATGCTCTCGAGCAGATCGTAGGAGCCGCGGAGAATCCGGCTCTTCCCCTTCGTGGTTCCGTTGAGCGTGGGCGGCGGGTTCGCCGCCATGTCGGCCGCGGTCTGGACAACGATCGGCTCGATGTCCTCATAGATTGCGAACGGGAAGTGCAGCGTGCGCGCGATGCCCTGCACGTCGCGTTGGCTCAGCGCAGTGAAGTATTCAATGACGAGCCGCAGGCCTTCGGACACCGGCGTCGCAAAGCTGACCGGGAACCGCGAATCGAGCTGCGCGCCCTGGCGCAGCGTCGCCGGCTTCGCGAATTCGTCTGGCCCGGCCGGACGCTGTGGCGCTCGTGCCGGTGGCTGCTCCGCTTCTGACGCCCCGACCAGCGGGTGGATGGCGCCGAAGACACCTGCGGCGCCGACCGCCTGGACGAACTGACGCCGATCTACGTTTGTCGCGGCCAGCTGCGCGCTCTGCTCCTTCATCGTGTCATCCGGCATGGGCACACCTCGTTTTCATCGTCACTCCGGGAGCCCTTGCCCCCCGGGCTTTGCTCACTCCGGGGGCCCCTGCCCCCCGGGCACACGTCTTCCCTGGCGCTCAGAAGTCGATCGATGCGCCGAACTGCAGCGTCCGCGGGTTCGTGAACGCCGTCCCGTACCCGAACGTGGGCCCGGACACGAACGTCATCGCCCAGAATGCGTTGCTGTTGAACGCGTTCAGCAGATCGACGCTGAGCCTCGTTTCAAGGCGGTTGAACTTCACGAGCTTGGCGAGCCGCAGGTTGGCGGACGCGCGCGTCGGACCCACGTAGTCGCCGACGTTCGACAACCGCAGCGTGACCGTGGACTGCTGTTTCAACGCCGGACCGCCGCTCGGATCGGCGGCGCGGAACACGTAGGTCCGCTGGCCGCGAATGCCCGGCTGGACATCGAAGAGCCCTGAGAACACGACGTCGTAGGGCAACTGATAGCTGCCATTGATCTTGTAGACCCAGTTCCACGTCTGGTCGATCGGGAAGTAATCATCGTTCGGGCTTTGTGGGATACCCACAGCATAGACGTAGTTCTTCGTGGTGAGAACCGACGTCTGAACGCCCCAGCGGCTCGACGTGCGTTTGGCCAGTGTGAATTCGATCGTGTTGTAGTGATCGCTCCTGTCGTCGGGGCGGTTGACGACTTCGTTTCCGACGAAGGCCGCGCCACGAAACGCCGGATCGAAGTCCCAAATGGTGACCGGCGCGCCATCGTCGGCCGTGCCGAGAATCCCATCCGGGCCCGGATCGCGCCGGGTGATCGGGATGTTGTACGCGCTGTAGGGTCGCAGGGCGTTGATGGTCGTCGGCAGGCCGACGTCCCGCCTGTAGACGTAGACGATGTGCGCAGCCATATTGGCCATCAGCTCGCGATCGAACACCGCCGTCACTTCGTCGGTGTGCGACCGCTTCAGCCCCGGGTTGAAGATGTTGGTCGATACACCGTTACCGGTGATGCTGAGAAAGTCCAGGCCGTTCAGGTCGAGATTGACCTCGCCCGGCTCGTACATCCCGTCGTGGTTGAGATCGTGGAATCGATACGTGGTCGCCGTGACGCCGGCGAGGCTGTACGGCGCCGCGCTCGGCGCCGCCCCGCCATATTGTGACCACGTCCCCTTGATCACGGTCTTACCGTCTCCCGTCAGGTCATAGGCGATGGCGGTGCGCGGGGATATGGTATTGAACGTGTTGCCCTCGAACTGCGGGAAAGTGCCCGATCCGCCGAACTGCCCTTGCACCTTGGTCAGAGGCGGAATGTAGGCGTGGTCGCGATCGAAGCGGATGCCGACATTCACCGTCATCCGCTTCCCGATCTCCCAGCGATCGCTGGCGTAGACGTTCACGTTGCGCGAGCGGTTCGGCTGATAGATCGGGAAGTTGAACGTCTGGATCTCCACCGGCTGATGCGGCACACCGTTGACGACGTCGTAAGTAATCTGGTAGTTGCCTGCCGGATGATTGGGCGCCGTGCCGCCACCACCCGCGACGCCCATGCCGCCGCCGATCGCAAACTGATGGCTGCCGCCAGCAATCGGATTGTGCGGCAGGAACGTCAGAAACGCCCGCACCGAATTCAGCAGATGCGGGTCGAAGTACTGCGCGTAGTTCGACGCCGGGCCGATGCTGCCGCCCCCGAAATACTGCGTGTTGCGGTCGAACCACGCCGTCTTGGTTGCGTTGCCAGGCGTGTCATCCGCCGCGAACGTGTAGTGCGATCGCCCGCCGACGACGTTCAGCATCAGGTTGTCGCGGAAGACGGCGCGGAACTCCCCGATGAGGTGCGCCGGGTCATAGACTTCGTACGTGTCCGACTCGTACGGAATGAAGCGCCTGGCGCCCTTGCTGGTCTCGACGCCGCCGTCGTTCACGGAGATGTCGTGCGCGAACAATCCAACGAGCTGGTACTTCGCGTTCGGCTGGAACGAAACCTTCTCGGTGAAGTTGTCCTGCTTGTCCGGCGCCACGTACGGCGTGTTGTCGAGGACGCATCCGCAGGTCCCGCTGGCGGACAACACTTCCCCGGCGGCGGTCCGCCGGTTCTGACGCCGCCGGTAGGCGGTATAGAACCACAACTTGTCCGGCACGATCCGCCCGCCAAGATCCGCGGTGAAGTCGCTGAACCAGACGACGCTGTCGGCGTTGCTCAAGCCCTGGGATCTGAGGAGGTCGTCGACGTTGTTTGCCTGCAGTCCGTGGTTGCCGTTGATGTAGGTCTCGCTCAGACGCCCGTGAAACTGGTTGCCGCCGGACTTCGTCACGAGGTTCCAGACCGATCCGACACTCGACACGTCGGCGCTGAGGCCGGCGCTCTTGATTTCGGTTTCCTGCGCCGTCGAGAAGTCGGGATACGTGTTCCCGAGCACTTCGAGGCCGTCGAGGCGGAGAATCGTCGACGCGTTGCCGTACGCGATGTACCCGCCTGTCGACCCGAAGCCAATGCGACCGATGGTCGGCGCCGAGGTGGTGCGCATCGCGGAGACCATGCGCGACATATCGCCGTACATACGCGAGCTCGGCAGCAGCTTGTTCACCTGATCCGTCGACAGCGTCGTCCCCGTCGCGGTCGTCGTGACGTCAACGATCGGGCTGGCCGCCGTGACCGTCACCGCCTCGGCCAGATCGCCGATCTTGAGGACCACGTCGACCTTGGCGGCAAAGCCGGATCCGATCTGGAGATCGCTGCGGACCAGCGTTTGAAAGCCCGAGAGCTCGTACTTGACCTGATAGACGCCCACCGGCAGCTGCGTGAACCGGTAGTGACCTTCCGGATTGGTCACGTCGGCCATCTGCGAGACCTGCAGCGCAGGACTCGAGAGTGTGACCGCCACGCCGGGCAGCGCACCGCCGCTCGGATCCGTCACGGATCCTTCGATGCTGGCCGTCGCGATGAATTGAGCGGACGCCGGGACGGTCAGGCTCGTGATTGCCGCAGCCACGACGCTGGCCGTCATCAGATGCCGCCAAGGACGCGAATGCGGGAATGCCGTTCCGGACATCATACTGAGCTCCTCCCATGACCGCGAGCAGCGCCGATCGGCGACCGCGTCGAGACGGCGCGTGATTGCTGTCGATTCGTGAACGCGAGACGGCGCATCCTAAG
Organism: Vicinamibacterales bacterium; assembly: GCA_035939575.1. GTDB lineage: Bacteria > Acidobacteriota > Vicinamibacteria > Vicinamibacterales > CAVVIG01 > DATKHR01. The sequence goes on along the minus strand of DASZFS010000590.1, from coordinate 52,742 downwards.
TCCGCAGATGCGGATTTGCAACGCGGCGATCCGGCGTTCGCCTACCGAACGCCGCGGTGCGCAATGTGCACACGTCTCATCGCACGTGTCGCGGCTCGACGTTCGCTCCGAGGACGCGTGAAATCGTCTGCGCCGCGTCGATCACGACGGGCAGGTATTCGCGGGTGAGCGTGCGCATCGGCACCCGGCTGGTGTGGCTGCCGACGTTGAGCGCGGCATGGACCTGGTGCATGCGATCGAAAATCGGTGCGGCCACTGCGCGCACACCTGCTTCCGTCTCCTGATCGGAGAGCGCCCAGCCGCGCGCCCGCACATCGTCGAGGATCTTGCGCAGCGCGGCCTCGTCGCAGATCGTCCGCTTCGTGAGGCGCGGCAGCGGTCCGCTCGCGAAGTAGGCGTCGAGGCGATCAGGCGGCAGGTAGGCGAGCAGCACTTTGCCCATCGACGTGGCGTGCGCGGGCAACCGCGAGCCGACCGCGAGATTGATGCTCATGATGCGCTTGGCCGGCACGCGCGCAACGTAGACGCAGTCGTGCCCGTCCAGGACGCCGATGGAGCTCGACTCATGGAGCTTCGCGACGACCCGTTCCATGAACGGCTGCGCGAAGTTTGCGACTTGGACCGTGGACAGATAGGTGAACCCGAGATCGAGCAGCCGCGGCGTGAGCTTGAACAACGCGCCCGTGTGCACGATGCACCCGAGCTCCTCCAGCGTGAAGAGGTAGCGCCGGGCGACCGCTCTCGGCAGGCCGGTCCGGATCGCGACGTCGGCGATCGTCAGCTCGCGCGCGTCGGCCGAGAACGCGCGGATGACCGCGAAGCCGCGGCGCAGCCCCTGCACAGACTCGCGATGCTCGACTGACATGGTCGGCCCTCCCCCGACACGCGGCCGTCGGCGCGCGCGGCGGATGTTCGCATAGCGTGCGGAATCCGCACAAGCGTTCGATATGCGAACAGTTCGGGTAGCTCCCGGCGAACAGGTCAGACCATCATTTCAGCGTGAGCGTCCCCTCGGGATCGGCGCGGACGATCAGGTAGTGAATGTCGCTCTCGAGTGCGCTCCACCAGTGCGGCGTGCGGCCTGGAATGATGATGATGTCGCCGGCCGAGACGCGGCGACTGACGCCGCCGTCGATGCGCTCGCCGCGCGGGCCGGATCGCCGCCCCGCCGGGGGGGCTTTGGGCCCAGCGATCGTGCCGCCGGTCACGATCGTGCCGGCACCATCGAGGATGTAATAAACCTCCGCTGTCCGCGTTTCGTGCGCAATCGCGTCGCCTGGCATCGACTTCGGTCTGAACACGCCATAGATGCCGACGCGCGAGCCTCCGACATCGGCGACCTTGATCGGCAGGTCGCTGATGGCGTCCGCCGGCAGCGCTTTCAGAAACGCCTGCACGGTCGCCGAGCTGACGTCGGTCGCGGGCAGCGGGGTTTGCGCGGCGATCGGACCGCCGGCCAGACTGAACGCCACCAACAAGAGGCGACGGACGATTCTCCGATTTCGGATTCTCATCCGGCCGTTATAGAGACCGATCGCAACCCTGTCAAGAATCGATCAGCGATCGATCGGCGAATGTTCGGCGCGTTCGACAGCCGAACAGGTCTCCGTCGTGGCGAGCTATTTGGGCCGGCCTGAGAATCCCGCCGCGCTGCGCAGCGCGTCGGCATCGAGCAGCCTGCCCTCCAACATCACGACGCGCGTCTGCCGGAGGTCGGCGATTCGGGTTGAAGGGTCGCCGTCGATCAGGGCGAGATCGGCGGTCTTCCCCACCTTCACCGAACCGGTCCTGGCGTCCTGGCCAACGAGCCGCGCCGGGACGATGGTCGCAGCCGCGAGCGCCTCGGCCGGGCTGAAGCCCGCCTGCAGGTAGATCTCCAGCTCGTGCACGATTTCGATTCCGGCGCCATCAGTCCCCGCGACGATTGGCACTCCCGCTTCGTGTATCCGGCCGAGCAGTGCGACCATCTTCGCCCAGCTCGCGCGGTAGTCCGCGCGCGTGACGTCCTTGGGAACAGCGAAGCCACCGGTCCTGAAGCCTCGCTCGGTGGTCGGCGGCAGCGTGCCGACAAAGGGCGCGTACGACGGGGACAGGTCGCCGTTCTCCGGCACGTACAGGCTTTCGAACGCGACCATCGTCGGATCGATCGAGACATGCTTGCTCACCATCGCGCCGAGGATCGTCTTGATCGCCGGGCCTTCGAGATCGACATCTTTCGCGTAGCGCCCCGGTCCCTCGAAGCGCATGATCCCGTTTGAGACGGGGATCACGCTGTCCGGCATCGCCTGCATCATCACCCAGTTGATGTGCGTGATCTCGTCGTACCCCGCATTGATGGCGTCCACCGGCCGAATGCCGGCTGGAATATGGCCGTGGACGTGAAGCCCAAGCTTGTGAGCCTCGCGGATACTCGCGGGCAGCCAGTCGGGGTTGAAGGTGCCGTAGAACTTGACCCCGGTGAAGCCGTTCGCTTTCGCCTTGTCCACGAGCGCGATGGCCTCGGCCTCGCTGGTCGCGACGTTGGCCACCTGCGCGGTATAAGGCCCTTTCCCGTCGATGAGCGACGACGGATAGACGTGCGGGAACAGGAGGTCTCCAGCGGTCGAGCGGCTCCGGCGCTCGATCGTGCGCAGGTCGTCGTTGCCGGGATCGCGCACCGATGTGACGCCCATCGACAACTCTTGCAATCCGGTGAAGTCGTCGCCCACGTGCATGTGACAGTCCCACATGCCCGGGATCAGGGTCTTCCCACGACCGTCAATCACTTGTGCTCCGGCTGGCATCTTGATCGAGTCGCGACGGCCGACGGCGGTGATCACGCCCTTGTCGACGACCACCGTCTGGTCGCTCAAGAACCGCGTCGCGTCGGCGTCGAACAGCCGGACGCCTGTAAATGCCACCGGTCCAGCAGGCACTTTCACCAGGGCTTTCGCCAACCCCGGCGCCTGCGCCGCCATGGCTCTTGCTTGCGCGGCTTCCATGTTTGGCTGTTCGCCGGCATACGCCTCCGGCAGCCAGGCGAGCCCGCCCGTCACCGCGAAAAACTTGTTGTTCGCGTCAGCCCACATCGGCACGGGCGACGTGCCGATGCCGGTCACCGCCCAGAGCGTGATCGTCTGCCGTGCCGCGCCGGTCCCGACCGGCAGATCGACCAATCTGGCGGCATGGGCTCTGCCGCCCGGCAGGAGGTCGAGCGACTGGTCAGGCCTTGCCAGCAGCGCCTCCAGGAACCACGCGGTCACGTCGATCGGTCCCCCCTGCGACACGTAGAAGGCGGGCACCGAGTAGTTCGCCGTCCCGGCGTCGATTGGGCTCTTCCAACTGGCCGTCGCGCGATTGATCGTGAAGGTCTCCGCCGCATCGCCCTGCGGCGTCACGCCGCGGATGGCTATCCGTGACGGCATGCCGTCGGCGCCCGCTGCGCCGCTCGAGTCGAGCTCGAACACCTGACCGCGCAGATTCAGGCTCTCGCGGCCCATGCGCACGCCGTCGGGCGCCACCCACGTCCAGGAGTCGCCGTGCTTGCCGCCTGTCGATTGGATGACGAAATGGCGGGCGTTTGCTGCGGGCCTGGCAAGCTCTGTCGCCGGTACTTGCGCAAACGCGACTGCGGAAGCCAGCCACACGGACGCGAATATTCGATGCGAAATTCGATACATTCGATGCATTTCCGGCTCCAGCGATCCCTGTTCTCAGAGCGGAACTCCATCCTACAATACGTGGAGAGGCGGCGTGCCGGATCAGAAGCTCGCACCGTTCGGCGATCGGAACTACATCTCGCGCGATGGTTCACAAGGGGTCCGTCTTGTGCTAGCGTCAATTGCCGGAGGAAGAATGAGACGTGCGATTCGTGTCACCTCGTTGTGCCTGGTAGCCGTCGGCGCTCTGGCCGCAGGTGCCGCCGCGCAGCTACCCGCGGTCCCAGGTCAGCCCGAATTGAAAGTGGGCGACCCGGCGCCTGACTTCACTCTGCAGGCGACTGACGGCAAGAGCTACTCGTTGTCCAAGCTGAGGGGCAGGGCCGTGGTGCTGGCCTGGTTTCCCAAAGCCTTCACCGCGGGTTGAACCGCCGAATGCAAGGCGCTCCGTGAGAGCGGCCCGATGATTCGCGCGTTCGACGTTGCGTACTTCATGATCAGCACAGATAGTCTCGAGGACAACATCGCGTTCGCCAAGAAGGAGAACGCTGATTTCCCGCTCCTTGCCGACCCTACCAAGGACACCGCCAATAAGTACGGCGTGCTGGCCGACTACAGCCGTTACAAGCTCGGCGAACTGGCGAATCGGTGGACCTTTTACATCGGTGCCGACGGAAAGATCCTGGATATCGACAAGAAGGTGAACCCAGCCAATTCGGGCGAGGAGATCAGCGCACGATTGACAGCCCTCAACATTCCGCGCGCCAAGAAGTAAGGCCGGGAGCCCGGAGCGAACACGCTTTGGGCTCTCAACTTTCGGGCCGCCCCGCCCTGCTCGCCTGTCGAGTTGTTGAACACCGGTTTTGCAAAACAGAACAACATAATGTCCTTACAGTCTTTTTGTGTCTTAAATAAGACCCACTTTGACCTTTAATGACTACATTCTTCGTTTTTGCTTCGTATGGTTCGGCCGTTGCTCTCATGTCTGGCCTCTCGCATGGTGTACACAGGAGTCTGCGCCCCGCTCGATCGCCAAGACCTGGTCGACGCCCAAGCGGTCTCGAATAGACCCGAGCCGCTCGGCGCGATGCTCCTTCAGCGGAACTTCATCACGGCCGAGCAGCTCAAGGCCGCAATCGAGCAGCAGAAGCTCACGGGCAGGCGACTGGGCAACGTTCTGGTCAGCATGGGGTTCACCACGCCGGATGCCGTGCTGGGCGTGCTCAGCCTGCAACTCGGAGTACCGGCGGTTCGGCTGAACGGCTACACGGTTCATCCAGACGCGGTCAGCACGCTTGCCGAGAAGGTTGCGCGCAAGCACCTGGCGTTTCCACTCCTGAAAGTCGGCAGCACCCTGAAAGTGGCGATCGCAAGCCCGAAAGACCTGTCGGCGCTCGACGACATCCGGTTCGCGTCCGGCTGCCGCATCGAGACCGTCGTCGCGCTCGAAGACGAGATTCGTGAAGCGTTCGATCGCTACTACGCCGCGGACAGCGCCACAACCGAGAACGGAACGGCCTGCGATCTGATCGTCGTCGAGGGGCCGGTCACCGAGACGCGGGATGCGACGCAACCAGACCGGCGACGTCCGGGCGCCGGCCGGCGGATCACGGATCTGATGCTCGCGGATCGAGGCGTTCAAGATCCTGAGACGGAGCGGTCGGCCGTCAGGATCGTTGAACGCATCCTCATCCGCGGCATCGGCGAACACGCGAGCGACATCCACTTCGAGCCGATGGAGGAAATCCTCCGCGTGCGCTGCCGGGTCGACGGCACCTTCCGCGATGTCGCCTATCTCTCAACCGATATCGCTCCCGCCATCGTGGCGCGCCTCAAGGTGCTCGCGCGCATGGACATCGCGGAACACCGGGTCCCGCAGGACGGCCGGTTCTCCGTCCTCAGCAGCGGCCAACCGCTCGACCTGCGCGCGTCGACGTACCCCACGGTCTTCGGCGAAAAAGTCGTCCTGCGCCTGCTGGATCACGCAGACTTCGCGCTCAGCATCGATCGAATCGGGATGCCCGAGCAGGTGCTGAGCACGTTCACCGAGCTGATCCACCGCCCTCAGGGGATGGTGCTGATCACCGGCCCGACCGGAAGTGGGAAAAGCTCGACGGTCTATGCAGCACTCGGCCGGCTGATCGAGACCGGGCGCAACGTGGTCACGATCGAAGATCCGGTCGAGTATGCAATCGCCGGCGCGAACCAGGGCCAGACCAACGACAAGGCGGGGTTCACATTCGCCAAGGGACTGCGCGCAATACTCCGACAGGACCCCGACGTCATCATGGTCGGCGAAGTCCGGGACTCCGAGACGCTCAACACCGCCATCGGGGCCTCGCTCACGGGCCGTCTCGTGCTGACGACGCTTCACACCAACAGCGCCGTGGCGACCGTGGCGCGTCTCCTGGAAATGGAGCTCGAGCCGTATCTCCTGACCGCGAGCGTCCAAGGGATTGTCGCGCAGCGGCTCGTTCGGCGCATCTGCCAGCACTGCGCGGAGGCGTTCCCCACGCCGGCCGGCCTGCGGCACATGTTTCCCGACGATGTGCCGGCGGAGCTGTGTCGAGGCCGGGGCTGCAAAGACTGTCGCGGAACCGGCTATCGGGGACGGATCGGCATTTTCGAGTTGCTGCACATGACCGATGCGCTCAGAGACCTGGTGCTCGCGCGCGCCTCGGAAGCGAAGCTCCTCGAGGCGGCGCGGTGCGCGGGGATGGCACCGCTGCGCGACGAGTGTCTCTCGTGGGTCAGAAAGGGCGAGACGACGCTCGAGGAGCTCGTCAGGATCACGGTGGCGTCGTAGGGAGCAGGTACCGATGAACAACAAAGTTGTCGCACGTTTCGCCGACGGACGGCTGATCAAAGGCTCCACCAGCGACTTCGTTCCGATGAAGGACGCCTTCCACGTCGCCGTGGCAGGCGCCGCGGCCGGCTCGAAGCCGCAGCACATCCTGGTGAAGGAACTCAAAGCCATCTTCTTCGTGAAGGATTTCGCCGGCAGGCCGGAATATCAGCCTCGTCAGGAATTCGACTCCAAGCGCTCCGCCGCCGGCGGGCGCAAGATCAAAGTGATATTCAACGATGGCGAAGTCCTGGTCGGAACCACGCAAGGCTATCAGCGCGACCGTCCGGGGCTGTTCATGGTGCCTGCCGACCAGGAGTCCAACATCGAGCGGTGCTACGTCGTCGCTGCGGCGACTCGGGAGATTACGCCGCTGTAGATGACGACCCGCGTCCCTACGCGCGTTTGCGCTTCGAGGCAGGTTGCCCGACGGTCGCCTTCGCTGGCTTCTTCTTCGTGGTGCTGACGGCGTCAAGGCTCTTCTTTAACGCTTCCATCAAGTTGACGACCCTGGGTGGAGCCTCGACGGCCGGGGCGACGATCTCCTCGCCGGCGATTTTGGCGTCGATGATCCGCTGCAAGCCCTCGCGATATTCGTCCTTGTAGTTGGCCAAATCGAGCGGCCCCTCGAACGTCGCAATCACCTGCTGCGCGAGCTTGACTTCCTCGGGCTTCACCGTCGTGGCCACCGAGTCCAAGTCGTCGACGGTGTCGATGCTGCGAAGTTCGGCCGCGTGATGCAGCGTGTACATCACGATCCCGCGCTGGTGAGGCCGCACGGCGACGAGGTACTCGCGGCCGTAGAGGGCGAGCTTCCCAATCCCCACCTTCCCCGTCATGCCTTCGCGCATCACAGCGAACGCGCCACCCGCCACCTTTCCGTCAGGCGCCAGGTAATACGTGCGGTCGACGTACATCGGATCAATGGCGGAGTCGTCGGCGAACTGCGCAAGGTCGATGACCCTCGTCGATTCGGTGCGGACCTTGGCGAAGTCATCTTCGGAGAGCACCACGTAGCGACCCTTTTCAAACTCGTAGCCCTTCACGATCTCGGAAGTCGGCACCTCGCGGTTGTGGTACGGGCACCACCGTTTCTGCTGAATGCGCGTCTGGCACTCGGCGTGGAGCTGATGAAACGAGATCGTCCCGCTCGACTCGGTAGCCGGGAACACCTTGATGGGGATGTTCACCAGGCTGATCTTCAGGAAGCCCTTCCAGGTCGCTCGTGCAGCCATATTGGAAGATTGGACTGTACGCTGACACGCGATGTCCAGGCCCCCCCAGCACGATGTTGCGCACTCCTTCTCGCTCCGGTGGTCAGGCGCGCACGGCTATCCGCAACCAGTGAGCGTCGGAAGGGAGAGGAGGATCTTTTGGAATGATAAGGCTCAATCAACTTTGTACACGCGGCCGGTTTGCGCCCCCACGATAGCGCGCTTGTAGGCTTGCCCAACTTTCAACCCTTCAACCGGAATCACGCCGGGAAAGAACGGACCATAATGAGCTTCTGATTCTTTCAGGATCGTAGGACTCACCACGTTGATACGCAGTCCCTTAGGAAGTTCAATTGCGGCAGCCCGAACGAAACCTTCCAACGCGCCCGAGACGGTTGAAGCCGCGACGCCGGCGAAGATCGGATCGTCGTTCAGAACGCCCGAAATCAACGTGAAGGATCCTTTTTCTCTGATGAACGGGATCGCCTCCTGAACCAGATTGATCTGACCCATGAGCTTGCTTCCCAACGAAAAGTGCCACTTTTCGGCGGTGAGTTCGGAAAGCGGAGCAAATGCGACTTCGCCTGCTGCAATGGCCACGGCATCAAACGAGCCGACGGCCTGATAAAGCTTCTTGACGCTTTCGCGGTTCTCGATCTCGACCTGGAAATCGCCCGATTTCCGTCCGACCTTGACTATGTCATGGCCAGTGCCCGCCAATGCCTTTTGAACCTGTTCGCCGATCGTTCCGTTTGCGCCAATCAGGATAATCTTCACACGAACTCCATTCTTCTTTCTGATCTCAAGCTCTATTTACTCATTGTCAATTCAGGGGGCGAATCCGCCAGTAGCTGTGCTCTGAGCATCCGATCGACCGATCGGCTCATCTGTTTCAAAATAAATCCAGGCGCCACGCGACTCATCATTTTGAGTTGATTCGACTGACCTGGACGGATTTCAAATCGATCGGTTTGCATTCCTGTGACGGCGACTTTAACCATGTCGTCCACCCTCGCGATAGAAACGCCTTTCATGTCTTCAACAGGAAAGCCACCCAGGAGTTCGGTTTGTGTCGCCGGCGGTGCCAGCTCGAATACCTTCACTTTGGTGTTTTTCAGTTGCACACGAAGAGACTCGGTGAACGAATGCAGACCGGCCTTCGTGGCGCAATAGACCGGTGAAATGGGCAGTGGAACAAATGCCAATCCCGATGAAACGTTCATGATTGCGGCCTCTGATCTTGTTTTCAAATGCGGCAAGAATTGTTTCACCATGCGAATCGGCCCGCTCAAATTGATGTCAATCTCTCGAGTGATGTCTTCGAGGCTTCCAGCTGTGTCGTGAACATTGATCTCACGCATGATTCCGGCGTTGTTGATCAAAATGTTGAGCCCAGGAAACTGTTGGGTGACGTTGTCGTAAAGCGTGGCGATCGCTTCCGGATCGGAAACGTCGCTTCGAAAGGTGTGAATACTTGGAAAAGCCGCTTTCGCGCGGTCCAACTTAGCTTGATCGCGGCCCGTGATGAGAATCGTGTTACCAAGTGCCGTGAGTTGCTTGGTGAGTTCGTAGCCAATGCCGCTGGCACCGCCGGTGATCAAAAAGGTATTGCTCGTGAGTTTCATAATTCCCTACCAAAACAGTGTGACCATTTACAAACCTCTTGTAAGAGGTCCATAGGCATCATCCGTTCGTCGACGCCGTAGCTGTCGCCGCGAACTGCTGCTCGAGCGCTTTGGGATCGTGCAAGAAGAGTTTGCCGAGTTCCCGGGCCGTCGGATCCGGAAAAATCTCTTCTCGTCCTTCTTGGAGCCCGTCGAGGATCGCGTTCGCCGCGGCTGCCGGCGCCGTCTTCGCCATCTCAAACGGCCTGGCCATGTCGGTATCGATCGGTCCCGGGTAGACGCCGGCGACATGGACGCCGTGCGGCGCGAGCAGCGCGCGCGTCGTCTGCGTCAGGGAATGGAGCGCCGCCTTGCTGGCGCTGTAGGACGCGACGGCCGGGAACGCCACCAGACCTGCGACTGAGCTGATGTTCGCGACGGCGGCTCCCGCGCGTCCGGCCAGCACGGGCGCGAAGGCCTGCGTGACCGAGAGCGCGCCGAGCACGTTGACTTCGAACTCGTCGCGAGCGGCCGTCATCCAGCCCGCATCGGTCAATTCACCACCGAACTTACCCACGATGCCGGCGTTGTTGATCAGCAGCTGGACATCTCCTGCCTGCGCCGCAACGGCGCGCACTTCGCTCGGACGGGTAACATCCAGGCGCACAGGAACGACCCGCTCGCCGTAGCGCGCGACGAGGTCGCCGAGCGCCTCGGGCCGTCGCGAGGTCGCATACACGCGGGCCGCTCCGCGCTCGAGCAGGGCCTCGACGAGGGCGCGGCCGATGCCGCGGTTGGCGCCCGTGACGAGGGCGGTCGTGCCGGCAATCTGAAGAGCCAAGGGAACCTCTCCTTCTGAGGGACTGAACAGACCGGTCGGTTCGGTCAGAAGGCTTGATACTAGACCGACCAGTCTGTATAGTCAAGGCATGACCCCACGCCGCGGCGCAGCCAGCCCTCCTGAGCCGGCTCTCGGTGTCGAAGATCGCCTGGTCGCGGCCGCGTCGGCGCTGTTCTATCGAGAGGGCATGCGGGCTGTCGGCATTCAGCGGGTGATCGAGGAGGCCGGCGTCGCGAAGGCGTCGCTGTACGCGCATTTCGACTCGAAGGACGACCTCGTCGCCGCCTGCATCGACCAGCGAGTTTCTGCGTGGCGGGCGCGCGTGGAGACACGCCTGCTCGGCTCCACGCTGGATGCTCGCGCCAAGCTCCTGGCGCTCTTCGATCTGCAGGTGGAATGGATTCGCAATCCCGAGTTTCGAGGCTGTCCGCTTCAGTCGGTCAGCGCCGAGATCGCGGCCCCCGACCACCCGGCTAAGCGCGTCGTGGCCGGACACCGGCAGTGGCTGCGCGATCTTCTCACGGCGCTCGTGACGGAAGCTGGCCTGCACCCGGTCGCCGACGTCGTCGGCGCGTTGATTGTGCTCTACGACGGCGCGTCAGCTTCGGCGCTTGTCGATGGGAGCGCGGCGATGGCGCATCACGCGCGGTGGGCCGTCGAACGCCTGATCGACGTCAGTCTCAAGGCGCCTTCCGCCCGCCGCGCTCGGCACGTGGCGCGCCGATCGCGCACGCCCTGAACCGTTCGGGCGAGATTCCAACGTTTCGCGAGTTTTTCATCGGCACACGCCGCTCGTCATTCGCTCGCCGCTGAAGGCGACCTGCTTCCACGGCGTGCTGTACCCGCCATGGCTCGGAATGCCGCGTATCTTCAGAATCGACAGGAAGCCGTTCACGAACTCCGCCAGCCCGCTGGGGATCGTCCAGCCGACACCGCCCTGCACCTGGAGAGCGACCGAGGCTCCGCGGCACTTGATGATGCCGGTGTCGGCGCCGAGCGCCACGCCGGCGGACGTGCCGACGCCGAGTGTGGGGCCGACCGTGAAGCCCAGACCGCCCACGCCGACGGTCATGCTGACGGCGTGGCGCAGGATGAGGCCGCTCGGACCGAGCGACACGCCGTTCATGTTGCTCATGGGACTACGCCGAACGATCAGACCTTTCGGACCCACGACCGTGAACTGGCTGTCATGGAATGTGAAACCGAGGTCGGCGTTGAACTCGTACTCTCCGCCGGCGTTGAAGACCGACTGCCTCGCGCTCATGACCGTCGACACCCACAGGTCGTTGCGGATGTTCAGCGCGAGCGGTGGGTTGCCGGACAGTTGAATGCTGTGCGCCGGCCCCTCGCCATGCCAGTTGATATTGCCCCGGAACTGGTCGCTGACCGCGCTGTCGAACGCCAGTTTGAGTCCAGCCGCATTGTGGAGGATCAAGCGCGCGTCGACCCTGGTGAAGTTGATGTGCAGCTCGAAGTCGACGGTCGGCTTTCGAAGGTACAGTTGCGCCTGGGCTGAAATCCGCACACCTTTCATGTCGTTCGCGTTCTGCAGCTCGATCGCTTCGCCATCGGCATGGTTCAACGGTTTCTTGGTTTGAAAGCGAATCGGCGGCACGATCGGCAGGATGCCCGGCGTTCCCGGCGGCACGTTTTGAATTGTTCGCAGACGGTAGAGCGATCGCTGGAGCGGCAGGTCGCCGCCTTCCAGTGCTGCCGCCTTCAGTAGGCTCCCCACGTCGGGCCGCACCGGACCGTCCTCGCCGCTGCTGTCGATCGGCCACGTCAGGCCCGGCAGCTCGGGCAGCGGTCGCTCGATCGCATCCGGTGAGGCGACGGCGAGACCGCTCGCCGCTACATTGAGCCGTTCGAACAGATCGGTCAGCTCGGCTGGACCCAGCACCACTCGCAGGTCAGGGCCGCGCCGCTCCACAGCCAGAACACGGCCCACACACTGATTGGTCACGAACGCAATCTTGCCGACGGACATCTCATTCGCGTGCGGCGCGCGCGCGTCGATGGTCCACGACAGGCCGTCGGCCCCGCGTTCACGAATGATATCGGCGCCGCCGTCGACGATGACGACGTCGCGACCGTACGTCACCGACGGATCGCGGTGCGGCGCGCGACCGTACTGGATTTCGGCAGGCGTCAGCTCGGCTCGCGAAAGCGCGTGCGCGTGGATCGGCGCGGGTTCCTTCGACGCGCAGCTCGCGAGCGAGATCGCGGCGATCACAGCCACCGGCAGGCGCCGCATCGCAGTATTCGCGTCGCCGATCGGGTCCGTTCGAAAACGCCTCATTGGCAGCGACATGGCAAAGGGTCACTCGCTGCCGGGCACCGGCGGCGCGAAGCGGAATCGTGCCTCATCCAGTGCGGGGTTCGAGGCCGGCGCATAGGTCGTCGTTACGCGGTGAATCTGCCCTGGGGTGGCGTTGAACTGCTCCACGACCTTTCGGATCAGCAGCGACTGTGTGTCGATCCACAACGTCATCTTCCGGACGTTCACTTCCTTCAAGGTCGCCTGGTAGATGTCGCGGGCAGTCCCGGCGATGCGATAGCACACACGGCCGTCGATCGTTTCGGTGCCGTCCATGGCGGCGTCGGCGAAATTCGTGAAGTCGCCCTGGAGCGCGGCGTTCGCAAACAGCAGCACGGGCGCCTTCAACCCTGCCCCGTAGCTGTGCGGGCCTATCAGGGTGAACGCCGCCACGTTGTTGGGATTCGGGTAGTCCTCCTGCACACCGGTCGTCTTCCACCAGGTGTGGAATGCGCCGGGATCGCCCCAGACGACGAAGCGATCGCCGCCTTGCTTGTGAAAGTCGAACAGGAATCGGCGGGGCGCACGAGAGAAGTACGTCGTGAACTTGTGCGTGTCTCTGCTCGACACGCCGTACTCCTCCACGACGCTGCCGGTGTCTGCGTACGAAGCGAGCGCGGCATAAACAGCCTCGCATCGTTGGACCACATCGTCGACCGTCGCGACGTGCACCGACGCCGGCGGGATGCACATCGCTCCGGCAGTGAGCACGAGCGCCGGCATCCATAGCTTGAACATCGTCCTGCTCCTCGTCACCATCGCTGCGCGCCGGCATCGACCTGGAGGATCCCTGCCGGCTCGAGCTCCATCTGAAACGCCTTGCGCGCGATCGTCTGCAGCGGCGCCATGTCCTGCGCGAGCAGGCGATCGTGGAATTGCTTCAGGGAGAATCGCTCGCCCTCGCGCGCCCGCAGCTGACGGCGAAGCTGTTCGATCTGACGTTTGCCGACCAGGTACGTCGCGGCGCTGCCTGGAACGCCGACGTAGCGGCTCGTCACCTCGAGCCGTGCGCGTGTCTCGGACAGTCCGACCTTGTCGACAAGGAAGCGAATCGCGGCCTCGGCCGGGATGTCGCCTCGATTCACCTGCGCGTCGAGGAGCGCGCGCGCTGCCCGCCAGAGAAGCATCCGCAGCGCGTAGAGCCTCGTCTCGCGCGAACGGTCGTCGTAGTAGCCCAGCCGCAGCATCAGCTCCTCGGAGTAGAGGCCCCAGCCCTCGCTGAATGTCTCGGTGTCCTCGTTCGTCTCGCCGCCGGGCCTGATCAAGTGCTGGACGCGGTGGCCGGGGTACGCCTCGTGCACGGCGCCGGTCGCAATCAGGCCGTCGTTGTTGCTCTGGAGCGCCTCGCCCTCGCCGTTCGCGTCGCCGATGTTCAGCGTCACCAGGAGGACGTCATCGTCCCACCGGTACCGCGCGTATGGCGTGATGGCGACGAGGTTGGGCGGCGTCTCGCGCACCGCGAGGTCGCCGGCGGCCGGTAACGAGACGAGGTCGTGCCCGAGAACGAACGCCTTGGCCCGCTGGAGCTCGCGCTGGTAGGCCGGAACAATGTCGCGCACGGTGCGCGGGTGGTTCGCGCGCTCGAACTGCCGGACGATCTCGGACCAGTCCTTCGTCGGATCGATCTGCTTGGCGAGCGCGATCATCTCGCTCTCCAGCCGCTGATACTCCTGACGTCCGAGGGCCACGAGCTGCGCGCTGTCGATATCGAAGTGCCGGCGCTGGAGCACCCGGTTGTACCGAACGACTTCCCAGCGCTGCGTTGCCTGCGCAGGACGCGCGGCGGCGGCGATCGCGGCGGGAGGGCGCTGCGCGGCGGTCGTCAGCGCGGACAGCGCGGTGCATGCCGTGGCCACGGCGAACCGGAACAGCGGCCGCTTTCGTGTCACGCCTGTCAGGGAGCGTGACGGTCGCAGGATATTACCGGCCACCGGCTACGGCTGTCGCACCCTTATTTGACGCACTCGCGTGCACGCGTTGCGCATGACGGACTTCACCCGGCAGCGGGCTCGACGGCGCACGGCGCGCTGTCGGGCATGTTGACGCCGGCAAGCCCGCGGACCATCTCGTTCGACCGGTCGATGTAGGAGGTGAACAGGAGGTAGACGAACGCGGCAATGGCAACCGACGCCACACGCTCGGACGCGAAGTCGAACACGCCGTGAAGCACCGCGGCGATCGCTATGCCGAGCACGCACAGCCCCGCGCGCCGGGTCCGGCTGACCACCGCCAGCCCGATGAAATAGCCGGCGATGCCGGTCCAGGTCGCATGCAGGAACGGCAGCGTCGTCGACCGCAGCAGCGCCTGGTACAGAACGGCGTTGATGTTGTTCATCTGCGCGATGTACTGCTGCGCCTCGCGGCCGGCCAGCGCGACGCCCGACAGCGCGCCGTAGAACAGGCCGTCCATCGGCTTCGAGACACGCCTCAGGCCGAATGCCAGGACGAGAACGGGCAGCGCCTTGACCAGCTCTTCGTGCGGGCCAACGGCGAGGACATAGCCGATGAACCTGCCGACGGACTCCTGCGGAGTAATCGCGTCGTACATCCACGACAGCGGCGGAATCGGCCGCGTCATCAGAAGCAGTGGATAGCCGATGAGGATGGTGAAGACCCCGGCTGCGAGACCGAGGACCAGACTGGAGGCACGCTTCGCCACGACGAGGTAGAAATAGACGGTCCACGCCGCGCCGGAATACATCACGAGCCACGCGAGGAGCTGATTCTCATCGCCGATGAAGAAGCCCCCGACCAGCGGGACGAAGCCAAACAGCAGCGACATCCACGTCGTCGGGCTGGTGATGAGGCGCGCGGAGAACGCCGTGCGGTAGGGCAGGATCCAGTCGAGATCGAAGCTGCGGACGTCGGTCCACACGTCGGCCACCGCATGGCCGGATTGCTTGAGCAGGTCCTGGCTGCGCTGCATCGCGAGTCGGGTTGTTGACACACCCGACAAGGAGCCTGACGAGTTGCGGATATTACCGGCGCGTCCCGCTCATGTCGGACCCATTGCCTTCACGGCCTGCGCGAGGCCCGCCGGCGATCACCGGATCGGGGCCGGTACCCCGGTTCGCGGCGCAAGCGATACCGCGCCCTCGCCGTAGACCACGTGATGTTTGAGGCGCCAGCCAGCGTCGGTCTTGACGACAAGACTCTCATACCGGCCTGCCACGCCAATGTTCAGGCCGGGCTTGCCCTGATCCTGCGTCATGGTGAAGTAGAACGCCGACAGCGTTGCGCCGACCGCGTTCGGCGTCACGTGGAAGGTGGATGTCCAGTGCCGCAAGATCCGCTTGGGGTCGGCCTTGTAGTAGTCGGTCGCGTACCGCCTGATGGCGGTCTGTCCCTCGAGATGCGTGGATCCGTTGTCGAGCACCGCGTCGGGCAGGAATGTGCTCGTCCACATGTCTCCATTGTCGCGCTGCGCGAAGTCGTACCCGGTGTGATTCGTCCACAGGAGGTCCTGTATCTCGGTGAAGTCCTGCGCGCTCACGCGCGGCACCTGCATCTGTGTTGCATGGGACCAGCCACCTGCCACGACAGCGGACGCGAGACCGGCGGCAGCAAGTATCCTCAAGCGCATCATGAATGTTCACTCCATTTTGGATGTGCGGATTGCGTAGAGCGTGGCGCTCAAGATTGAGCGTAGCCAGAATGGCCCGTCGCCTCAACCCATTTGGTGTAGGATGTGGCAGTTTCTTGGACGAATTGCCGCCATTCAGCTTGTCGAGGAGCGCTGTGCGCAACCTGCTCACGATGATCGCGTTGGCCGCCTCCACGGTGTCCGTGGGCGCGGCGCAAGCCCAGACAACTTCTGCTCAAGGCGATCCGATGAAGGGCCGCGGCCTGTATTCAGGGGCCCCCGGCGGCGCCCTCTGCATGCTGTGCCATGGCCCGCAGGGACAAGGTGGGTTCGGCCCTGATGTCGCGGGCGCCCGGGGGCTCACCTTCGAACAGTTCAAGCGCGAGGTGCAGAATCCCTGGGGGATCATGCCCAGCTTCGGGCGGATCAGCGACCAGTCGTTGTCGGACATCTACGCATTCCTGAAGGGCCTCGCGCCGGCCTCCCAGCCGGCTCAGTGGAGCGTTGAGCTCCCACCCTCCGGAGCGCCACGCGGCCAGATCATGGCCGTGACGTTCGGGTGCGCCCAGTGCCACGGGCCGGAAATGGGTCACCCGCGTCGGGATCTCGGCGCGAGGAGCGCCGATTTCACCGAGTTCCAGGCCATCGTCTACGACCATGCGCCGGCCACGATGGGCCAGTTCTCACGCGAGCGCATGTCGGAGCCGGTCTTGAAGGAAGTCTGGGACTTCATGATGGGCATGGGACTCCGCGCGCCGCTGTTCGGATCGATCGCGCCGGGCGTGGCGTCCGGCGCCAACACCACCTATACGTTGACGATTGACAACAGGGGCGTGCCCGGCAAAGGACTTCCCGCCAGCGACGCCACGGTGTCACTCGTCGTGCCAGCCGGGGTCCTCGTCGCGAGCACGACCGGCCCCGGCTACCAGGGCACGCAGGCCGCCGAATACGTGGCGAACCCGAATGCGCTCGCTCCGTTCAAGGCGCTGAATCCGAGTCCGAACGTGCAGCGCGTCAAGGGCACCATCGCGACCTGGAAGCTGCCGAAGCTCGCCGCCGGCGAGAAGCAGACGGTCACGATCGCGCTTTCCGGTCCGGGTGCGGGCACCGTCAACTTTGCCGGCTCCACGGTCACCTGGGGAAAGCCGGATGTGAAGCGATTGCCGAACGTCACCGTGAAGGACCTGCGTCTGGCTGATAAAGGCGACATCATCTATGCGCCGAGCCAGGAGTTTTCGCTCCCGCCGGCGCCGCGCGCGACTGCGCAGCAAGGGCACCCGCAGGATTGAGAACATGGCCGTGAAGCGCGCGCTCATCGGTCTCGCATTGGTGGTCGGCGTTCAGGCCGGATTGGCTGCCGCGTCTCACGCGCGTGCTTTCGGGTAAACCGTTTTCCCGCCCAGCACCGTTCGATTCACTTTGATGTTCATGATCTCGTTGGGCGGAACGTCGTGCGGATCCCTTTCCAGCATGACGAAATCGGCCAGCTTTCCCGAGGTGATCGAGCCCTTCAGGTTCTCCTCCGAGGAAGCGTAAGCGCCGTTGATCGTGGCGATCGCCAGCGCCTCGTCCACGGTCACCTTCTGCCGTGCGCCCCAGACGCGGCCTTTGTAGTCGGTGCGTGTGACCATGCTCTGGATCGCCATCAGCGGTTCGAACGGGCCTGGATTGTAGTCGGACGCGCCCGGCACGCGGATGCCTGCATCGAGAAACGAGCGATGGGCGAACATCCAGCCGACCTTCTCGTCGCCGTACTCCGTCCATTTCTCGCCGTGAAAGTAGACGTACGTCCAGAATGGCGTCGGGATCACGCCGTTGGCCTTGATCCGCCGGAGGAGGTCCGGGTTGACGAGCGTGCAGTGCTCGATGCGATGGCGCCGGTCAGGGTTCGGCCACTTCTGCAGCGTCCGTTCGTACGCCTTGAGCACCATGTCAATCGTGACGTCGCCGTTCGCGTGAACGCCCACCTGGAAATTGTGGCTGTGGGCGTCGTCGACTGCGTCGTAGAGCTGATCCTGCGTCATGGTCAGGATGCCGTAGTCGTTCGTGCCGACGTACGGGGTGCTCATCCGCATCGTGCGCTCCGACGCCGAACCGTCGGCCACGAATTTGATCCCGCCGACGCGAATCAGCTCGTCGCCGAAGCCTGTATAGATGCCCGCGGCCTTGAGGCCCGCAAAGGCTTCTTTCGAGCTGACCATCATGTAGGCGCGATGCGTCAGCTCGTCGTTCATCCGGCAGTCTTCGTAGGCCAGGATGTGTTCGGGCTCGGTGGCCGCGTTGTGAACCGACGTGAGGCCGCACGCGTTGAAGAGCTCCGACATGTGCCGCATGCCCGCACGCGCGCGGTTCCGCTTTTGCTCCGGCGTGAAGTGTTCTCGTGAGCCGACCTTGTCAAACACCTCTCGGGCGTTCTCTGCCACGCGACCGGTGAGCTCGCCACTCGCCTTGAAGAAGCGTCCGTCGCTTGGGTCGGGCGTCTGAAACGTGATGCCCGCGAGCTCGAGGGCCTTGCTGTTGTACCAACTGGTATGGCCGCCCCGATGGGCCACCTCGACCGGGTGCTCGGCGGTCGCCTCGTCGAGGTCCCTCTTGGTTAGCGGGCGATCCAGCTTGGTGTCGTCGAACATGAAGCCGTTGATCCATGTGCCGGGCGGCGTGGATTCCGCCTTTTGCCGGATCGCAGCCTGAATTTCGCGGACGGTGCGGAGATTCGTATTGACGCCGTAAAGCTCTTCGACGCCGCTCGGATGGCAGTGGCAGTCGATGAATCCCGGCGTGACGGTCATCTGCTGAGCGTCGATGACTTGGGTGCGGCGCGTGACGACATTGCGGATGTCGGATGACGAGCCGACTGCCGCGAAGCGTCCGTTCTTGACGGTAAATGCCTCGGCGCGCGGCAAGCTTGAGTCGCTGGTCAGGACGCGGGCGTTGACGACCGCGAGATCGGGCTCCCCGCCGCCTGTGGGAACAGCCGGCGTCTGCGCTTGTGCCGCCAACCGCCCGTCGGGCAATCGTCCAACGGCGAAGGCGCCAGCGAGTGCCGCGCCGAATCCCAGAAACTCTCCGCGTGTATACCTGATCATTTCAGATACTCCATCACCTTGACCAACGGCGCGGTGATGCCTCCGGCCGTGGGACATCAGCCCCGGCGATTGATTCGCGAGACGTGTTCGCGCGTTCGCGACTCGATGACTTCGGCCACGGCGCGGTGCGCCATGTCGATCGCCGCGTCGGTGTGCGAGCTCCCCGCCGCGTCCGCGTTGGCGATTGAGATGCGCCCGAAGCGCTTCCGGCCGACGATGCACGCGCGGTCGTCCGGCGCCGACAGGCACCAGTCGATCGGATCGAAAAGCGTGTTGTAGTTGTACGTGTAACCGTGCGGCCACCGGTTGACGGTGATCGCCTCGATGTCGCGCGGCGGATCGAACCCGCCGTCAACGAGGGTGCGCGCGAGCTGACCGCGGATCTCGCGCTCGAACTGCTCGAACGTCGTCGCTAGCAGATCCGCTCGACCGAGCCGGTGCTGGTCCTTCCGCGGCTTCCCTGGCGCGCAGGGCGTCCGCACGAGGTGCAGCACCGTCGGTTCATCGGGGCTCCGCGAACATCGGTATTGCCCGATGCTGACCGGCTCCGGGAGCTGGACGCTGGAGTGGTAGCCTCCCGGCGCGCTGATGGTGGCAACACCGAGCCGTTGAAAGGCCGTCCAGTTCCGGACGAGAACGCTCGTGTACACGATCGGCCCCTTGATGCCGTACGCAAGCGCCGCCTTCTGTTGCGCCGGCAGCTCGGGACAGAGGTAGGGGATCATGAAGTTCCAGCACGCGAGTACGCAGTGCCGGCCTCGCACCCGCACGGTGCGCCCTCCTCGTGCATAGGTGACGAGCACCTCGGTTGCCGAAGCGGGATCCCGGGAGTGCTGCACGTTGACGGCAATGCTGTTCAGGCGCACGCGCACGGGCGATCCTTCGCGATCGAGTTGCGAGTAGTCAGCGCGCGCCGTCACGATGTCCTCCTGCGTCGAACCAGGAATCGACTCGGGAAGAAGCGACCGGACCAGCAACCGTGCAATCGTGGCATTGCCGTCCGGGAAATGGATGTCGCGGCCGGCCGCGTTCGCGCGCGATTGATTCTCGCGGCCGTGCTGCCCGCCGGGCTCGCTGATCAATACCTCCGGCGGCGTCGGCTCCAGGTGCATGCCCTGGAAGCCGGGGTAGTTCATGTTCCAGGCGTAGTAGGCCGGCAGCCCGTCGATGTGCATCAGGAACAGGCCGTCGCTGCGGCTCTGGTAGAACCAGACGGCATCCGGGTGTACGCCCGCCACGTCGGCGAGAAAATCCTGATAGCTCATGTGCATGAGCCGTTGTTTCTTCTCGTCCGAGGACAGCCCCGACATGTAGTCGGGCTGCTCCTTGCGTTGTAGACGCGCGACGTCCTTCTTCGCCTGGTCCGCCATCGGCGCCTGGGCGAGGAAGTTGACCCACGCGGTGTCGTCGGTTTGAGCGGGCCTTCCAACCACCAGCCGATCGACGCCGAAGCGTTCCTTGTTGAACCAGACGCCGTTCCGCAGTCCCATCCTCGAATAGATGGCGCGGTCGTCCGCGGTCTCGCGCTCGAACCGATCGATGTCGATCCCGATCCCCCGAAGCAGCCCCAGGGCCTGCGGGCTGTATTGGCCCGGACCCTCGATATTCAGCGTGCCGCCATTCAGAAGGAGCGTGCGGTCACCATGGCGGAACTCGTTGCGCTTCGCGTGGCCGCCGAAATCGTCGTGGTTGTCCAGCACGAGAATCTTCGCGCGCGGCCCAACCGCCTCGCGGAAGAAGTACGCCGAGGCGAGACCGCTGATCCCGCCGCCGACCACGACCAGGTCGTACGATTCGCCAGTGTCAATCGCCGTGTCGCGCCACTCTTTCGCGTCGCGGAGTTGGTGTGCGACTTCGAACGAGCCCGGATGGCTGCCACGGAGTCCGGTCAGGAGCGGTGGATAGTAACCGGGAGCCTGCTCTGGCGCCTGTGCCCGGCCGGCGTTCGCCGCGGAGGCGAGCGGCGGCGCTCCCAGGCCCGCCCCGGTCAGCGCCAGCGCGACGCCGTTCAGGAAATCGCGTCGGGTGATGTCCCGGCCCATTCCCAGATCGCGATCGTTCAACATCGATGCTCCTCCCGTCGAGCCTAGGTCAGCCCGTTCCTGACGAAGAGTTCCTCGACGGCGCGGTGCGCCTCGTCGATCGCCTGGTTGGTGAACGCTGCCGCACCGGCATCCGCGTTCGCAATCGTCACCTGCCCGAAGCGCCGTCGGCCGATCACGTGCGGGCGCTGCTCCGACGGCACATCCGGATCCGCAAGCGTGTCGTACGTGTACGCATATCCGTACGGCCACCGATTCACCGTCAGCCCGACGATATCGGCTTGCGGGTCGAAGCCGCCAGGCCCGAGCATCGCGGCGAGATGGCGGCGGATCTCGAGCTCGAACTGCTCGAAGGTCGTCGACAGCAGCTGCCGGGCGCCGGCCCTGTTCTGCTCCCTGCGCGGCAACCCGGGCTTGTTCGGATTGCTCGTCATGTGGACGATGATCGGCTCCTCGGGCGTGGTGACGCCTCGGTAGCCGCCAACCGTCGATCCAGGGTCGAGGCTCGTGCCCGTGTGCATCATGCACGGCGAGTTGACGTTCGAGACGCGGAGCTTCACGAACGGCGTCCAGCGTCGCACGAGCACGTTCGTGTACATCATCGGCACCTTTGCCGGGTACGCGAGCGCGTCCTTCTGATCGTGCGGCAGCTCGGGCATGAGCGCCGGGATCAGGGCGTTGTTGCACGCGAGGATGACGTTCGCCGCGCGGACACCGTGGATCCGGCCATCCCGCAGATAGGCGACGCGAACCGCGCGGGCGAGTGCGGGCGCGCCGTCGTGCTGAACGCGCACGACCGCGCTGCGTAGCCGCACGCGCACCTTCGAGCCTTCGCCATCCAGCTTCGCGTAGTCGGGTCGCGCCTGCACGATGGTGTCCATCGTCAGGTTGCCCGCCGTGAAGACCGAAGGCATCAAACGATTCACGAGCAGCCGCGCGAGGGACGCGTTGCCATCGGGAAAATGAAACGTGTACGACGACTCGCGGAATGTCTCCTGCGGCGGCAGGCCGAGTCCATTGAAGCCGACCGATCCGCGGAGCGCCGCCTCGAGGGCAGGCGTCGTGTCGACGCGCTTGTTGTTCCGTCCACCCTGGCCGCGAAAATACAAGATGGCATCGGGATGCACCTTCGCGTACTGCAGCAGGAAGTCCTGCCAGCTGATCTTCGCGAGGATGGCCCTCTTGTCGTCGTCGCTCTTGCCCGCCATGTAGTCGGGATTCTTGCCATGCAGGCGGATCAGGTCGGCCCGGACTTCCTCGGACATCGGGGCTTTCGCGAAGAATTCCGGCCACGGGATCCGTCCGTTGCCCGCGACGACCCGGTCCACGCCGAAATGCGCTTCATCGAAGAACACACCCGGGCCGAGCCCGAGCTTCTCGAACGCCGATCGGTTCAGGAACTCGGCGTTGCGCTCGACCGCGATGCCGAGCTCCTCGACGAGGCGCTTGGCGGTGTAGCTGTACGGATACGGCGTTGCGATTCCCATCGTCCCGCCGTAGCCGACGAAGGTGCGCCCCTGGTACTCGAACTCGTTGCGCTTTGCGTGGCCGCCGAAGTCGTCGTGGTTGTCGAGGATCAAGATTCTCTGGCTCTCGCCGAGTGCGCGCCTCCAGAAGTGCGCAGCAGCGAGACCGGAGATGCCGGCACCGACGATCGCGAGGTCGTACTCCTCGTGCGTGTCGACGTCGAGGGACGGAAACTGGCGATACGCGTCCGCCTGCATCCGGCCGAATGGCTCGACGGCTGATGGGTAGTTGCCGCGCAGCCCGCTGCGGGCCGGCGGATATTCGGCCGGCGCGGGCGCCTGCGCGACAGCAATGAGCTCGGCCCCGGACAGGCGCTCGCCGTGTGCCGCTGCGGCATACGCTCCGCCGATCCCGATCGCGATCCCGTTCAGAAAGTCGCGGCGCGGGATGCGCCGGGTCATGCCCAGATCTCGTTCCCCGTTCGGAGCGGTCATGGGGCAGCCCTCCTTGGTGAAGCCGGATTGCGTCGACTCGATAGCCGAACGCGCGCAAGTCTACACGACCGCCGCGTGGCCCGCGGCGATCGACTCGCCGCGGGCGCAGGCCTGGTCGCCGGTCAGTACAGCGAAGGGCGGCTCGAGCCGCCTAGGAGCGAGGGGTCGATCGAGCCAATGATGTGGTGGCCGTCACTTCCCCACGCGAACGAGATATTCACCAGCGGGAAGCCGCCCGCGCGGAGCGTGAGGCCCACGGCGAAGCTGTTCTTGAATCCGTCTGTGCCAAGGAGCCCGCCATCCGTGATGCGGCCCTCTTCGACGAGCGCGTAGACACCAACCGGGCCCCACACGGAATGCTCGATGCTTTCTTGGAAGGCGAGCAGGTTCGGGCCTCGGAACCGATAGTCGTCATACCCCGCCAGCAGCCGTTCGCCGTTGATGTCCGAGCCCCCGAGTGTCGGCTGGAAGTAGAAGGGCACGCTGTCCCCTGAGCGCACGCTGAGCAGCCGCAGGCCAACAGACCCTTCGAGGTTGCGCGAGTACGTCACCGGCGGACACTGCGACGACCCAACCGACTGAAAGCACTCGTCAGGCCCATTCGTCTCCTTGGGACCAGTGGACGTCGCCGTGCTGTACAGAGGAATCTTGTGGCGCAAATCCACCGTCCAGCGATGGAACGAGGTGGCCGTGGGGCTCGACGTGACGAACTGCTGTGCGTCCACGAGGTAGTTGAACTGCAGCCGATCGCCGAATAGAGCGGGCGTGATCCGCAGACCCTCCTCGAATTGGCCGAACACCGGCTGCGCATCGAGCTGGAACGCGTCGCTGTGCAGGCTGAGGAACCTGGCATTCACCGCGCCCACGGCCTCTGGATGGAGTCCGCGGAGCGCCGCGACCTGCGTGATGGGATAGGTCACGCGCCCGCCCGCGATCGTCTGCTTCTCGCTGAACGGATCTTGTCCCGATGTGACCACCAGGTTCGCCAGCGAAATGGTTTGCGCGTACAGATTGAAGACCGGATATTCCGTGATGGTGACCGATGGCGGACGATCACTCGGGCGATCCCCGGGACGCACGACCACGATGCCGGGTCGCTCGGGAATGTGAATGAACTTCACATAGAGGCCCGCGCGCCATGAGCCGGAAGTCGCGACCACGCCGTCTGCGTTGAAACTGATCCGCCATTGGTCGTTGGGCGTGACGTGTTCGGCGAAGCCCAAGCCGAAGCCAGTGCCGTTCAGTGGCGACAAGCTGCCGATGGCCACATGGAACGGATCGTCCGTCGCGAGGGTCACGGCGCAGCCGACCGCCTTCTTGGCGTCGAACCCGCTCAGGCAACTCGCCTGCAAGTCCTGCCCTTCGCGGCGGACATCCGACTGCAGGCGGCTCTCCTGGGCGGCGACGGGCGCCGAGAGGAGCAGCAGCAGGATGGCGACACGGCTGCGCATCACGCCGAGCGCGCCTTGCCACGCCGACTCGAACGGCCCGTTGTGGATGGCGGCTTCACCCTGGCGGCGTGCAGAAGCGGGCGGGTCAGCGGCGCCTGGAGTTGCGTCGTCAGCGCGGCGATGCGCCGGGCCGCTTCGCCCTCTGTCCGGGCCGGCGTGAACTGAAACCGGTCCCGCGTCCGCTCGGCGGCCGGGCGCACGGCCCACTCCAGGTGTTTGAGCTGGTCCTGCAGAAGCGTACCCGGTTCGCGATCGGGGTTGTACGCGGCTGTCGGCGGCTTGGGGACAACAATGATGGCCATGCGGGTTAGCCTGCGTCGAACTCTGGCGCGTCGGTGCGCATGTCCGTCAAGGTCAGGAGATCGAGAAACGTGTCTGCCGCCTTTTCTCGCGGCGAGCGGTCGTCGTACGTGCCCAGAAAGGTGGTCGTGGCGGTCGCCGGGATCGAGGCGTGTTCAAACACCCGATTGGCGCCGACCACGGTGCCGCGTGGCACCCAGGGCGACACGAGAATCGCGGGCACGCGCACGCCGAGCCGATCGAACTGAAACGGTCGGCCGGTCCCCGTCGCATCGGGCTGCGCGACGAACCCATCGGGCTTGCAGTTCGGCGGCGGGACGTGATCGTAGATGCCGCCGTGCTCGTCGTACACCACCAACAGCGCCGTGGACGCCCACAAGTCGGCGTTTTGCCGGACGGCGTTGTAGACCGACGCGATGAATCGCTCGCCCTCCTGCACATGGTGATCGGGGTGCTGATCGGACGCGAGCAGGCCATCGTGGTCGCTGTAGTTGGGTTCGACGAACGCGTAATCTGGCAGAGCGCCGTTGTGGCAGTCCTGCAGGAACTGCGCGAAGGTGCCGAAGACCTGTGGCTGATGCTGGAGGAGATTGACGACTTCGAGTGAGGAGCTCGCGGTGTCGAAGTAGTAAATCTTCGCGCGCTTGCCCGCCGCGTTCAGCCGCTCGTAGATGCTCTTGAACTGCGTGTTGGCGTAGAAGACCTCCATGCCGACGTGCCCAAACGAGGTTCCGTAGTGCGCAAAGGCGCGATTGCACAGGGTCGGGCCAGGGATCGACGAGAACCAGCGATTGAAGACCGCGAACTCCGTCGCCAGCGTCGTCAGCACCGGCAACTTGTCCGGCGTGAAGTGGTACATGATCTTGTGCGAGTGATCGACGTCCTTGCGTTGGGCAAAATAACTCTTCACGAAGCCCTGCATGGTCGCCACTCGGTTCGGCGTGGAGTCCCCGTTGAAGAGTTGCAGATCGACGCCAGGAAAGTGGTGGTCCGGATCGGGATCGAGCTGCCCTTGAAAGTCCGCCTGCGGCAGGACCGGCGCGGTGCCGCCGGCCGTGTCCGGATTCGACTGCGATCCGTCGACGCCGTCGATGCGCGAGTCGACGCTCTTGAGGGCGCCGAGCATGTGATCGAACGAGCGGTTCTCCATCATCAACACGACGATGTGCCGCAGCTTGTCGAGGCCTGGTGGAGGCATATCAGTGAACCGCCGGGAGGCCGCAGTATCGCACGGAAAGTCTTGGAGCGCCTCGGAACGTCATCGCGCAACCTCATCCGTCCGCGTCCGTCGGCATGTTGGCCGGGTGCACGATAACCAGCAGAACGACAAACGCTTGAGGTCGTTCTGATACGCGGGCGCTCGATCTTCGACGATCATCGAAATCAATGGCGCGTGACGGTCTGTCGTCAATTATGATCGCCGCCGCTGGGCATTCCCAGATCGTGCGGTCACAGGCGCAGCGATTGGGTCGGGCCCATCCCGTGAGCTAGTGTCTTCAACCCGGGGATCTGCACGCCATGCCCGTTCGTAAGACCGAAACGCGCATTCCTCAAGGCGCCGCCGCCTCGGATCTTGGTGAGGCGTTTGTGGCGGCAGATGGCAGATGTGCGCTGGTCTCATTCATCACCTCTCCCTTGGTTGTCGACCGGAAGAACACCTACGTCGTTTTCGTGACGGACGCCGGGCTGGCGGCCCAGGCTGCATTGTTCGAATGGTCGTTTTCCGAGAATGGAGGAACTGCCAGCATGCAGTCCTCACCGGTCGGCGAAGCGGTTTATTCGCCGCAGGGAACCGGAAGTCTCGGCGTGACGGTACGGATCCTCGACGGGGCGAACGCGGAGCAAGCGAGTCTCTCGCTCACTCAGACGATCGTTCCTCTTCACCCTGGCCTTGAAGCGCTGATCGCCGCCGCGAAAGATCAACCGGGTCCAGGCGCCTCCGACCCGGATGTCTCGCGGGAGTTGGTCAACGACTACAATCCTTACTATCAGGCGGTCGCGCTCCCGACGCCCGAAACGGGCGATGCCTTCCAGCAATTCGTCTTCAGCATGCTGTTCGAGGGCGCCTCCAGACGCAAAGCCGAAGATCGCAAGCAGCTGGTTGACGATCTCGCCCAAGCGTTGGACAGCTCGGCGACGGACGACCTTGTCAATCGAACGGCCGAGGGCGTAGGGGTCTGTAGCATCCGCTTACCCCTGTTGGCGATGATGCCGCCGACCGGCGCTCCGCTCTTGCCCTGGACGGAGTTGCCCCAGCCTGGCGCCCAAAACAGCTTCGCGGACCAGAAGCTCCGGCAAACCTTCGCGGCGTTGGACGAGTCGGCGCGGATCGACTCCTTCAATCTTGCTCGCTTCCCGAAGAGCAATATCACGCAGTGCGCTCACATCCTTGCGGCACTGCGGGACCACTACTTCGCCGGCGCGAACTTCAGCGACGTTCTCACCGGAATGTCTGGCACCCGGGCTTTCTGGATTGCGATGCATTTTCGTCAGGGACCGCTCATCACGAGCTAGTACGCGCGATGTGTAAAACAACGACACCACCCCATGCGGCAGGGAAGGAAGCGATCCGCAAACTGCCCCCTAATACGAGCGCGGGCGCGGTGATTCCGTTGCAGTCGTATCTCCAGAAGTACGTAACCCAATTCACCAGCGAGCTCGTGCCTGCAACCCGGCCAACACTGCCGGCCGATGTCGACCCGGACGCGTACAAACGTGTGGCCTTCTCGGTTTGGCCACTTCTAGCCAACGCGGTCAGTCCGTACTACGCAGGCATCTTCGACGATGACACGGATTTTTCTGCGAGTCTGGTCAAGGTAGCGGCGCTGTTCGCGGCGGGCCAACTTCTTGCAGCCGCCAAGGCGGCATTGCCGGCAGCGGCCAATGCGGCGTCCTTCTCCACCAACTTCAACGCGGCCATACAAACCGAGATCACCGCGAACGCCGATAACGGAGTCAAGAACGCACACTATCCTCCCGGGGGCCTGCCTGTCGGATTGTTGCCCAAGACATCAAGCATCCTGCAGGCAACAGGTTTCGGTACAGGGGCCGGGCCTTCGGTCACCTTCACGTCCAGCTTCAGCACCAATCTTTCGCTGATGATTGTCCAATCAAATGACCCAGCTGCTGGCGTGTGCATCAACCGGCTTGGATACGGCTACATCAGCGCCGTCCTGAACGAGAAGAGCTTCTTCGACAGAACCCTGACACCGGGACCCGCGAAAGCCGGGGCAACCGGAAGGGGGATATGGCTCACGGCAAATTACGACGGCAACTTCCTTGTCCGTATACCTTGCGTCAATGATCATGACGATTCGCAGCTCACTTCGGCTCGTCAGATGTGTCGATTGTTTTCGATGATCAGGCTGAAGCAGCTTCCGGAAACCGATCTTGATACGAACTCGCTCATGCAAGGCCTGTTAGGACAAGCGGGCACCTGGCTGGTGATGAATCAGCATATCGATGGGGTCAAAGATGTCGGAGTAGCGCCCCTTTTTTCCAAAGTTCGCGCCAAGGTCGGTGTTGCGGGACTGGGGACCATTCAGGCGCCAAACGTCTACTCTGAAGGTCTCATCATTAAATGGAACGACGCCTCGCAAGTGAATGCTTTCAACAGCAAGATCGATCCCGGAAATGCAAACCCCAGCAGCAGGCTCTCGGGGGAAATTGCGGTCTGCTGGCAGAACCTGCTGGCGGAGATTCTTCCCACCGGCTTTGACGGGATCGTCGAGGTCCTCAACAACAGCATTTCTGATTTTCTCGACCAGAAAGCACTGTAATCATGGCCGACGCGCTGCAATCCGTTCTGACTGAGCTGGGGCTTGCGATTGCTCCGTTCCGCGCAGTCAAAACGCCGGACCAGGCCGTCGCGTTCTTCCGCCAACTGGGATATGAACTGCCAGCTGGCGCGTTTGGAAGCGGCGTGAACGCGGTGGCAACGCAGGCGAGCGGCCTCATCGCGGCGCTCGAGGGTCTCGTCAACGCAAAGTCGGACAGCGAGATTGCGGGGGCGCTGGCGGATATTTTTGCCAAGCTGGTGGCAGCAGTTCACGCCATCGAACAACTGCACAGCGAGCTCGAGGCCAATGCCGGCGGGACCCCCAATCTTGCCGATCTCCCGCGCCGGCTGACGGATTTTCTCCTGCTTGATTACCTCGAGCGCGCACGACCGCAAGCGCACGCGGGGCTGCATCTTCTTGGGCTCATTGACCGCACGCCCAGCCCGCCCGCCGGGCAAACCTCCCGGACGGTCAATTGGGAGCGCCTGACACAGTTCATCAACAGTCCCGGACAAATCGCCGAGGATGTATACCACTGGAGCTCCGGCTTCGACGCAACGACGTTCCTGGCGCGCCTGGCGGAGCTGATGAAAGCCGGTGGCCTGCCGGGCGGTGTGTACCCTCAGCCAGATTCCACGAAAGCGGTCCTGGGCAACACCTCGTCTGGATTGACCGAGTTGCGCTTTCCTGTTCTCCAGAAGGGATTCACGCCAGACACCTACAGCCAGTTCGGCATCACCTTTTCACCCGCCGATGCGCAAGGAGGCGGAGGAAAAGGGTTCGCTTTGCTCCCCTACATCATGGGCGCCGTCGATTTTCAGTTCGACGTGTGCGACCGCGGGCAGCTCACCTTCCAGTCGTCGGCGGACATCAAGGGCGTTGGTGTGGTGGTGCGCCCGCCGTTCAACGCGCAGGCGATCCTCAACGCGGCGGGCGATTTTGGCGCCTCAATCACGATCGCGGAGAAGCCGGACAAGGCAGAGGAGATCATTCTCGTCGGTTCCGCCGGCGGCTCGCGTCTGGCAGTGCAGGGTCTGGGCGTTTCGTGGTTCGCGAAGACGACGAGCGGGAAACTGGACCTGGGCGTCGAAGGCGAGATTCAAGCGATCCGCCTGGTGATTGGCGGCGGGGATGGCGA
The DNA here is from genome assembly GCA_035939575.1 of Vicinamibacterales bacterium. Classification (GTDB taxonomy): domain Bacteria; phylum Acidobacteriota; class Vicinamibacteria; order Vicinamibacterales; family CAVVIG01; genus DATKHR01. The sequence continues at coordinate 22,943 of DASZFS010000590.1, read as the reverse complement.
CGGTTTCATCCAACAGATCCTGTCAGGGTTGAACATACAAGCGGAGGCGCAGCTCGGTCTTGGAATGAGCCTGCTCTCCGGGTTCATCATTACCGGAGGCGGCAAGCTCACCATCGAGTTGAGGGTGCACATCGACCTGGGTCCAGTTGCGATTCAAGCTTTGCAACTGACCCTGCAGCCGGCCGCGGACAAATTCCATCTCGGAGCCGGCGTCAACCTGACCGCGAAACTTGGGCCTCTCGCTGCGGCGGTGGAAGGCATCGGGTTGCAGGCTGCTCTGCAATTCAAGCACGGGAACCTGGGCCCGGCGCAACTGGATATATCGTTTCAACCGCCCAAAGGCGTTGGCCTGTCGGTGGATGCGGGCGTCGTCCAGGGCGGTGGCTACCTTTATATCGATACCGATCGGGGTGAGTATGCCGGCGCCCTGCAACTGGAGATCGCCGACTTCCTTTCCGTTGCTGCCATCGGGCTCATCTCGACGAAGATGCCCGACGGCTCAAGCGGCTTCTCGCTGCTCATCATTCTGAGCGCCGATTTCGGCCCAGGAATCCAGCTCAGCTTCGGCTTCACGCTGCTGGCCGTCGGCGGCCTGCTCGGGCTGAATCGTACCGTTCTGTTTCAGCCGCTGCTCGACGGCATTCGCACGAACGCCGTGCAGAGCATCATGTTCCCGCAAGACATTATTGCGAATGCGCCGCGCATCATCAGCGATTTGCGCGCCATCTTCCCGCCGCAACAGGGAACATTCCTCATCGGCCCGATGGCGAAGATCGGGTGGGGCGAGCCGACCCTGATCAGCCTCTCGCTGGGCGTGATCATCGAGATACCGCCGGGCGACGCAGCCATTCTGGGCATATTGCGGGCGGCTCTGCCCGCCGACGACATCGCGATTCTCGTGCTCCAGGTGAACTTTGCCGGCGTGCTGGAGTTCGACAAGAAGCGCTTCTACTTCTATGCGTCCCTGTTTGATTCGCACATCCTCTTCATAACGATCTCCGGGTCCATGGGGGTGTTGTTTGGCTACGGAGCCGACGCCAATTTTGTGTTGTCCGTCGGTGGATTCCATCCGCAGTTCAACCCGCCGCCTCTACCGTTCCCCGCCCCGCAGCGGATTTCGATCGACCTGATCAATGAGTCGTTCGCGCGAATCCACGCGGACGGATATTTTGCGGTCACGACCAACACGGTGCAGTTCGGGACGCACTCCGACTTCTTCTTCGGGTTCTCCGCCTGCTCGGTGTCCGGCTCTTCCGGTTTCGATGCGCTGATCCAGTTCTCGCCTTTCCACTTCATCGCTGAGATATCCACGCAATTCTCCGTGCAGGTGTTCGGCATCGGCGTGTACGGCGTGGGCATCGACGTGTTGCTGTCGGGTCCGGGACCGTGGCACGTGCACGGGACCGCCTCGCTGTCGTTCTTCTTCTTCTCGATCGATATCGGGATCGACTTCACCTGGGGCGACGATCCCAATACCACGCTGCCGCCGGTGCAGGTCATGCCGATCCTGGCCGCGGAAGCGCAGAAGGCCTCGAACTGGAAGACGGCGTTGCCGCCGAATGTGAAGCTGCTGGTCGTGCTGCGGCAACTCGATCCCACCGAGACGGCTCTGGTGCTGCACCCGGCAGGAACCCTGCAAGTCAGTCAGCGCGCGATCCCGCTGGATCTGAAGATCGACAAAGTCGGCAGTCAAGCGCCGAGCGACGCCAACCAGTTCGCCTTTTCGGCCGGCGGCACGGTTCTCACCAAGTCGCGCGACCTGCAGGAGCCGTTCGCACCCTCGCAATTCCGCAACTTCGACGATGCGACGAAGCTCTCGCAGCCGGCATTTGTGCCGCAGGACAGCGGCATTGAACTGGCGGGAGCCGCGACCCTGGCGACCTCCACCGCCATCACGCGCCCGCTGCGCTACGACCTCACTGTCGTCGACAAAGAGTCGGAACCGGTGCAGTTCAAGTTCTTCGCGCATTCCCGCGCCATGTTCACCAACTTCCTCGCCGGCAATAGCGCAGGGCGATCCAGGCTCTCGGCGAATTTCCGAAGCCTCAGCCGGCCGCAACCCGGGTCGGTCGCGGTGTCCAATGAGACGTTCGCCGTCGCGCTCCAATCTTCCAACCAGGTTGTTCATCCCGAGGCGGCCGCGTTCTTCAGTCAAGCCCAGGCGCAGGACTACATCAGCAGTGCGATCGCGGCGAATCCGTCGCTGGAGGGCACGTTGCACGTGATTCCGCAGTTCGAGGTGGCAGCATGAGCCCCGATCCCCCTCCGATTGCCGACCCTGAGGATCTGCTGGGGACCTACGCGTTTCTCCCATGGCTGCGTCAGGGCATGGCGAACGCGATCACCGTTCCTCCGGCTGCGGGAACCCGCGCCTCAATCCACGTCGAAGTCGACATCACCGGCGTGCCGATTGACGGCAGCGCTCCGATCGTGCAGTCAGCCGCCCAAGATATCGCCCTCTATGGTCCGGGCGACATTCTGGGGATTGACCCGCGCGCGGTCGTGCGCACCGAACCGCGGGCAGGGGTCTCGAATTTCGAGTCGAACTACCTTGCGGCCGTCGATTTCTACGATGAGGATTTCCCCTGGCGCTACACCCCGGCGCCCGCCGCCGGACTCCAGCTCAGTCCCTGGATCGCGCTCGTGGTCCTGAAGCAGACCGAGTTCGCGGAGGGCAAGAACATCGCGAATCGTCCGCTGCCGTTCATCACTATTCCCGACGCGAGTGTTCTGCCGTCCGCCGGCGAGTTATGGGCATGGGCGCATGTGCATTTCAATCGAGGGCTCTCGCCGAATCCGTCCAAGGAGTTGGTCTCGACTGACATGGGCGCCGTCGTTCCGCTCGTGCAGACGATCCTGAACACCAATCCCGACCTGGCCTACTCGCGGCTGCTTTGCCCGCGCTTGCTCGATGTCAACACTGGCTACGATGCGTTCGTGATTCCGGCGTTCGAGAGCGGTCGTCTCGCCGGGCTCGGTCAGAGCCCGGCCAAGGCTCCGTCGGCGTTGGCGTCAGCGTGGGCTCCTTATTCCGGGCAGCCAGAACCGCAGCATGTTCCTTACTACTATCGGTGGCGCTTCACGACCGGCGATCGCGGGGACTTCCGCTATCTGGTGGGCCTGCTGAAGGCGCAGCCCGTCGATCCCACCGTGGGGACGCGCGACGTTGATGTTCAGGATCCCGGCTCCAATCTTCCTGGCAGCGTCAAGCCGGGCCTGAAGGGCATCCTCCGTCTTGGAGGAGCGCTTGAAGTTCCCGATGCCGACCTCAGCGACAAGGACAAGGCGACACGCGACGCCTATGAGAATTGGGACCAACCGTATCCCGACCCGTTCGAGGTGTCGCTCGCCAAGTTCATCAATCTGCCGGATGACTACGCGACGCAAACACCTGCGGCCGCCAATGCCGCCACCGGAATCACTCCGAGTCCTGCAGGGATCGCGCCGCGCATCGTTCCTGATATCGCCAACGATCCCGATCCACTGATCACGTCGCCGCTCTACGGGCGCTGGCACGCCCTGACGCCGCGAGTTCTCTTCAACCCCGACGGAACGACTGCGCCCAATTCCACGAACTGGGTCCATCGCCTCAACCTCGACCCACGCTTCCGCATTCCGGCCAATTACGGTGCCGAGGTCATCGAAGCGAATGCGGAGCAGTACATGAACTATGCCTGGGAGCAGATCGGCGATGTTCTCAGGGCAAATCAGAACATTCGACGGCTGCATTTCGCGACGGCCGCCTCATCGCGGCTGTACGCCCGTCATCTGACAACGGCCGCCTCTGACCCCGCGCGAGTGCTCGCGCTGACCGCGCCCGTGTCGAAACGCGTCCTCTATTCCGGGGTCACCGTAGCAAGCCTGCGTGGCTCCGCGGTCGCGCCGACACTGGTCCCGCCCGTCCTGACGTCTACCGCGTTCCGCCGCGTGCTTCGTCCAGGCGGACGCCTGATGCGCGCATTGCCCTTCACCGCGGCGGCGACGCCGGCGAACCTGATTCAGCGCGTGAACGCCGGTGAAGTCAGCAGCGCTCCACCAAAGACAGTCCCATCCGGAGCGATCACCGTCGACCAGGCTGGGAACGCCGTGCTGCCCAGCGGCGTACTCGGTACCGTCCTCGGCTGGCTGAAACAATTTCCGTGGCTGCCGTGGGCGGTGTTGATTGTCGCGATTGTCCTCGCAATCATTCTGTTCTTCGCGCTTGGTCCCCTTGCGGGCGCTGTAGCGGCCCTGGCTGTCGCGGGTGCTGGCCTCTATCTGTTTCGCCTGCTTCGGGGCTGGGCTGCCGCCGATCAGGCTGCCCAGGCGGTGTCGCAGGCCGGCCAGACTCCCGGCAGCGTTGCCAACTATCCCACCAGCAGCAACTTCGTCCTGAGCACTTCGGGGGCGTCGTTCGTCCCGACTCTCGGAGGCGCGGACAGTCCCACCGGAGCGCGATTGAACGCTGCGCTGGGGCAGTCCTTCCAGTTGATCGCGGCGGGCAACGTCCAGGCCCAGCACCCAGCTCCAATTGCGGTCGACCTCCGGGGCGTGGCCAAGACCGTGCTGACTGCGGTCGATCCCAAGGTGACGATTTTCCGCCGCGGCCTGAGCATGATCGCGCTGCCACCCTGGATCATCGCCCAGATCGGTGAGGACTTTAACGAGGTGATGGCATATCCCAAGATCGACCTGCCCATGTATGAACCGCTGGAGGAGCGCTCCGTCGAGCGGCTGTTGCCGAACATCAACAAGATCCAACGCAACAGCATTACGCTCATGGAGACCAACCAGCGCTTCATCGAAGCGTACATGGTCGGCTTGAACCACGAATTCGCGCGGAAATTGTTGTGGCGGGAGTATCCCACCGACCAGCGCGGCAGCTACTTCCGGCAGTTCTGGTCAGTGGGCGACACCATCGACAGCGAAGGGCTGAGCGAAGACGCGCTGAAAGAGAAACTCTACGACATTCCCGAGATTCACCGCTGGGCCCTGACTTCCCGACTGGGCGACCACAATAACCGCGCGGCACCGGGTGAGCCGTCCGCGCCGCAGGCCATCCTCATCATTCGCGGCGAGTTGCTCAAGAAGTACCCGAACACGGTGATCTTCGCGCAGCACGCGAAGATGACCGGTGCGCTGCGCGAACCCGATTGGCTGACGGCGGCGGAAGAAAAAGACCCGCCACGATCGAAGACCCGCACGCCGCTGTATCACGCGCGACCCGAGGATGACATCTTCTTCTTCGGCTTCGATCTGACGATCGATGAGGTCAAGGGAACCGGCGGCGATCCCGGCTGGTACTTCGTGCTGCAGGAACGTCCGGGCGAGGCGCGCTTTGGGTTGGAAGTCTCGCGCACTGCGCAGATCGAGACGTTCGATGATGTCAGCTGGACCGATGCAATGCCCGGCATCAACCCGGGCCATTTCCTCTCGGCCGGAGCGCTCAGCAGCGTGGGGTTTACCGAGCCCTCCGCCATTACCGATCCCCCCAAGCACGATCAATGGAATGACGACAAGAGGGTGAACCCGGCGGGCGTCAGCTCTGCACGGTGGGCCTACATGCTGCTACGGCAGCCAGTGATGGTCGCAGTGCACGCCGACGAGATGCTGGCCCAGAACAGGCCTTGAACATGGCGGATTTCAGTTCGGCTCAAAGTCAACTCGCCGCTGCGCGCGGCGCCCGGGATTCGGCGCAGCTCGCGGCGCTTCAGGCCGCAGCACGCGCCCGGCAAGCGCAGGCGGCGTTGGACCTCGCGAAGCGCCAGAGCGGCGCCGGAGGCGACCGGGGTCAGAATCTGGCGCAACTGGCAACGACTGCGACACAGGCCGCGGCCGATCAGGCAGCGGCGAAGCAGGCCCTGCAGGATGCGCGCGCTCGTGTGAGCCAGGTTACGGCGGATTTCGCTCAGTTCCGGACGCCGCAGCACAACGTCGGCCTGCTCAATGACAGCTCGCCTTTCCTGCTGTTGCCGGTGCGCATCGAGACCCGCTTTCGAGCGGCGACTACACACGAGCTGCTCGTCCGCATCTATCCGGACGACTGCTCGATCGACACGTTCGAGCCTCTGCTGTCGCAATCGGAACTCACCAACGTCAAAGCGTATTGGATGAACATCTGGCGGGCTGGCGGCGTGGAGAACGACCAGCGCGGAGCCTGGGCTCGATTGGTAGCCGCGCACGGTGCGGGGCGCGCGGGATGGCTCGCCGACAACTTTCAGCCCGTCAATCTCGCTGCGCAACCAACGAAGGTCAAGGCGACGGATGAGATCCTCGTTATTCCAACCGCGACGGCGCTATCCGCCGCGGAGGCCACCGCAATTTCACATTACTGGAAAAGTGTATGGCTCGCCGACGGCGATACTGGAAGAGTCGATGCCGCACAGGCGGCGCTCTCGGCCGCTGTCGGCGCAGCTCGCGCCGCGCAACTTGTCTCGGGCTACGCCCCCTTCAATCTGACTGATGGGCCCGGCGCGCCTTTGACGAAAACCACAGTGGCGCTCTCTGTTGCCATCGTTGTGTTTCCTCCCGATCCGATAACCACGCAGCAGTCGTGGACACACGCGCCGCAGGTCCGGCAATTTCCAGATTGCTTTGTCGTGCTGGGGTTCAATGGAAGCTCGCAGACCTTCGAAGCGGTCGGCGCACCGATCACGCTGCCCTTGTACACCGGCCCCGATCCATCGGCGGACCCAAAAGCGGATCCGACGTCCTCCATTCATCCGGATGGCCCGGACCTGTTTGTGCCCGATCAGTTGCAGTGGATGGTCGACTTCGACCGCGCGGTCGCTGCCGGAATGGCATTGGCGATTCCTCTTACACCCGCGCAGTATGCAGCCGGATTCACTCGCCTTCTGGTTGTGGGATTGCAACTGAGTACTGCCGCCAAAGATGGCCCGGCAGCTCTGCAGGAACTCCTCGCTCATCATCAGTCGAGCCGCAGCGGCTTCTTCCTCGTGGCCCAGGGGACGCCCACGCACAACAGCACCGGCGCCAGCGCCGGTACCACACCCGAGAACGATGCCGATGCCAGCTTTGACGACCGGCAGCATCGCCCACTGTTTACGCCGGTCACTGACGCCACGCAAAAGCGAGACGGGCAGTGGTTGGCAGAGTTTCTTGGGCTTGATCCCACATTCGTGGCCGGGGTGCATGGCAGCGACGGGGTGGATCAGATGCACGCCCGAGCGATGCAGACGGCGCTTTGGCCAGCCACGATCGGTTATTGGATGGACACGCTCTTCACGCCGAATCCGGGAACGACTTCCATCCTGTCGGATGCGGTGGTCGAGGAGACCCGCTCCTTTTTCACTTCATGCGTTTCCGGCCGCGGTCCGCTGCCCGCGATTCGCATCGGCGGCCAGCCTTACGGCGTTCTTCCGGTCACGGCGTTTTCCCGCATCCAATGGTTCCGGGAGGATCCAAGGTCTCGCAGTCCGTTTTCGCCTGTCTATCTCTCCGGCCTCTACAACCTGCTACGCCAGCTCGATGCCGACTGGGCGACGATGAGTCAGAACGCCGCCTGGGTTGGCAAGGCCGGCGATCCTCATCAAACCTTGCTGGACGTCGTGGGGCTGAATGCATCGTCCGTTGAGTACTATTCGCGAAATGCCGAGAGCCGGGACCAGCTCTTCAACATGTTCAATCGTTACGCGCTCGGTCCCGCCTGGTTCACTGCGCTGACAAAGTTGAACCTCCAGTCCCTTGCCATTGCGCTGCTGCAGCGCTTCGGCTACACCGGCACGGCGCTGCCCGATCTGCTCAACCACTACTTCCTTACGGACAATCCGCAGATTACGACGATCATCGACGACCGCGCGCTGTCGGAGACCAATCCCGTTCGCGCGTACACTCCCGATAATCGCAACTACATCCAGTGGCTGAACGATGCAGCCAGCCAGTCGCTGGATGTTCTGCGTGACGAGAGCGGCTTCACCAACAATCAGAGCCCGCAGGCGCTCCTTTACCTGTTACTGCGACATGCTCTGATGCTCGGTTACTACAACACGAGTTACAACTTCCACCGTAGCGCGGGATTGCTCTCCGCTCCGGAATCGCTCGCCATGCGCACCGAGCCCACGTTCGTGCACGTGGCCGAGGCGCCGGGCACGACCGAGAGCCGTTTCGGCGCGCTTTACAAGACCGAGAGCCGAATCACGGGAAGTCCTGCCCTGCTGGTGAGCGACTACATCAGCCAGCAACTATTCATTGCGCCGGAAGCCGCGAGTTTTGCTGCGCAGCTCAACGCGCTGCAGGTGCTGGTCAACGCCCCCACGGCAAAGCTGGAGCGCGTGTTTGCCGAGCACATCGACACCTGCTCCTATCGTTATGACGCATGGCTGTTGGGGCTGGTCAATCAGCACATCCAGGCGCTACGCGCGGCGAGGGCAGGGAAGCAGGTGGAAAGCGGGCTCTACCTCGGTGCTTACGCCTGGGTCGAAGATCTGCATCCTTCCACCGATCAGCTTGTGCCGGCCCGGATTCCGGCGGATGTTGCCAAGCAATTTCCCGGGACCGCTCCGCTGATGTCTGACCAGGAAAACGGCGGTTTCATTCATGCTCCATCCATTCCACACGCCGATGCCGCTGCCGTGCTGCGTGCGGGATTTCTAGCTGCCCAGTCCGGTGGCGCCAACTCCGGAGAGCTTTCCGTCAATCTCTCGTCCGACCGCGTGCGTGTCGCGCTCGCTCTCATCGAAGGCATACGAAATGGTCAGAGCCTCGGGGCGCTGCTTGGATACCAATTCGAGCTTGGCCTGCACGACGACCACACGCTGGCGGAAGTGGATAAATTCATCTACCCGCTTCGGAAGCAGTTTCCGCTCGTCGCCGATGCGCTGGTTTCCACCCAGACCGGACCCAGCGTGCCGATCGAGGCGATCGAAGCCCGCAATGTGCTCGATGGCAAAAAGCTCGTCGACCAGATCACGAAGAGCAATGTCACCGCCTATCCGTGGGGAGTTGCAGGTCTACCCGCCGCAACGCCAGCAGAACAGGCTGCTCTCAATGCCGAGGCCGACGCGCTGCGCAATGCCTACGACGCCATCGCGGATCTGGCGCTGGCCGAAGGCGTGTATCAAGCCGTTCAAGGCAACTACGACCGCGTCGCCAGCACGATGGCCGCTTACACCACGGGCAATTTCCCGCCCGAGCCCGGAATCGTTGACACTGCTCCTCCCGGCATTGGCCTCACCCATCGCTTCGGAATCCAGTTTCGTCCGGGACTTGCCGCGCCGGCGGACGCGACGCCGAGGGCGCAGGCGGAGCCGGCCATGGATGACTGGCTGAGCACGATGCTGCCGTCCCTCGGTCAGATTGCCTGCACGGTCACCTGGACCGACCCGATCACCGCCGCGAAGCAGCAGCATACGCTCAGCCTCGGGGACCTCGGACTTCGTCCTATCGACGCTTTGTATCTGTTGAAGCCCGACAACGTACAGGCGATGGCGGAGATTGACGACCGCATTCACCGCCATGTCGTGACGCACTGGAGCCCAAGGCCGGACGCCGCCGTGCAGATTCAGTACATGGCCGCTCCCCCTGGAACGTTCAGTGTCTATGAAAGCGGGCCGCTGTTGCGCAACCTACGCTCGCTGCTGACGCAGTCTCGCGCGCTGCGGGCGAGCGACGTTCTTCGAGCCAATGACGCCAGCCAGCAGGATAACTCCTCCGTTTTTGTCGACGCGGGCCGCATCACGGCTCCGCTGGCGAGTCTCACGACGTTAGCCGGCGATATCGACCTGTTCGTCAACACGAAAGTGGCACCGTTGCTGGCTGACACCACCGCGAATCGCGCCCAGATCATCGCTCATGTGGACGGGTTCCTCGCCGACGCTGTGGCGTTGCTCGCGCGGGGTGCCCGCTCGAGCTTGCCATCGTCGGGCTGGGGCTTCCTCTATGCCTGGTTGCACGATGCGTTTACGGACCTTCTCACCCAGATCGCCGATTTGGTCACACGTTGGACGCAGAAGCTGACCGATTTTGCGAAGGCGCTGGCCGACTACGATCTGCTTCCTATCGCTACGAGCGATGCCGATCGCTTCGCCGCGCTGCGAGCCGCGGAACTGATGGTGAGCTCGAAGCTCGATCCTCCGCTTGCAACTCCCGCGCTGGAGCGCGCAGCGTTGCCTGCGAGGGGAACGGCCTTGCAGAATCGTCTCACGCAATTTCAGGCGATCCAAAACAGTGCCGGCAATGACTTCGCCACCCTTCTCTCGACCACAATGGCGATCTCCACCGCCGAATTCGACACCCAGCCGTTTGACGTTTCGCCGATGGGGGATCGTGCGATCACGATTACCCAGGACATCTCGCGCGCGCTGACCAGCCAGCTGGCGGTTGCGAAGACCCGCATTGCCTCTGTCAACGGACATCTTGCCGATGCGACCGCCGCCGCGTCTGCGATGGGCCGGGTGAGTGCGCTCACGGCCGCGGCCAAGGCGCTCCTGGGCGACGATTTCCAGATTATTCCGGAGTTCACGGTTTCTGCGGCGCAAGGCGCGGAGTGGGCCAATGCGATCAGTGCATCCACCTCGGGCGACCTGTTCACGTACCTCAAGACGACTCTGAAGATCGACTTTCCAGTCGATGAATGGTTGTACGGTGCGGCGCGCGTTCGCCAGCCTCTTCGCTACTGGGAGTCGGCTCTGATGCTGGCTTCGGCGTTTGGGCTGACGCCGCCAACGCTCACTCCCATTCAACTTCCGTTCGCTGCCGGCGCACCCTGGCTCGCGCTCCAATATCCCGACACGTATGTGATCGACAGCGATCGCCTGCTTTACACCGCCCTGTACTCGCAGCCGTTCAACCCCGCCGCGCGCCAGTGCGGGCTTCTGGTCGATGCGTGGACGGAAGTCATCCCCGCAACTAGACGCGACACGGCCATCACCTTCAACTACGCTCGTCCGGACAATGAACCGCCCCAGTCTCTGCTGCTGGTGGTTTCCGCTTCCAATAGCGGGTCCTGGCAGTGGACCGATCTGGTCGGCGCATTGAACGAGACTCTCGACCTGGCGAAGAAGCGCGCGGTTGAACCTGCGTTTCTCGACCCGACCGTCTATTCGCGTTTTCTCCCCGCGACCGTCACCGCCAGCACCTCTTACGGAGTGACCATTGCGACCGCGCTGACAGCCGCGAACGGCGTGATGGAAGTACTGCAAGGAGAGCCTCATGCCTAGCCAACTTGCGATCGGCGATATCAAGGGCGCCCTGAGCAAGCGTCTGTTTCCGTCGATCACGACGTGGGATCGTCTGGAGGCCCGCCCGCGCTCTCAGCATTTCGACCGCGCATTGCACGCCGAGGTTCGCGACGCCCTGTGGATGCTCACCAGGCAATGGCAGATGGGTGAGTTTCGCGGCAGCGACGCGGGCTCGCCGGTGTTCGCCAAGCTGTTGCTGGGCACGACGCGCCTGACAAAGTACCGTCCAGCGGGCGGCGCGGCCCAACTCTTCGACTCGTCGATCCCGCTCGAAACGAAAGTCGAGCGCCGCCCGGTTCCTCTTCACCGGCAACAGCGCATCCTCGCGCTCGACCTGCGGCTGGTGATGGCGCGGCAGTGGTTCGCGCTCATGGCAGATGTGGCGGACTACCGGGACGCCTTCCAGAAGGTTTACCCGATTGCGAAACCCGATCCCACGCAGCGCCAGCAGGTCGACGTGTGCTCGCATCCCGAAGCACGGGACACGTTTCAGGCGCTGGCTGGCCGCGCAATGGATGGAGGCGCTTTGCTGGAATATCTACTGGCGGACCCCTCGCATCACGCATACGACGGGGTTGCGGCCGTGTTGCCCATCCACCATCACCCCATCGATGACCGGGCGCAGCGATTCCTGACGTGGGCCGCCAGATTCCTGACAGAGCCCACTTCAGATCAGGATGACGCCTGGGTGCCCGACCACCTCGACTATCAGTTTGCAGCTTCCGCACCTATGCCTGACGGAACCGAGAAGGTTTATGTGGCGGAGGACTATTCCTCCGGACGCCTCGATTGGTACAGCCTTGACCTCAATCCAGGCGTTGCGACCCTCGGCACTGTCCCCGGCTCTACGGCGACCGGACTTCCTGCGGACGCGCCCGTCACCACCATTCCCGTTCCAGTCTCTTTCTCCGGGATGCCCAATACCCGCTGGTGGGCGTTTGAGGATCACTCCACCAATTTCGGCGACATCGACGCCAGCACGACGGACCTTGCGAAGCTGCTTTTCATGGAGTTCGCCCTCGTCTACTCCAATGACTGGTTTGTGATTCCCTGCACTCTGCCGTCCGGCGCGCTCGCTCTGGTACGGGGGTTGGCTGTAACCAATGTGTTCGGCGAGCGACTCTGGATTGAAGCAGCCGATCAGGGCACGGACCACGCATGGGGACGTTGGAGCATGTTCACGATCAACGTTCGCAACGCCCCGGCAGGCAGCAGCTCCGCCGACACGACGTTGCTCCTGCTGCCGACCCTGGCCTCGGCCCAGCCCGGCCCGACTCAGGAGGAGGTTTTTCTTGTTCGCGACGAGGTGGCCGACATGGCATGGGGAGTGGAGAAGTCAGTGCAACTTGCGAGCGGAATCAGCCGACCGGGTAGCGAGGTCGCGAAACAAACCGTCAATTTCCTTCAGGCACTGATTCCCGGAGGCGGAGCTCCTCCTGCCATGGCTGCCGCCGCTCGCTACGAGGCGATGAACTCCGTGCCGGAAAACTGGATTCCCTTCATTCCCGTACACATTCCTGGCAACAATCGCGAGATTCAATTGCAGCGCGCGGCCATGCCTCGCATTCTGGCCGGCGATCCAGACCCTGCTCAGAAGGTGCAACCATTGACAGCTCTCCTCCGCCAGGGGCTTGATCTCGCTGTAGCGCGGACTTATTTTCTGCACGAAGAAGAAGTGCCCCGAGCGGGCACCCGCCTCACGCAGTACTACACGCGCTCACGCTGGACGCAAGGGCAGGTGTACACCTGGTTGCGCGTGCAAAAGCAAACCGGCCGTGGTGAGGCCTCGAGCGGCCTGGCGTTTGACCGGTTGGTCGACAAGAACCGAAATGAGTTGTAGTTTTGTCACGCGCCGGCAATTAGCGCCGCGAACGCGCGATCGAGCGCGCTCTGCGCCGCCGCCAGCCGCCGGTGCTGCGCGCCGACCCACTCGACGTCCGCCGCGAGCCGCGTCTCCCCTTCCGACAGCATCCGCTTCACTTCGTCCGGCTGCGATCCGCCGAGCCCCCGGCGGCTGAGGACGATGTACGTCGGATCGAAAGCGTGCTGCAGCTGCGCCGCTGTGAGCGGGAGCTTCTCCCCCGTTACCTCCCTGTAGATCCGCACGGCCTCCTGATACGGAATGTCCTTCGGCACCAGGTTGTGCCCGCGCCCGTACGTCGTCAGCTCGGAGGCGAAGTGATGGCCGACGCGGAACGGCACGTCGCACTCGCGCAGCAGCATGTCGGCGACCTCCGTCATCGTCGAGTAGTCGGCGTTGACTTCGGCGAGCGCGCGCGCGGGATTGATGATCAGGTTGTCGCGGACCCTGCTGAACGCGCGGTACATGGTTCGGGCGCGGTCGGCGGTTTCCACGACCGGGCCCTGCCGCCGATAGTCGTAATCGCCAACCGACGTGTTGTGCGCGAGGAGGAACACGCGGCCGGCGTCACCGACGACGGTGCTGCTCACCTCGCGCAGCCCGGTGATCACGTTCGGGTTGCGCTTCTGCGGCATGATGCTGCTCGCCGTCGTCAGCCCCTCACCCTCCTTGATCGTGATCCACGGCGTCGGCTCGTGGTACTGAATCAGCAGATCCTGGCTGAATTGTCCGAGGTGGAGCGCGGAGGTCGCCAGCACACTCACGAGCTCCGTCGCGAAGTCGACCGACGCCATGTGGTTCGCGTCGTACGAGTTCTCGACCGCGCCGTCGAAGCCGAGAAGCTCGGCGAGGCGAGCGCGATCGAGCGCGAACCCCGACGTCGCCAGCGCGGCGGCCCCGAGCGGGCTGCGGTTCACGCGCGCGTACGATGCGCGCAGCCGCTCGCTGTCGCGATCGAGCGCCTGCGCGGTCGCCGACAGGTAGTGCGCGAGGGACGTCGGTTGCGCCTGCACATCGAGCGTGTAAGCCGGCACGATCGTTTCGAGATGCCTGGCAGCGAGCGCCAGCAACTTCGTGCGTGATTCGTTGAGCGCCTCGAAGTCGGCCAGCAACGCCTCGCGCGCGTAGCCGCGCTGGTAGGTGGACTCGATGTCCTGACGGCTGCGCCCGGTGTGCATGCGGGACGCGTCGGGGCCGGCGGCGGCGATCACCATCGGCTCGAAATCGAAGTAGTCGGTCGGCCGCGGCGCCCCGGGAACCGCCTGGCTGTCGATCGCGGTGCGAATGCCCTTGGCGATCCGCGAGGCCAGCGGCCGCGGGACGATCCCGGTCTCGGCGAGCATGACGATCGACGCCTTGTTGATCTCGCCGATGAAATAGAAGGTGTCGTGCGGCGGCGCGGCGCTCTGCGCGCGGGCCGCGACGACGGTCACCGCCAGCCCTGCCACGACGAAGCCGACCGCATGCAGCTGTTTCATAGCGGCTCATCTTACCGCCGCCGGGCGGTTTGCTGCGCCCGCCCCATCATCTGGATGTTGTAGCCCGCGAGGCACGTCCGGTCCGCGGCCGCGCGGTGGAACGCGAGCTTCAGCTGCCACGCGGATCGGCGAAGGGGGAGTACTCGTGATCTATCCGAGCCCAGTATTCATGGACCGCAGGTACAATCGCCTTGGTACCTCCGTTCATAAGACTGTTTCTTCTGGACGGTCAGGCACCGGAGGAGTATCGCCATGGGCCGTGTCGGACTTCCAGAACTGATCGTCATCCTCGTCATCGTGATTGTCATTTTCGGGGCTAACCGCCTTCCCCAGCTTGGGGCGGGTGTTGGCAGCGCGATCAAGAACTTCAAGAACGCAATGGGATCGGCTGACGAGCCGAGCTCGTCGCCCCAGATCGGCGCTTGTGCGAGTTGCGGTACGGTGAACCCGGCGGATTCGAGGTTCTGCAGGAAGTGCGGTAAGCAGCTCTGATCGTCTCTCAGGGGAGTCGCGACACCGCACCGATCAGGTGCGGCTGATGAAACCCGGGATGATTGACGACGTGCCCGTCGATCTACATGGCACGTCGTGGTACCGGAGGAGATCGCGTGATTATCAAGGTCTTCGAAAACAAGGTCTCGCTGAGCAGAGCCGCAGCCGAAGAAGCCGCAACTGCGCTCCGTCGAGCGATCAAGGATCGCGGGCGGGCGCGCATCATCGCCGCAACAGGCATGGCCCAAGTCGACTTCCTGCAGAATCTGACCAGCGCGGACGGCATCGGTTGGCATCGGGTGGAGATGTTTCACCTCGACGAGTACGTCGGCCTCCCGTCATCCCATCCGGCCAGCTTTCGAAAATTCCTGCGCGAACACCTCATCGACAAGACCGGGATTACTCGCTTTCATTTCCTCGACGGCGACCGGGATCTCGACAAGGTCCTCGCCGACACCGCCGCGGCGCTCGGCGCCGCCCCCGTCGACGTCGCCTTTGTCGGCATCGGGGAGAACGGCCATCTGGCGTTCAACGATCCGCCGGCGGATTTCGAGACCGAGGAGCCGTTCCTGATCGTGAATCTCGACGAAGCGTGCCGGTATCAGCAGGTCGGCGAGGGATGGTTCAAGGATCTATCCGAGGTTCCCCGTCAGGCTATTTCGATGTCGGTTCGTCAGGTCCTCAAGGCCAACCAGATCATTGCTGTCGTGCCGGACGCGCGCAAGGCCCCGGCGGTCAAGCTTTGTCTGGAGGGCGACATCCGGCCGATGGCGCCGGCGTCAATCCTGCGAAACCATCCGGCGACGACCGCGTATCTCGACAAACACTCCTCCGCGCTGCTCAACCCCGCGACGATTTCTGCTGATACCGCGGCCGGATCTCGGTGACCGGATCACACGCCCGTCCGATTCCTGCGCTCCGCTGGTGGATTGGCGCGGTTCTGTTTGCGTCGACGGCGATCAACTACATCGACCGCCAGACGCTCTCGATCCTGGCGCCCTATCTGAAGCAGGACTACCGCTGGACCAATGCGGACTACGCCAATATCGCCATCGCCTTTCGAGTGACGTACTCGCTCGGGCAGACATTGTGGGGCCGGCTGATTGACCGCATCGGGACGCGGCGCGGCCTGACGATCGCCGTGATGTGGTACTCCACCGTCTCAGTGCTGACGTCGCTTGCCAACGGATTGACCAGCTTTACCGTCTGCCGCTTTCTGCTGGGCGCCGGCGAGTCGGCCAACTGGCCCGGTGCCAGCAAGGCCGTGTCCGAATGGTTTCCCAAGCGCGAGCGCGCCCTCGCGACGGCACTCTACGACAGCGGGTCCTCCATCGGTGGAGCGGTCGCGCCGTTTCTGATCCTGCCGGTGTACTTTCGCTGGGGGTGGCGCGCGGCGTTCGTGATTCCGGGCGTGCTCGGGTTCGTGTGGCTGGTGGTCTGGCGGAGAGTCTATGCCCCTCCCGAGGAGCACCCGCGCCTCGGCGAACGCGAGCGACAGTTGATCCTCGCCGACGCGGGGGAGGGCGAGACCACGAAGTCGGAGCGGCTCCGCTGGCTTGATCTGCTCAGGCTGCCGCAAACGTGGGGAACCATCATCGCCAGGGCGTTCACGGATCCGGTTTGGTTCTTCGTCACCGACTGGTTCCCGATCTACCTCGTTGCCAAGGGCATTTCGCTTACCGGCGGCCTGCTCGCCGTCTGGGTGCCCTTCCTCGCCGCCGACCTCGGCAACTTCTTCGGAGGCGCTGCGTCCGGATACCTGATTCGACTCGGCTGGCCCGTGGGCCGTGCGCGAAAAGCGCTGGTGGTCTTCGGTGGTCTCGGCATGACATTGCTCATCCCGACCATTTTCACGGCCGACTTGTATCTGATTACGTTGCTCTTTGCATTGGCCACATTTTCCTATGCGTCGTTCTCGACCATCGCTAACGTGTTGCCGGCGGACCTCTACAAACGCGACTCGGTCGCGTCGGTCAGCGGACTGAGCGGGACCGCGGCGGGCATCGGCACCATCGTCGCCTTCAAGCTGATCGGACATTTCTCGGACGCCCGGCAGGCCACGGCCGCCCATTCCTTCGATCCGATTGTGCTGGTCGCGGGGTTGATACCGTTTGCGGGAGCGATTCTCGTGTTGTTGCTCGTCCGTAATTCGCGCGCCACGGACGAGGGGCTCGTTCAGCGGATATGACCCCGAACACGTCCCTGCGTGGGCTGAGCGGTACAATCACGACTATCGAGTGGCAGGCTCGCGCATCTCGGTGAAGTGAAACTACAGATCGAAGCCCAATGATCAAGAGAATCCCGAGCTTCCTCGTCGGCTTCGCGCTTGCCGCGGCAATGTCTGCCGTCGCCCTTTGGGTCATCCGCGGATCGGGCCTTCGCATCGATATAAGCCGGCCAACCGTGATCCACCACATCCACGAGCTCCAGCGCCTCGAGACCGTGGTCTACGGCATGGACAAGATTGTCTCGGGCGGCCAGGAGAGCAGCTACCTCCCTAAGCTGCTAGCGGGAGATCGCCTCCTGCTGATCGTTTATGGCGAGGTCACAGCCGGAGTCGACCTTGCCAGCGTCCAGAACGGTCAGGTTGACATCAGCGGACGCAGCGTCGTTCTCTCGATTCCGGCGGCCGAGATATTCACGACGCGAATCGACAACGACCGCACGCGCGTCTACGCGCGAGAGACAGGCCTCTTCACGCGGCCGGACCCGAACCTGGAGTCCGACGTCCGGCGTGAAGCGGAGCACCAGGTCCGTCAGGCGGCGCTCGATGCGGGTATCTTGAAGACCGCGACCACCAACGCCCGCGGCACGTTGACGACCTTCCTGAAGGGCCTCGGATTCGATCAGGTCCTCGTCCAATAGATGTCGGAGACTAGCGTGCGCGCGCCTGGAAGATTGGCCATCCGATCTCGGTCCGCCATTCAGCTGCGGTGTGGGTCTGGAAGCGGTCGACGAGGTAGAACTCCCGTACGGGTCCGTCGATACTGATCTCGTGCTCCTGGACGTAGGCCCCGAGGGCACCGTAGGTCCTGTCGATTTCGTCGTGAGCGCCTGCATGCAGGGTGACGGCAAGCTCAGCGGCGGGGATGACGATTGGCGTTGCGCGGCCGACCGTTCGCGTGGGTTCTCGGACCGGGATGAAGACGGTCGCCTCCCCTTCCTCCTGCGCGAATAGCTCGGTGTGGTAGAGGCCGCCGGCGGGTCCTTCCCGCTCGACGCCGAGCGCGCGAATGGCGTCGCGGATCTCAGTGAAGGCGGCACGCCACCAGGAGAGGATGCCCTCGTGGCGGACGCGCTCGGAGATGGCGAGGGCGTGGGTGTCGGGGACGATGCGGTGGTCGATCTGGAGCGGCACGTTCGAACAGTCGAGGAGAGCGCGCAGAGAGGCAACGGCGGCCGTGGTCTGTTCGAGCTGTCGTTCGAGGCGTTCGAGGTGCGCGCTGATGACGCGCCCCCGGCTTTCGGGATCGGTCGCGGCGAGGATGGATCGGACCTCGTCGACGGGCACCCCCAGTACCCGGAGGCGACGGATGACCTGTGCGGCGCGGATCTGCGAGAGGGCGTAGTACCGATACCCTGTGGAGGGATCGATGGCGTCGGGGGCGAGGAGGTCGACGTCGTGGTAATGGCGGAGCGTCTTGATGCTGAGGTGAGTCATTCGGGAGAACTCGCCGATTGGCACCCGCTTCATCAGGCAAGCCTAACATCCGTTCGGAGCCTGGCGAGAAGGTCGCGCGGGGTTGACTCTCCCGTCAGGGGAGACCGTACGCTCCTCATGGACCGAACTCAAGGAGCCACGCCATGCCCGTCTATATGGTTTACATCTGTCACAGCGTTTCGGACCGAACCCAACTCGAAAAGTACTGGGCCTCAATCGGACCCACGCTCGAGGGTCACCCGATTAAGCTCCTCGCGGGGTATACGCCGTTCGAAGTCCTCGAAGGAGAAAACGTTTTGGGGGCGTTTGTAGGCGAGTGGCCCTCCATGGAGGCTGCGAAGGCATGGTATGACAGCCCTGCCTATAAGGCCATCCGTCACCTTCGTATGGACAACGCCAACTACACTGGCCTCCTCCTCGAGGCAGGCTTTGCGCCGGAGCAAGAGAGGTTGCGCAACAGGATCCGCTGAGGGGTGCCAAAGCCAGAATCTACACGCGGCGCAATCAGGCCCCGGCGAGCGCAGCAGGCCAGGCTGACTCTTAATGCACTTGGGCGTCGAGAATCAGTTTCAGCAGATGTCCGAACTGCGCTCTGTCTTGGGCGACCGAGGAACGATTCGCGATTTCCGCTACCGTCTTCGCGTCTCTCACAGGAGGATCGTTATCGGTACGATGAATGACGACCATGTCGAGGGTCGGGATGACCATGACATAGTGAGCGCCGGAGCCGCGCGCGGAGAAGGTTCCCGCCAGCGAGACCTCAGGGAAATGTACGCCGCCGTAGTCGACCCACCAGAGATATTCGTATCCGCCGAGATCGACCCCATTGGACTTCACCATCTCATCAGCGTGGCTGCTCTTGTGCACCCAGGCTTCCGGAATGATCTGCGTGTCGTGCCATCGTCCGCGGCGAAGATAGAGCAGTCCGAAACGGGCGAGATCTCGAGCGGTCATCTCGAAGTGATACGTGGGATGAATTGAGGCGGGTCCTCCAAAGTAGAAGACATCGCCAGGCTGAAAATCCTGCATCCCGATTGGTCTCGCAATGCGGCGATCGAAGGCGTCGCCGATCTTCAGCCCCGTCTTTTTCTCGAAGATGGTGCCAAGAACATTGAAGTCCCAGTTGTTGTAGTACCAGAACGTCCCGGGCACATGGCTCCCGCGTGGCGGGCGATCTCTGGTCATCGACTCGGTCTCGAAGTCCACCGCGTGATACACGCCGGACCGTGCACGCAGAATATCGACGACCCGCGCCTGCTTTTCCTGCTTGGTCAGCGGATTCGGTGAATCGTCGATACCCAGCTGCTCGAGAGTCTGATTGATGTCGATGACCCCCTCGGCGGAATAGATTCCGTACAACGCACTGAGCAGGCTCTTGCGCACGGAGTACGCATCGATCTTCTTGTCGACGTTTCCCCACTGGTCGACAACGGCGCCGTGCTGGACGACCATGACCGCCGATGTGTGAATCGTGTCGGTGGTGGCGTAGTCGTGCGCGGCTGCGAGCTTCTCCTTCGACCATCCTGCGCGTTCCCGCGACGACAACGGCTGCCACGATCTGCCGGGAAAACGGTCCTCGCCAGCACCCGCAAGCAAAACGGTCTGGACGCAAAAGAGAGCGACGGCCATACGCGCAGGCGTGGCTCGCATAGCGGGGTATTTGATCACCGATGTCCTTCCGGGGAAAGAGGTTACACCGGTTATCAGATCCTGTTCAAGAACGCGAGGAGGGCGACTCTGTCCGCCGAGGCAAGCGCGAGGAACAGACCCGAGCCTGCTGCGCCTGACTCGGCCGTCATGTCACCGCCAGGGCCGTACCGGCCAACCCCGAGGTCCGCGGCTCGCCTCGGTCGGCCATCAAAACCAGTAGACGGCGGGGCCGGCCTGTCGGATACTCCAGCCATCATTTCGTAGTCGTCCCACGCACTCTTCGGCGCCCAGGCATTGTTCCCCTTTCGGCGGCGAACCGTTTCGAAGAAAGGATGCGTGGAATGTCTACTCATGTCGCGCGAAGCCCACGCGGATGGGCACGTCTGGCGGTCTGGCTCCTCGTTCTCACGCCTGCAGCGGCCCATGCTCAAAGCACTCTAACGGGCGTCGTCCGAGACACGTCGGGCGCCGTCCTGCCCGGCGTCACCGTCGAGGCGGCAAGTCCGGTGTTGATCGAGAAGACGCGCTCCGCCGTCACCGACAATACCGGCAGCTACCGCATCGTCGATCTCAGGCCCGGCGTTTATACGCTCACCTTCACGCTGGCCGGATTCTCGATCGTGAAGCGGGAGAACATCGAGCTGCCCGCCGACTTCACGATGACGATCAACAGCGAGATGAAGGTCGGCGCGCTCGAGGAAACGCTCACCGTCACAGGCGCGACGCCTACCGTTGACGTCCAGAGCACGACCAAGGCGCAGGTGCTCAACCGCGAAGCGCTCGACGCGATCCCGACGGGCCGCACGATCCAGGGCATGGGTCAGCTGATCACGGGCGTGTCGCTGAACATTCCCGACGTGGGCGGCTCGCGCGCGATGCAGCAGACCTACATGTCCACACACGGGCTCGGCGCGTCGCAGACCACGGTGCAGGTGGACGGTCTTCTTGTCAACGGGCTCGACGGCGACGGCGCCGTGCAGAACTACTTCAACAGCTCGATGAGCCAGGAAATGGTCTATACGACGAGCGGCGCTTCTGCCGACGTCTCGGGCGGCGGCGTCCGGCTCAACATGATCCCGCGCGACGGCGGAAACAGGTTCAGCGGCACTGTGTTCTCCGGCTATCAGAACCAGAGCTTCCAGTCCGACAACCTGACGTCGGACCTCAAGGCCCGCGGCCTGAAGACGCCCGACGGCATCGAAAGGCTCTGGAACATCGAAGGTTCCTTCGGCGGGCCGATCAAGAAGGACAAGATGTGGTTCTTCGGCTCTGCGCGCGCATTCCATCTCAACACGCTCCCGGCCGACGCGCTGGTCGGAATTCCTGGCACGGCGCTCCCCAACCGTGCGCCGACGCCGAGTACAGAACGCGGCGTCGATCCGCAGAAAATCAACAGCTTCCAGGCGCGGATCGTCTGGCAGATCAGCCAGAACACGAAGCTGTCGGCCTACAATGACCGGCTCCTCAAGAGTCGCGGCTCGGACATGGTTGCCGGTGTCGACCCCGCGACAGCCTCAGGCGTCTGGGCCTCCCCGCTTTACACCACCGGCGAAGTCAAGGTGTCCTCGACCGTCACCAGCCACTTGCTCGTGGAAGGTGGCGCCTCCCTGAACATCGAGCGCTACACCATCCTCGACCAGCCCGGCATCTCTCAACCGCCCGGGACGCCGGCCTGGTATTCGGGAATTCAAAAGTCTGATTCAGCGCTCGGGACAGTGTGGAACTTTTCCTATGGAGGCGAGGACTACGGACGGTTTCCCGATCGATACGCGATGGCTGGCTCCCTCTCGTACATCACCGGCACGCACAACGTGAAGGTCGGCATTCAGGATACGTGGGGCTCGTATCGCCGCACGGATACCGCCAACGGCGACATCCGTGCCGTCTTTCTGAGCGGGGTCGCCACGACCGCAACGATCCTGAACTCGCCGGTCGAGCGGTTTGACCAGGTTCACGCCGATGTCGGCGTGTACGCGCAGGACAGCTGGACGCTGAAGCGCTTGACGGTGAACTACGGCGCCAGGTTCGAGCACCTCGCGACCGGCATCCCGGTCGAGACCTCGCCGGCCGGCCGCTTCACCGCGGCGCGCACGTTCGGGCCCATCGACATGCCGACATGGAACACCGTTTCGCCACGCGGCGGCGTTGTCTACGACGTGTTCGGCAACCAGAAGACGGCCGCCAAGTTCAGCATAGGCCGGTACGAGCAGGCGGGGACCACCGGGTTCTCGGAAAGCTACAACCCGCTGCAGCTCACCGCGGCGAGCGTCTCATGGACCGACCTGAACGGCGACGGCGTCCCTCAGGGGGAGCTCGGATGCACGTATCTGTCACCCGGCTGCGAAATCAACCTCGCGCAGTTGCCGAAAGGCTTCGGCGTGGCCAGCCTGGCGAACTTCGACCCGAACATCAAGCGGATGTACAACGTCGAGACGTCCGTCAGCGTCCAGCAGGAGTTGCGTCCGGGCGTGTCGGTGCAGGGTGGGTGGTACCACCGCGACTTCCATAACCTCCGGCGGCGCGACAACACGCTGCAGACGTTCGCGGACTACGCGCCGTTCACGTTGTACAGCCCGATCGACGGCACGCCGATCACGTACTACAACGTCAGCGCCGCGGCACGA
>DASZFS010000589.1:0-9596 GCA_035939575.1 Vicinamibacterales bacterium | reverse complement strand
CGATCACCGGCCCGATCGTCTCCGGCGATCACCTGACGCCGTTTCTCTGCAACACGGTCCAGTCGGGTCTGGGGGAGCCGCTCGACGCCGACTGCTCCGCGCAGACAAAGATCGAGTACTTCTACAAGTCCGCGGAACCAGTCGCGGCCACCGGTCGCGGGCGCGGCGCCGCCGCCTTCAAGCCGCTCGACCCGGCTCAGCCCCGCCCCGCCGACGTGGCACAGACGACGACCAGCGACGGCCGGACGGTCCCTTACGTCGTCCGCGTCGAATCGGGAACGATCAATCGAGCGATCTATCGCATCGCCATCCTCGACGACCCGTCGCGCGCTGCAACGTCGCCGTGGACGCCCGGGCCGGCGTGGAATCGCGCGTTCATGATGACGTTCGGTGGCGGCTGCGGCACCAACTACAACCAGGGGACAAACCAGGCGGTCGGGGCCATCTTCGACGCCGCCGTGTCGCGCGGCTTCGCGCATGCGATCTCCACGCAGAACGTGATGCAGCAGCATTGCAACGACGCGTTGTCTGGCGAAGCCCTGATGATGATCAAAGAGCACTTCATCAAGCGCTACGGCATACCCAAGTGGACGATGGGATTCGGCGGGTCCGGCGGATCGATTCAGCAGCTGCTGATCGCGCAGAACTTCCCCGGCCTGATCGACGGCTTGCTGCCCAGCCTGACGTTCGCGGATTCGATCAGCGTGCGCCCCAGCGTGACCGACTGCCGGCTGCTGATGAACTACTACAAGACCGACGCAGCAACGTGGACCAAGGAGAAGCAAACCGCCGTCGAGGGCTACACGCCCGGGACGTGCACCAGCTGGGATCGCAGCTTCATCAACGTCATCGTCGCTGACTTCGCGCAGGGATGCGGGATTCCGAAAGACCAGGTGTACGACCCGGTGACCAATCCGAAGGGCGCCCGCTGCACGATGTGGGACACGAACGTCGCGACGTTCGGGCGCGACCCGAAGACCGGCTTTGCGCGTCGATCGCTCGACAACGTCGGCGTGCAGTACGGGCTGAAGGCGCTCAACACGGGTGCCATCACACCAGCGGAATTCCTGGACCTCGACCGCAAGATCGGCGGGTTCGACAACGACGGCCACCCCCGCGCGGACCGGACGGTGGCGGACCCGGAATCCGTGCGGATGGCCTACGTCGCGGGCCGCCTCGATTCGGCGGCCGGGGGACTCGGCTCGTTGCCCATTCTCCACTACCGCAGCTACAACGACCCGCTGGGTGATATTCACACATTCGATCGCGACTTCACGTTCCGCGAGCGGCTGCGCAAGGCGTACGGCCGCGTCGACAACCAGGTGATCTGGATCTACCCGAACGGCGGCGGCGCGAATCTTGGCGCCGTGGTGACGGGCCTCGCCATCGACACGATGAGCCAATGGCTGGACGCGCTGGCGAAGGATCCGTCGACCGGTCCGGCCATCGACAAGGTCGTGCGCGCGAAGCCGGCTGCCGCCGTCGACGCGTGCTGGACTGCGGACGGCACGAAGATCGCCGAGCCGCTGAGTCTGACGGGTTCCGGTACGTGTGCGTCGCTCTTCCCGCCGCACTCGACACCGCGCCTCGTGGCAGGCGCGCCGCTCGCTGACGACGTGCTGAAGTGTCAGCTCAAGTCAATCGACGCGACAGAGTACAAGACCCCGTTCACGGCAGAAGAGATGCAGCGGCTCAGGGCGATCTTTCCCAACGGCGTATGCGACTATTCGAAGCCGGGCGTGAATCAGAAACCGCTCGGCGGAATCTATCAGCGGCTGCCACTTGCGGCAGCGCCCGCGTCCACATCTACCTCCGCGGCGCGGCCTTGAGCGGCCGCGTCATTTGGTCATCTTGTCGAGGTCCTCGATGCGCGCGGTGCTCGGCGGCCGCTGCCGCTTGAGCCGCCGCGACACCCGTGCCACCTGCCGCATCACCCGCAGAAAATTCCCGCCGATGATCTTCTTCACCTGCTCGTCGGTGTAACCCCGCCGAAGGAGCTCCGCCGTCAGGTAGGGGTAACGAGAGACGTCTTCGAGCCCCTTCGGATGATTGGTGAGCGACCCGAAGTCCGCGCCGTAGCCGACATGATCAATCCCCGCGACCTTCACGATGTGGTCGATGTGGTCCGCGACTTCCGCCAGTGTCCCTGGCTCCATCTCCGCCATCGTCTTGTCGAGCCAGGCCAGATACTCGGTCGATGCCCGGTTCGGGTCGTCGGGATACCTGGCGCCGTACTCCCGCTCCTTGTCGAGGAAGCCGGCTGCCTGTTTGGCGGCGGCCCGATTGACGAAGCCGGGAAAGACATTCACCATGACGATCCCACCGGTCTTCGCCGTGAGCGCCAGAATATCGTCCGGCACGTTCCGCACGTGATCGGCAACAGCGCGTGCCGATGAATGGCTGAAGATCACGGGCGCCTCCGAGACCCGGATCGCGTCGCGCATCGTCCCGTCGGACACGTGTGAGAGGTCGACCATCATGCCGAGGCGATTCATTTCCCGCACGACTTCCCGGCCGAATGGCGTGAGGCCGCCGTGCTTCGGCGCCTCTGAGGCCGCATCGGCCCACGCGGTGTTGCCGCCGTGCGTCAGCGTCATGTAGCGGACGCCCAGCTCGTAGAACATGCGGAGATTGGCGAGTGAATTCTCGATCGCGTAGCCTCCCTCGATGCCAATCAGCGAGGCAATCTTGCCCTGCCCGTGGACGCGGACGATGTCGTCGGCGGTGGTGGCCCATCCGAGCGAGGGAGAGCGGGCGACCATGCGGCGGATGACGTCGATCTGCTCGAGGGCATAGGTGGCCCCGCCCTTATCGACGAACGACGCCGGCACGTAGGCCGCCCAGAACTGGCCGCCGACCAGACCTTCCTTCAACCGCGGTATGTCCGTGTCGACGTTCTGGAGCGGGCGGTCCGGATCCATCCGTGTCAGATCGTTCTGGGCCCGCTCGCGGAGCACCTCGGGGAGGTCGTTGTGCGTGTCGATCATCGGCACCGCGCGGTGAAGCGCCTGAGCACGCGCGAGATAGGGATCGGCGGATTGCGCAAAGGCCATGGGGCAGAGACTCAACGCCACGACGGCCGCCGGGAGTCTTACCGCTGTTCGCATATCCGCGAATAGTATCAGGCTCGTTTGCTGCCGCCAGCCTCGCCACGGCCGCCCGGGCCCCGCGTCTTCTGCAGCAGGAGATTGTCGGAGGTTCCTGGATTGGTGACTCTGTTGTGCGCTGCGCGCGCGCGCAGCGCGTCGCGCACCTGCGCCGGTGTCGCGCTCTTGTGCTGCTGAAGATAGACGGCCGCCACGCCCGCCGCCATCGGCGCCGCGAACGAATCGCCTGGGGCAGGATGCAGGCAAGGCTTGGGGCAGACGGCAACCTCGGGAACCGAGTACCGGGCGCCGGCGGCACACGGGATGCTGAAATTGAACGCCTCTCCGAGTGACGCGCCACAGAGCCCCTTGGCAGGCGCGAACAGGGCCAGAAGCGGACCGTAGGGGTGGCGTTCCACGTCGGCAATCGGCTTGTCCTGACTGTCCGTGCCCGCGACCACGAGCGCCTCGCTCGGGATGGTGTTGCCCCACACCTGGTCAACGGGCCCGCCGGTGTTCCCCGTGAGCGTGAACGTCAAGCCGAAGCCAGCAGCGGGGTTGATCGCGTTGTGAATCGCGGCATGAGCCACGTCGGATGACGCGCGAAGGCTGAGGTTCACGACCGCGCGCGTAGGCCCATTGTTCGCGGCAATCCAGTTCACCGCGTTGACGATACCCTGCTCAGTTGCACAGTCCCCACCTTCGGTCCCCTGTACCCGCAACGAGTAGATCTTCGCCCGAGTCGCGGCGCCGGAGTACTTTCCCGCTGCAAAGCTCGCGTTGTGCGTTCCGTGACCGTCGTAGCCGTCATGTGCCACGGTCTCCGGGTACGGCGTTCCTGTCACGGGGTCCGCTGTGCGCGGCGTAGCTCCCCAGCAAAACGCGCCGACCCATGTCACTCGACTCTGCCCGCGCGCGTCGCAACAGAAGTCCGGATGCCCCCTGAGTACTCCCAGGTCAATGATGTAGATGTTGACTCCGGTTCCGTCCGCCCCGTGCCGACGCTCGTCGGCCGTTCGGGCCTGGCCCGGGTCCGGCCGATCGATCCGCGATAGACCCCAGTTCCCGGGATTCTGTTGTGCGAACGCGCGAAACTTGCCGCTCGTCAGCAGCAAGAGTATGAGGACGACCGCGAGGCCAAAGCACGTGAGGCGGCAGCGAATCATCACCGCCTGACGAACGTTCGCTTCATGGCTCATGCCCCGCGAGGGAGAGTGATATGGAACGCGGTGCCGTGGCCTGGTGAAGACTCGCACCGGATCGAACCGCCGAGCGCCTCCACACAGTCGGCGACGATGGCCAGTCCAAGACCGGTTCCGGTCACGCCGAGTTCCTCATCGAGCTGCGAGTGCGCGCGGAAGAAGCGCTCGAACACCGCACTCTGATCTGCCTCCGGAATCCCAATCCCATTGTCGCGCACGACGATCGTGCACATGTTCGAGTCGCCCTCGGCCCCGACCGACGGCGCAATCTCGACGAACGATTCCGTCTGACGGGAGTCGCTGTATTTGATCCCGTTCGAGACGAGGTTCAACAGCACGAGTTCCAACCGCGCCGCGTCAACCACAATCGTCGGCAGCCCGGGCGCCACCCGGATCGACACACCGCGGCCGTTGGCCATGTCTTCCAGTTGGCGGGCAACCTCAGTCGTGATCGTCTCGACCTCAGTTCGCTGCTGGCTCGGGACGTCCAACGGCTCGCTGAGCCGGGCAATCCGCTGAAGGTTCTCCACGAGCCAGACCAGACGTTCCGCGTTTGAACGGACCGTCGTCGCAATCTTTCCCATACGCTCGCCGTCCTGGCTCAAGCGAATACGGTCTTTTTCGAGGACGCTCGCCGCAAACAGGATGGTGCCAATCGGCGAGCGGAGCTCGTGGCTGGCGGCGCGATTGAACGCCCGAATCCGCTCGCTCTGTGTCTGAATCGTCGTCGTGTATTCGCTGACGAATGTATCGACCGTCGTGCGCATCAGCGTGGCAATGGAGTGCGTCAAACGCCGAAGGACGGCGAAGCATTCGCTCGCTGACGGCTCCAGGCTGAGGCGGACCGTTTCGTCGATGAGGAACGTCTCGAGGATGTCGCCGAGAAACTCGTATTCCCGGAGCAGCTGGTGGACCGAAGCGCGCTGCTCGTGCCGCAGCGCCCCGAGTTCCCGTGCTTTGTCGATCACCGCAGCATTTGCCGCGATCTCTTCGTCGGCAGGCGCACGCAGGTAGGTGGCGATTTCCGCAATCAGCGCCGGGATGTGATCCAGAAGCCGATCGGAAGGAAAAACTTCGTTGGCCTCGACGGTCAACAGCTCCCTCAGACGCCCGAGCCAGCGTCCTGCCAGCGTCAGGCGCTCTGCTTCGACGCGTTGAGACAGGATGGTCGCGTAGTTTTCCGTCGCGGCAATCGTCACGTCAGCATCCTGATGACAAGTAGCGTGCACTCACGAGCAAGAGGTCGATGATACATCCAAGCCGAGCTGGCACCGAACGATCGGCCACCACTGTGCGGCCGTCACCGGCGCACTGGTCGAGCTGAGCAGCAGGTCCGGTGTGGCACGCCTCGTGCTAACTGTTGTGTCGAAGGCAAGATGAACCGGGAGATTGTCAGCAATGGTGAGAGCCAGGACCGATACGCCGCGCGATGCCGGCACTTTCCACGCTGTTCGTTTCTACGAGAACAAGGCGTCCCTGTGCAGAATTGTCGCGGAATTCCTCGGTGAGGGTCTCGCGACGGGGCAGCCGGCGCTGGTCATCGGAACCAGCGAGCATCGCTCCGGCATCGTTGAAGAGCTCGGCGTGCGGAATCTCGACGTAAGGCGCCTGCAGGTCACTGGCGACCTGCTGCTGCTCGACGCTCGCGAGCTGATGTCGACGTTCATGGTGCGCGGCGTCCCGGACGCCGAGTTATTCAAAGAGAGCGCCAGCCAGGCCATCGAGCGCCTGCGTGGCCGCAAGGACCGCACGATCCGCGCGTATGGTGAAATGGTCGATCTACTCTGGAAAGACGATCGATCGGTTGCAGCCGTCCAGCTGGAGATGCTGTGGAACAAGCTCGCCTCGTCGCGCGACTTCTCACTGCTCTGCGGCTACGCGATGGGCAACTTCTATAAGGATGCGAGCATAGACCTCATCTGTCAGCAGCATACCCACGTCATCGGCGCGGAAGGCGCGGCCGGTCAAGGCCGTCAATCAACCACCCAGCTCTTCAGATAAACATCGAGCAGGCGCGGCTCCATCAGCGTATTGATGTGGTGATCGGCCGCGTTGAGCGCGCTTTTCCCGAAGTCGGTGGACGCCGCCAGGAGCTCTGGCGTCAGGTATTCAGTACTGACCTCGAGCGCGCGCACGGCATGCAGATCTTGCTTCATCTGCTCCACCGGTCGCTCGTCCTTCCACACCAGGTGCCAGCCCCAATCACCGAATGAGGGCACCTCATGGTGATAGCGCAGCACCGAGAACCCGGCGTCCTCGAGCGTGCGGCCCACCATCAGGTAGGCTTCACGGCTGTAGTACACCGAGGTGCTCTGGATGGCGGCGACGCCATGGGCTGACAGCACGCGCCGGAGCTTCAGATAGAACTCCTTCGAGTACAGCTTGCACAGCTCGATGCTCCTCGGATCGGGGAAGTCGACGATGACGACGTCAAAGACCTCCTCGACCTCGCCGAGGAACCTGTCGGCGTCGATGTTGATGACGCTGACCTCCGCGACGGCCACGCCTTCGGGCTGAACATGCCTGGCATGCTGGTGCAGCTCCTCGCCGGTCACCAGATACCGCGGCCCGGCGGCGACCCCGGCCGATCCCACGACGCCGACCCGCGCGTCCGCGAACGAGTGGTGGTTCAACGCCGTCATCACCGGGTGCGTCGCCGCAAACCGGGTCATCGCCGGATCGAGATCGACGAGCGTGACGCTCTCGACGTTGGGGTACTTCAGGATCTCGCGAAGCCCGAGACCGTCGCCGCCGCCGAGGACGAGCACGCGGACGCGCCCCCGCGCGAACAGCATCGGGACATGCACGAGAAACTCGTGGTACCGCGCCTCATCGAGCGAGCTGAACTGCAGGCCCCCGTTGAGCGTCAGGCGATACTCGTTTTTCACGTCGTTGTGCTGCAGCACGATGCGCTGGTACGGCGAGGTGGTCGCGTAGATGATGCGGTCGGCGTACAGCCGTTGCTCGAGCGCCACGTTCCAACGTCGGTTCTGGCTGTATCCGTACGCGAGCGCAACCGCGACGACCGCAAAGACGGCGTAATGCGCCACCCGCTTCGCGTCCATGAAGTACAGGTAGTTCAGGAGCGCGATGAGCAGCATGACCGCACCGAGCAGGAAGCTCATTTCGGTCAGGGGCACCTTCGGCATGAGGAACTTGGTGAAGATGACCGCCCCGATGAAGCCGCCGAGGTAATCCCAGAGAAAGATCGACGCGAGATTGTTCGGCAGCGGGACGCCGCGGAAGTCCTCGTTGATGCGCGTTGCGAAGGGGACTTCGCTGCCGATCAGGAACCCGATGCCGCCGGCGATCGCGTACTGGATCAATTGGAAATGGTGCTCGAAGAACCCGAATGCCGCGTACATCGCCACGGGCGCGAACCCGCCGATGGTGACGAGCAGGAGCTCGACGCCGACAAACGGCAGGACCGGCCGTGTCGCCTTCACATACTGCTGCGCGAAGCTCCCGAGCCCCATGCACGCCAGCATGAGGCCGATGGTGATGGAGAACTGCTCGACGCTGTTGCCGAGCACGTAGGTCGCGACGGTCGAGAGGATGCACTCGAACACGAAGCCCGTGAAGCCGGTGACGAACATGGTCAGCGCCAGGATCGCCATCGCGGTATTGGAGGTGCGCTTCGAGAGCGTGACGCCAGGCGGCATGGAAAGACTCCTACAGCAGCGAGGAGATCACGAGCGCGATGGCGATCTGGCCACACGCCACGACAGAGGACGTGCCGACGCTGTGATACTGGTCCTCGACATGACGGCGCTTGACGAACACGTACGCGAAGATCTCCTGGAATGCGACGAGGAACGCGATCCCGCCGACCGCATACGCCGCGAGGGCCCGCAGGCTCGCGCCCCACCCCAGGAACGGGCCCGCGATGCTGGCCCGCAGGATGACGCCGAGCGCGATGAGCACGCCGGCCACGGCGACGCCGGCCCCCTCCCGCCCGCGAATCACACCATCAACGAACGACCCGGGGAGGAGCAGCTCCTGAGCCCAGAAGCCGGCTATCAGGACGAGCTGCCCCAGCGCGAAGAACGCGATCGCCGTCATCCAGCTGCCCTCGCCTCCACCGAACGAGGCCGACGCGATCATTCCCGTGGCGATGTAACTGCCGAATTCAGTGAACGCGACCGCGGTATTGCCCTCGGCCACGGCCCGATCGTTGTCGACGCCCGGAATGATGCACCAGTGGTTGAGCTTCTGTGCGGCGATGAGCGCGATCACGATCACCGCGCCGTCGCGCAGCACTTCGAGCATGTCCGAGACGAATCCATTCGCATTCCCCTGCAGCGCCGCCGTCATGGCGATCGCGATGGCCAGATACAGGCCGCCGTGACGCAGACTGACTGCCAGCGTGGCATGGTGGTCGCCCCGCTTGGATCCGGACAGCAGGTCGCTGGCCAGCCGCCCCGCCAGCATGAAGAAGAGGACGATCGCCACGTAGGCGGCCGTAATGCCGAGACGCACCATAATGATCCTTAATCCTCATTTTCCGGCCCGATGAAAGCCGCCGCCACGCCCGGCGCCGGCGTCACTGCCATGCCGTACGGCCACGCGCCGCATCTCGGGAATGGACGACGCCCACCGATTGCTTGACCCGACGACGTAGCCGTGCGTGCCGTAGCGCTCTTGTTTGTCCTTGTCCTCTCCGTAGTAGGGCTGCCCGCGATATCGCGTGGACCATGTGTCCCACTCGTCGCGGCGGTACAAGTACGGCTGCCCGCGTGCGCCGAGCAGGTCGCTGAACAGCCGGTACTGGCCGTACCAGACCCAGAACGACGAGCCGCGATTGTCAGCCTGCCATTGCCCGTACTGGGGGTTGCCGACAAAGGCAAGGCCGGCCGGCGTCGGATTGGTAATCTTCTCGTCCTCGAACGCGCCGACCGGCTTGGCGACGAGGTCCATGCCGAGGTCGTCGACGTGATTCTCGAACATGGTCTCGTCGACTTTCTGCCAGTCGGTCTCCTGCGTCTGGCCGTTCTGGCTGACGAGGTACTTGTGGGAGTAATCGCCGGACAACGTGAAGCCGTATTCCGCCGAGTCGTCGCGGTTGACCCACTCCTCGGTTGGCGTTATCCCGAGCGCCGACCACCGGGCCGGCGCGACGCTCGGATGGACGGTAATGCCCGATCCTCCGAACGTCAACGAGCCGAACTTCGCCACGTAGGGCAGCGACTCCGGCAGCCCATTGAAGTAGTCGAATGCCTCGCCGGTGAGCTCGCGCCGGGGATAGGTGTACCTGTGCACAGGCGGCGAGTCCGCTGATTCGCTCCACGCCCAGCGCTGGACGGTGATG
>DASZFS010000588.1:0-3923 GCA_035939575.1 Vicinamibacterales bacterium | reverse complement strand
GCCGGACGCTCCGGAGCCGACCGACGGCTCGGTCAACCCGAAACAGCCGATCGTTTCCCATCGAGCCATCGGCGGCAGCCACTTCTGCTTCTGCTCTTCGGAGCCGCCCATGTAGATGGAACCCATCGCCAGACCGGTGTGGACGCCGACGAACGTCGCGATCGAGGCGTCGAAACGCGCCAGCTCCATCGCCAACAGGCCAACCAACAGCGGGCTGCCGCCTGGACAGCCGTAGCCCTCGATTCCGACCCCCCCGATGTTGAGTTCCTTGATCGCCGGGATTAGTTCAAACGGAAAGGAATCTTCGACCCAGTATTTCGTGATGATGGGCGCGACGTTCTTCTCCATGAACGCGCGCACCCGTTTCAGAACTGCCAGCTCCTCAGCGGGCAGCGTCTCAGCGAATTGATAGAAGTCGCTGTTCGGGGCCGGCAGCGGCTTCGGTTGCTTGCTGTCCTTCAATTGGCCTGTCGCTGTGGATGTACTCATGATGGTTACTCCAGGATGGCCCTCGGTTCGAGGAACGCCTCGATCCCGAACGTACCGAATTCGCGGCCGACACCTGAGTGCTTGAATCCGCCGAACGGCGCCTGCTGGTCGTCGAGCATGCCGTTGATCGCGACGCGTCCGGCGAGGAGCTGGGACGCGACACGCCGCGCCCGTTGGACATCGGTGCCGCTTACGTAGGCGTGAAGGCCGAAACTCGTGTCGTTCGCAATCCGGATCGCATCCTCCTCGGTGTCATAGGCGATCACGCACAGGACGGGGCCGAAAATCTCTTCCCGGGCGATGGTCATGTCGTTTGTCACATTGACAAACACCGTGGGCTTCACGAAGCACCCTGCCTCGAGGCTGAGTGGATGGCCCTCGCCGCCGACGAGCACTTCCGCGCCTTCTTCGATGCC
The DNA here is from genome assembly GCA_035939575.1 of Vicinamibacterales bacterium. Classification (GTDB taxonomy): domain Bacteria; phylum Acidobacteriota; class Vicinamibacteria; order Vicinamibacterales; family CAVVIG01; genus DATKHR01. The sequence goes on along the minus strand of DASZFS010000588.1, from coordinate 3,018 downwards.
CTTGCGGATGTAAGATTGCACGCGGTCGTACTGCTTTTCGGTCACCATTGGCCCGACGGCGGTCTTTGGATTGGCGGGATCGCCGACCGGAAAGGCCGGCATGGCGTCCACGATTGCCTGCTTGACCGCGTCGAGTCGGCTCTTTGGGACGAGCAGCCGCGTCCCCGCGACGCACGCCTGACCGCTATTGAGAAATGCGATGCCGAGGGCCGTCGGGATCGCCTGGTCGAGCACGGCGTCATCGAGGAGGATGTTGGGCGACTTGCCGCCCAGCTCGAGCGTGACGCGCTTCATCGTCCCGGCGCCATCGCGCATGATTGACTTGCCGACGCCGACAGAGCCCGTGAAGGAGATCTTCGCCACGTCAGGATTCCGTACGAGCTCGGCCCCGACGACGTCACCGCGGCCGGCCACGACATTGCAAAGACCCTTCGGCAGCTTTGCCCGAGTCACACACTCGAGCCACTGTTGCGTCTGCAACGAGCTCAGCTCGCTGGGCTTCATGACGACCGTGCAACCCGCAGCGACGGCCGAGGCAAGCTTGGCGCAAAGGAAAAATGCGTTCGCGTTCCAAGGTGTAATCAGACCGGCTACGCCCACTGGCTCCAGAGTGACCGTCGTCTTGCCCCAGCTCCGGGTCAACGGCAGCTCCTGGAGAGCCTTCTCGGCCGCCACGAAGGCGCTTGCGCCCGCCTGCACGATGAGCGTGGCGAATGTGACGGCGCCTCCATACTCCTGAACCATCGCGGCCGTCAGATCGTCGACGCGGGCCGAAACTGCTTCGTGCAGCCGGCGCAAGATGTCCGCGCGCTCTTCCTTCGTTGACCGGCTGAAAGTTACGAAGGCTCGCTTGGCCGCGGAGATGGCGCGCCGCGCGTCTTCCTCATCGGCCAGCGTGACACGGCCGAGCAGCCGGCCGTTGGTCGGACTGACGAGATCCATGACTTCGCGGCCGTGGGATTCAACGAACCCTCCATCGATGTAGTGTGTCGTGATTGTCTTGATGGTGTCTGTCCTCGTCATGGTCGTCATCGCTGTTCTCCTGTGATTCCTGACTCGCCCCGGCCGACAATCAGTTCTCGAGCCCGTACTTTCGCAAGCGGTAGTACAGCTGTGTGCGCGTTATTCCGAGACGTCGCGCAGACTTCGCCTTGTTCCATCGCTCCTGACGCATGATGTTCGCGATCATCTCGCGCTCGACCGTGCCCAGATCGGTCATTGGCGGATCGCACGAGCGGCGCGCGCCCTGAAGCACGAGGTGCTCCGAGTCAATCAGGTCGCCCTCGCAGAGGATCGCCCCCCGCTCCAGCGCGTTGCGCAACTCCCGCACATTTCCCGGCCACGAATGGGCGAGCAGCGCTTGCTGCGCACCATGTGTCAGACGAGCCGGCTGACCACCGCTGGTCCGGGCTATCTCCCGGAGGAACGCTTCCGCCAGCGGGAGAATGTCGTCATGGCGCTCGCGTAACGGCGCGATCCGAACCTCGAACACCTGCAGCCGATAGAAGAGATCCTCACGAAACGTTCGGCGTTCAATCGCGTCCCGCAGGTCGCGATTGGTTGCCGCGACGACCCGGATATTTGCTTTGAGCACCCGCGTGCCGCCCAGACGCTGGAACTCCCGCTCCTGCAACACGCGCAGGAATTTGGCCTGGGCCGACAGGCTCATCTCGCTCACCTCGTCGAGGAACAGGACGCCGTTTGCCGCCAGTTCGATGCGTCCGGGCTTGGTGTGGTCCGCGCTCGTGAATGCACCGCGCTCGTATCCGAACAGCTCCGACTCGAGCAGTTGCTCGGGCAGCGCGGCGCAGTTCAAGGCCACGAACGGGCCTTTGCTTCGAGCCGACGCTCGATGAATGAACCGCGCGACGACTTCTTTTCCGGTGCCTGATTCGCCGGTCACGAGCACCGTCGTTGCCGTCGCCGCGACCTGTGTCGCTTTCTTCAGTGCATCACGCCACTCCGCGGAGCGGCCGACGATGACCGAGTGAGTGTCGAGATCGGCGTGGTTGGCAAGCATCCGGATGCGCGCGTCCAGATGGTCTGTCCGCGCGCGCGCGTCCGAGGCCTGGCGTGCAGCCGTCGCGAGCTGCTCGTGTGACACGGCAAGCGTGACGTGGTCTGCAATCCGTCGGGCCATCGCGACATCGTGCCGGCTGAACGCTCGCGGCTGCTTGGACAGGAACGTCAGGGTGACCGGCTGTTCGCGCACCCGGGTCAGGACTCCAAGCAGGGATCGATAACCGGCGGCGACGACGCGGGTGGGCTGGTCATGGTGTTCCGTTTTTGCCGGCGACCAGGCGAGCAAATCCTCGATGAGGATCTCGCTTCTGCCAGGCGCGTCTGAGTCGATCAGTCGGGCAATGCCGGAAACGTCGCCGGTCGACGTCGCCTGCTCGATGACGCGCCCGTTCCCATCGATGAATCCCAGAACCAGCGAGTCGTGCGACAGCAGCTTGTTTGCGATCGTCGACACGCGCGACAAGACCGTCCGGATGTCGAGGACATCCGCGATGGCGTAGAGCAATTCAGAGAACACATCCGCCGGCGGGGGATCCGGTGGTGGCAGTACCTGCGTCGCATGCGGCTGATTGGTAGCGTTGGACCACCGCTCTGCAGCCATCATCGTGCACTCTCCATGACTGACGATTGTGTGGTCGACGCTGCGGATCGACAACCTACGATCGGGGCGAATCGACAACCCGATCGAGTAACAGTCATGTCTCCTTTTGCGGTGCAGGCGCAGGTATATACTCGCTGACCAGGCGAGCCGTGAAGAGTACGCATATGAACGCTTCGGTCGCGGGTCTTACCGCAGATCGGCTCGAGACGATTCTCGAGGACGGTGAGTTCGTCCTCTGCCGGCGGGCGGATCCGGGCGACGCGACGGGGCCGGGGCGTTCCGCGCTCGTGGTGCTGGTGCGGTCGGAGCATCCGCGGCCGCAGGCGGTGCGGATGCTCGAGCACGAATACGCGCTGCGGGAGGAATTGGATGCCGCCTGGGCGGCGCGATCGCTG
>DASZFS010000587.1:0-34432 GCA_035939575.1 Vicinamibacterales bacterium | reverse complement strand
CAAAAGGAGTTCGGACGTTGGACAACGCCGTAACATTCGACACAACCGCTCACGGACATGCGCACGAGCACGCGCATGAAGAGTTGGGCTGGTGGCGGAAGTACGTCTTCTCGGTCGATCACAAGGTGATCGGCATCCAGTACGCGATTACCGGCCTGCTGTTCCTGCTCTTTGGTTTCTGCCTGATGATGGTGATGCGGTGGCAGATGGCCTTCCCGGGCAAGCCGATCCCGCTCATCGGCGGATGGCTGGGACAGGACCGCGCCCCGATGGGCATCATGCTTCCTGAGTTCTACAACCAGCTGGGCGCGATGCACGGCACCATCATGGTGTTCCTGGGGGTCGTGCCGCTGGCGGTCGGCGGCTTCGGCAACTTCGTCATGCCGCTTCAGATCGGCGCGCCTGACATGGCGTTCCCCAAGATCAACATGGCGAGCTACTGGGTCTACTTCATGGGCGGGGTGACGATGCTGACGAGCTTCGTCCTGAAGGGGGGCGCCGCCCAGTCTGGATGGACGTCGTACCCGCCGCTCTCGGTCATCACGAATACCAACGGTCAGACGATGTGGCTGATCGGGATGATCTTCCTCATCACCTCGTCCCTGCTCGGATCAATCAACTTCATCGTCACCATCGTCCAGCTGCGCGCCAGGGGTTTGAGCTACATGCGCCTGCCGTTCTTCGTCTGGGCGCAGTTCGTGACGTCGTTCCTGCTGTTGCTCGCGTTCCCGCCGCTCGAGGCCGCGGGCGTCATGCAGCTGATGGACCGCGTCGCCGGCACGAGCTTCTTCCTGCCGAGCGGCCTCGTGGTGTCGGGCAAGGTCCTGACGGTCGCCGGTCAGGGTAATCCGCTGATGTGGCAGCACCTGTTCTGGTTCCTGGCTCATCCCGAAGTGTACGTGCTGATCCTCCCGGCGATGGGCATCGTGTCCGAAGTCATCGCCAACAACACGCGCAAGCCCTTGTGGGGTTACAAGGCGCTCGTGTACTCGGTGGTGTTTCTCGGCTTCATGTCGTTCATCGTGTGGGCGCACCACATGTTCATGACCGGCATGGGCACGACGATGAGCGCGTTCTTCCAGACGACGACGATGATCATCTCGGTCCCGTCGGTCGTCATCCTGACCGCGCTGCTGCTGTCGCTGTGGGGCGCATCGATCCGCTTCAACGCGCCGATGATGTTTGCGCTCGCGTTCCTGCCGATGTTCGCGATCGGCGGATTGACCGGGCTGCCGCTCGGCCTGGCGCCGCCCGACATTCATCTTCACGATACGTACTACGTGATCGGGCACTTCCACTACGTCGTCGCCCCCGGGACGATCTTTGCGCTCTTTGCGGGTGTGTATTACTGGTTCCCGAAGGCGACCGGACGCCGGATGAACGAGCTGCTCGGCCACGTGCACTTCTGGGGATCGTTCGTGTGCATCAACCTCGTGTTCTTTCCGATGTTCATCGAAGGGCTCGCCGGGATGAACCGGCGCATGTACGACGGCGGGGCGCAGTACGCGCACAACGCGAGCGTCCTGCACTGGAACGTCGTACAGGGCTACGCGTCGTGGGGCCTCGGGTTGTTCCAGATCTTCTTCATCATCAACTTCTTCATGAGCATCAAGTGGGGCGCGGCGGTCAGCCGCAATCCGTGGGAGGCGACGACGCTCGAGTGGTCGGCGCCCTCGCCGCCCGGCCACGGGAATTTCGAGAGCGAGCCGGTCGTGTACCGCGGACCGTACGAGTACAGCGTGCCGGGCGCCGACAAGGACTTCACGCCGCAGTTCGAAGCTGGGAGAGCGTAGGGTGAATATTCCGTACACGGTCGAAGCGCGGCCCGACTCGGGCCTTCAGAACGGCAAGCTCGGCATCTGGCTCTTTCTCGCGTCGGAGGTGATGCTGTTCGGCGCGCTGTTCTCGACCTACATCATCCTGCGCACGGGCGCGGTGGAGTGGCCCCACGGCGAGCTGAACATCTGGCTGGGCATGGCGAACACGTTCATCCTCATCGCCTCGTCCGTGACGATGGTGATGGCGTGGGCGTCGCTGAAGCTGAACGACTTCGGCAAGCACCGGCTGTATCTCATCGCGACGTTCGTGCTGGCGGGCATCTTCCTCGTCAACAAGTACTTCGAGTACGCGGATCACCTCGCAAAGGGCGAGGGGCCGTGGCACTCGACGTTCCTGGCCATCTACTTCACGCTGACCGGGCTCCACGGCCTGCACATCATCGGCGGCATGGTGGTGATGCTGTATTTCATCGGACCGGGCGCCCGTCTCTACAAACGGAGCCCGGAGCAGTTCACGAACCGCATCGAGTACACCGGCCTGTACTGGCATTTCGTGGATCTGGTGTGGATTTTCCTGTTCCCGGTTCTCTATCTCCTTTAGGAGACGGCATGCAGTCGGACCACGCAGACATTCGAAAGAGCGTTCGCACTTACGTGATGGTGGGCGCGGCCCTCTTCCTGTTCACCGGCATTACGGTGGCAGTCAACCAGGTACATCTGGCGGTGCCGTTCGCCATTACCGTCGCCCTCATCATCGCGTCGCTCAAGGGATCGATGGTGGCGTCGGTGTTCATGCATCTCAGTCACGAGAAGAAGTGGATCTACGCGGCGCTCGTGCTGACGGTCATCGGCTTCATCATCCTGATGTCCGTGCCGTCATTCACGATCATGGACACGATCGGGACGCCCATCCAGGTGACGCCGGCCGCCACCCACGCTGAGCACTGAGCGGAGCACTGATATGTCGCTGAAGGCGTTTCATCTGTTCTTCATCACGCTGTCGATCGTCCTGGCCGCGTTCACGGCCGCGTGGGCGACCGAGCAGTATCGCGCGGCGCATGACATCAGCTACATGGCCATGGCGATTGGGGCCGCCGTCGCTGGTGCAGGCCTGGCGGTGTATGGGACGGCGTTTCAACGGAAGGCAAGGCGCTTCTCGTAATATGCGGAACACATTCATCATCCTCGTTACTATCGCCCTCGTCGCGGCGCCGCGGATCGCGCTGGCCTGCCCGGTGTGCTTCGGCGACGCCAATGCACCGATGACGTTAGCGGCGAACAGGGGCATCTGGTTCATGCTCGCCGTTGTCGCGGCGATGCTGACCGCATTCGCCAGCTTCTTCATTTACCTGATGCGGCGGGCCAGGCTCGCGGCGTCATCACCGGATCCGGCCGCCGCCGGGTCATACGCTCGAGGCCGGGAGGGGACCGCTCAATGCTGAACTACCTGGGATTGCCGGTTCAGGCGTCGACGCACGCCGCCGAGATCGATCAGATGATCTCGCTCGTGCATTGGCTCATGCTGGTCCTGTTCGTCGGCTGGGGCATCTTTTTCGCTTACGTGCTGTTCCGCTTCCGCCGCGGCGCAAACCCGCGCGCCAGTTATGACGGCGCGAAGGGCAAGATCTCGAAGGGTATCGAGATTGCCATCGTCGTCATCGAGATGGTCTTGCTCGTGTTCTACGCCATCCCGGCGTGGGCGAGGCGCGTCTCGCAGTTTCCATCGGAGAACGAGGCAGTCGTCGTCCGCGTCGTGGGCGAGCAGTTCGCGTGGAACATTCATTACCCGGGACGCGACGGCAAGTTCGGCCGGACCGACGTGCGCCTCGTGACCGCCGACAACCCGCTCGGGCTCGACCGCTCCGATCCCGCAGCGAAAGACGACATCACCACCATCAACCAGCTGAACCTGCCGATCAACCGTCCCGTACTCGTGCACCTGTCGAGCAAGGATGTGATCCACAGCTTCGGTCTCTTCGAGATGCGGGTGAAGCAGGACGCGATTCCTGGCCTGAGCATCCCAGTCTGGTTCATTCCGAACCGCGAGGGTCAGTATGAGATCGCGTGCTCGCAGCTGTGCGGCCTGGGTCATTTCCGTATGCGCGGCTACATTACGATTCAGAGCGCGGCAGACTTCCAGGCCTGGATGGCCGACCAGGAGAAGCAGCTGACGACGCCGTAACGCGACGCGTTTCAGAGGTCCAGTTCCACACCGATGCCGCGCTCGACCGCGCGGCGATAGACCAGGTCAGCCGCGGTGACGTCTTCGACCGCCATGCCCAGCGACTTGAAGATCGTGATCTCCGAGTCGCTGCGGCGGCCTGCCGGGCGATTCGCAACGCCCACCAATTCGCCAAGTTCCGCGACAACGTGATCGGCGCTGAAACGTCCTTCCTGGATGCCCATCACGACGTCGCCTGATTCCACCAGCGCTGCGACGCGGGAGTCCACGAACAACCGGCCCCGCGCCGTAAGGGCAGGATCCATCTCGCGCTGGTTCGGCCGGCACGCGCCGACCGAGATGACGTGCGCCCCGGGCTTCACCCAGCCGCTCTCGAGGACAGGAGTCGGAGACGACGTCACGAGAACGATGACGTCCGCGCCCACGACAGCCTCGCCTGGATGGTCGACGGCTTGTATGGCAGGCACGAAGCCAGACTTCTGACAATCAGCGACAAATTGATCTCGACGGGTTTTGGTCGGGCTCCAGACGGTCACCTGGCGCAAGGCGTGGACCGTCGACAACGCCTCGAGATGACTCCGCGCCTGGACTCCGGAGCCAATGATTGCCAGCGACTTCGCGGTCGGGCGCGCCAGGACGCGCGACGAGACCGCGGAGACGGCTGCCGTTCGCGCCTCCGTGATATAGCGTCCATCGAGAACGGCGCGAAGCGCCCCCGTCTCGGGGTCGAGCAGCAGGATCGACGCCAGATGCGACGGCAGACCCCTGGCCGCGTTAGAGCCGAAGACGGTCACGAGCTTGGCACCGAGCGCCGCGGGCTGGCGCGCGAAGGCGGGCATCGTGCCGAAGAACGACTCGTGGCCACCGATGGAGATGACCGTCCGCACCGGCTGCTCGACGTGGCCCGCGGAGAAGCTTGCCAGCGCGGACGCCATGGTGTCGATGAGGTCGTTCATCGTCAGGACCGACCGGACGTCGGCTTCGGTCAGGAGGCGAAAGCGAATAGGCATGGCTATGGCGGATTTCTGAGATTATAGCTTTCGTGATAACGCTCCGGACCATCGACGCTCATGCCGCTGGCGAGCCACTGCGGCTGATCGTGGGAGGATTTCCCTCGCCGCGCGGCAAGACGATGCTCGATAAACGGGAGTGGGTGCGTACGCACGCAGACCATATCCGCCGCGCGCTGATGCTCGAGCCGCGCGGTCACGCCGACATGTACGGCGCGATCCTGACCGAGCCGGTGTCGCCTGGCTCGCACGCCGGCGTCCTCTTCATGCACAACGAGGGCTACAGCAGCATGTGCGGGCACGGCATCGTCGCGGTCACGACGATCGCGCTCGAGCGCGGGCTGCTCGTGCCCGGCGGTGACGGCGCGACTATCGTCTACGATGCGCCAGCCGGGACCATCCGGGCGACTGCGCGAATGAGAGCGCGAACTGACCGCCAAGGTCTGGATGACGTTCGCGTGGACAGCGTGGCGTTCCTCAACGTGCCGTCGTTCGTGCTGCATGGCGGACTGACGGTCAAGCTCGCGTCGCGCACGATCCGGGCCGACGTGGCGTTCGGTGGCGCGTTCTACGCGATCGTGGACAGCGAAGCGGTGGGGCTGCCCATCGACGCGGCACACCTGTCGGATCTGCGCCGGGTGGGCATGGAGATCAAGGACGCCATCGAGGCCGCCCACACGGTGGCGCACCCGGGCGATCCCGGGTTGGCCGGCATCTACGGCACCATCTTCACCGGCCCGCCCGCCAGCGCCGGCGCGGACCTGCGCAACGTGACGATCTTCGCGGACGCCGAAGTGGATCGGTCGCCCTGCGGCACTGGCACGGCTGCGGTCATGGCGGTCATCGACGCGATGGGGCTGCTCGCGACCGACCGGCCGTTCGTGCACGAGAGCCTCATCGGCACGCGGTTTCATGGCCGCGTCGCATCGCGGACGGCGGTCGGCGATTATGAGGCGATCGTTCCGGAGATCGACGGGTCGGCCTGGATCACGGGCGAGCACACGTTCTTCGTGGGCGACGACGATCCGCTGAAGGATGGGTTTCGACTCTAAGCAGAACACTCACGAGTCAGAAGGGGGCCGGAGGCTGAAGACTCATGGCCGCGTGCAGTTGCCTCGCCCTGAGATCAAGATTCTCAAACGTTGCAAGAGGTCGTCAGGACTCGAGGGCGTAGGCAACTGCACGCGGCCATGAGTCTTCAGCCCCATTCAAGTCTTCAGCCCGCCTCAGAGTCTTCAGCCCGTTTTATGCGATGGGTTCTCGCGTTGAATCACCAACCGATCGCCAGGCCGTCTTTTCGCACGTCCGATCCGCCCATGAGTACGCCAGTACGCGGATCCAGCAGGATGCCCTGGTAGCCGCCGAACGCGCCCCCGGGCGTGCTGTTCACGATGACCTTGTGGCCGCGCTGCTCCAGGCCGGCGCGAGCGGCCTCGGGCACGTTGCGCTCCACGAGCAGGCCATTGCTCCCGTGGTTGACGCGCGCGGCCTCCCCGGCTTCCTGCACGTTCATGCCGAAGTCGATCAGGTTGACGAGCACTTGCGTGTGGCCCTGCGCCTGGTGATCCCCGCCCATGACGCCGAACGAGAGCCACGGTTTGCCGTCCTTCATGACGAACGCCGGGATGAGCGTGTGCAGCGGACGTTTGTGCGGCGCGATCTGGTCGGGGTGCCCCGGCGTGAGATTGAAGCCGCTGCCGCGGTTGTGGAGCAGGATGCCGGTGTCGCCCGCTACGATTCCCGAACCGAAGTCCGAGTACAAGGACTGAATAAGCGACACGAAATTGCCCTTGCCGTCGGCCGCCGTCATGTAGATCGTGTCGCCGCGATCGCGGCCGGTGAAGTTCTGATCCGCCTCGCGCCCGGGGCCCAGCGCCGGTCCGGCGAAGAACGCGCTGGTCTTCGGATTCCGGATCTTGCCCGCTTCGTACTGCGACGCGGCGTGGCTCGGATCGATTTCCCTGCGGCGCGCTGCCGCGTAGTCCTTCGAGATGAGCGTCTTCAGCACCGCGTCAGGTACCGACCCGGGGTCGGCGAGATACGCCGCGCGGTCGGCGAACGCAATCCGTTTGGCCTCGACCAGCGTGTGCAGGTAGTCGGCCGAGTTGTGGCCCATCGCCTTGATGTCGAAACCCTCGAGGATATTCAGCATCTCGAGGACGAGAAACCCCTGCGTGTTCGGCGGGAGCTCGAACACCTGATAGCCGCGGTAGGTGGTTGAGATCGGCTCGACCCAGTCCGCCTTGTGCTCGGTGAAATCGCGCTCGTCGAGCAGACCGCCGCGCTTCCTCATGTCGGCCACGATCGCGCGTGCGATTGGGCCCTTGTAGAACGCGTCGCGCCCCCCCTTGCCGACCGCGTCGAGCGTGGCGCCGAGCTTCGGGTTCGCGAAGATCTCACCAGGCTCCGGCGGGTGACCGTTCGGGAGGAAGGTTGCCGCGGTCACCGGGTCGGCGGCGAGCTTCCGCTCGCTTGCCTTCCATTGATTGCTCACGATATCGGCGACTGGGTAGCCGTTTCGCGCGTAGTCAATTGCCGGCGCAACAGCGCGGGCCATCGGGATCGTTCCGTATTTGGAGAGGAGCTCCGACCACCCTTCGACGACACCGGGTACGGTGACCGCGAGCACGCCCGACGCCGGCATCCGCGTCAGGTTGCGCGCCGCGAACGCGTCCGGCGTCGCGGCATATGCGGATCGGCCGCTGGCGTTCAGCGCGCGAAGTGTCCTGGTCTTGGCGTCGTAGACGATCGCGAAGAGGTCGCCTCCGATGCCGGTCATCGACGGCTCGACGACGGCGAGCACAGCAGCGGCCGTGACGGCGGCGTCGACGGCGGTGCCACCGTCCTGGAGGACCTTCAGACCCGCGGCGGACGCCAACGGCTGGCTGGTTGCAATCATGCCGTTGCGCCCGAGGACCACAGAGCGCGTGGCATACGGATTTGCCGCCGGTCGATCGCCTGGCCTCGGCCGGTTGTCCGGACTCTGTGCGGAACCGGTCATGACGAGCAGACCGGCGAGGACGGCAATCGCAGCGGACCTCATAAAGCCTCCAGAAACGTCCGCGCGAGGCGGTCGAGGAGCGCTGGCAGCGTCTCGCCGTCCAGCGCAAACGCACTCTTATCGGACGCCCAGGAGAGTTTATAGCTTCTCGCCATTGCGGACACCCAGATCTGGCGGACCGGGGCGTTAGGCGATACGACGAACCGTGCCTCTGACGGCTCCTCGAACACCACGTTCAACACGCCGTTCTGCAGCTCCACCTCGAAGCCTTCGCGGTCGGCCAGCGGCAGCAGCGTGCGCCTGGCCCACTCGAGGGCAATATCACTCTGAACACGGAAGTCCTGCTCACTGAGGGCCGTCATGCGCTCTTATAAACCTTTCCCTGGAGCCATCCGTCTAATCGAGAGTAAAAGGGAGAACGTGAAATGCTCGAATGGACCTTCTCATCCACGGCCGAGGTCGTCGTCGGCGTCGCGCTCCTCGTGCTTCTGGTCGTCGCGATCTTCTAGCTGTCCCGCTTGACAGCCACGTAACTTCGGCGCGCCCGCGCCGTCATACCCGGCTGCTTCATTCTCACGGCGAGCTTGTGCACGCGGCCATCCAGCTGCTTGGCTTCGAAGCCGAGGGCGTACTGGCTGTGCAGCTCCTGTGCGACGCGCGTGAACGTCGGGGCGAGCTCGTCGCTCTTCTTGAGCTCGAACGAGCCGCCGCCGGTTTCGTCGGCGATTCGGCGCAAGCCGCGGTCCGGTCTCGTGCGGACCATCCGCTGGCCGTCGAAGAAGACGCTCTCGAGTCCGACCGTGTACACCATGACGTCTTCGTCACGCGAGCGATCGGTCACCTTGCCGAGGCTGGCCTTGCTCGCGGTATCGTCGCCGTCGGTGAAGACCAGAATCACGCGCCGCCCTTCGATCCCCTTCAGCTCGTCAAGACTCGCGTTCACCGCGTCCCAGAGGCGCGTGCCGTTGCCGTAGTCCAGGTCCTTGACGTCGGCGATCAGCTCATCGCGATTGTTCGTGAAGCGGCTGCTGAACTCGATCTTGTCGTTGAAGGCGCCGACGCGCGCTCTGTCTGCGGGCAGCAGGCGGATCACGAACTGTTCTGCGGCGTCGCGGAGACGCGCGATCGAATTGGTCATGCTGAGGCTCGTGTCGAGCATGACGATGACCGTGATCGGTTGAATCCTGTTGTCGAACACGACAATCGGCTGCGGGACGTCGTTGTCGAGGATCTCGAAGTCGTCGACCGTCAGGCCAGGTACGAGGCGCTTGTCGGCGTCGTTGACCGTGGCGAAGATTGAGACGATGGCGCCGCTACCGGACTTGAACGTCGGCTGTGGCGGCTGCGGTGGCTGCTGCGCGGATAGCGACGCGAGGCAGACGAGCGCCAGCGCGACGACGACGTAGGGGCGTTGGACCATGGCTTCAGCTTATAGCAACGAGCGTACCTTGTAAGGGTCCGGCCCTTACAAGCTCAACGCGTGCTTCACCGCGGGTTCGAGCGCAAGGGCCATCAGCCTGTAGCCATCCGGAGACGGATGGAGGTTGTCAGGGGAGGACACCAGGCGGTCAGGGTTGCCGGGTTGGGCGACAGCCGCCCGTGTATCGCAGAACACGACGTCGGCGTGCGCAGCGGTGTACGCCCGGATCCAGTCGTTCACAGCCCGCATGCGCGCGTTCTGATCCGAGGTCGCTGTATTAAAGGGGATGATCGTGCCCGCGACGACGGGCACGCGCGCCGTGCGCGCGGCGTCGTACATCGCTTCGAGCTCGCGCTCGACGCTGGCGGCGTCGCGGCCCTGGTACACGTCGTTGACGCCTGCGACGATGACGATGACGGAAGGCCGAGCGCGGAGCGCATCGCGCTCGAATCGCGCGCGAATCTGATCGCTTCGCTCGCCGTTGACGCCGCGGTTGAGCACGCGCCAATCGGGGTGTGACCTCGAGAGCCAATACGCGTACTGGCTCTCGACATTGCCTGCGCCGTCCGGCGGAGCCTCAAGCGGCGAGCGGAATGCTGGTGTACCGGCGGTCGTCGAATCGCCGATCGCGACGACTACCACGGGGAGGACCGGGGCGACAGTGATGACAGGGATGAAAGGGACGACGGCAGTGATGGCGGTGACGACGAGCGCGGCCATGAGCATCGTTGTCTAAACTCGGTCTGAACGTGCCTGCGGGGGATGATGCCAGTTTATCAGGACGATCTTCACCATCCCATCGCCGACTTGACCGGTCGGATATCGCACGGTAGACTGGTCTCATATTCTGAGACTAAGTCTCACTTCCTGGATTGACGGCTTCATGCTGCAGGCGCTCGTCATCACGCTCCGCGAGGGACTCGAAGCTTTCCTCATCGTCGCCATCAGTCTGTCGTACCTCCGCAAGTCCGGGCGTCACGCACTGACCTCGGCCGTTCACTGGGGTATTGCCGCCGCGGTCGCGGTGAGCGCCCTGGGCGGCTACCTGCTCTATCACGCCACCAATCAGGAATGGCTGGACGGGCCGCTCGCGCTGGTCGCTGCCGCGTCGGTGACCTGGATGGTCGTTCACATGTGGCGCGCCGGGCGCCGGATGAAAGGGGACATCGAAGGCCATCTGCGCACGTCCACGGCCAAGCCGGGCGCGGCGGCTTTCACAGGCGTGTTCCTCTTCACGCTGTTGATGGTCAGTCGCGAGGGTATGGAGACGGCGCTCCTCCTCATGCAGCTGCGCCAGACGCTGCACCTCGCGCTTGGCGCGGTCGCCGGCGTCGCCGGCGCGGCTGGCGTCGCCTGGCTGTGGTCGCGATACGGTCACCGCGTCAACCTCGGCCTGTTCTTTCAGGTCACGGCGATCTTCCTCTTTGTCTTCGTCGTCCAGCTCGTCATCGCGGGCGCGCACGAGATGTCCGAGCAGCACTACCTCCCGTACAGCGACGCGATCCATCAGGCCACCGAATCGTGGGGACCTGACAGTGCCTTCGGTCATCTTCTGACCTACCTGCTGGTCATCCTGCCGCTCGGGTGGCTTGCGGGCAGGGCGCTCTTTTCGAGCCGACCAGTCCTGCAGCGGCCCGCCGGTGCGGCGCCTGTGGCCCCCGGGGTTGGTGTCACTCCTGTCACGCCGGCAGCGCACGTCGCGCGGGCCGCACCGGTATCGCAGGCAGCCGAGCGTCTCTAGGCCGTCGTGGGCCGAGGGGTACGCGTAAGATGTGAGCGTGCTCAAGCCGCCGACGATTGCCGATCTCCGCTGGACACACGCACTCGCCTTCGATGCGACGAGCGGCAGCGCGTCGCTCACGATTGACGGTGACAGCCGGGAAGGCCCTTCCCCGGTTCAGACGCTTGCCATCTCGCTCGCAGGCTGCATGTCGGTGGACGTCGCGCATATCCTCTCCAAAGGGCGAAACTCCTTCCGCGCGCTGCGGTCGCGCGTGACGGCGGAGCGCGCCCAGCAGGACCCGCACCGCTTCGTTCGCGTCACGCTCGCGTTCACACTCGAGGGCAGCGTCCCCGAGGACGTCGTGGCGCGCGCGATCGCGCTGTCACACGACAAGTACTGCTCGGTGTGGCACTCGATGCGTCAGGACATCGACTTCACCACGACGTTCGAGGTCCAGCCCTAAGGCACGTCTTTGGGAAGCACCCGCCGCGCATTCATCGACTGGGCCCGCGGGCTCGCCGTGATCGTCATGATCGAGGCCCACGCGATGGATGCATGGACCCGCGCCGCTGACAGAAACACGCGTGCCTTTGCCGACCTGACAATCCTGGGGGGCTTTGCTGCGCCGCTCTTCCTGTGGCTGGCCGGATTGGGCGTGGTGCTCTCCGCCAGTCGAACCGCGGAACGCACGGGAAGCCGGATGCTTGCGGTGGACGCCGCCTGCCGGCGGGGCCTCGAGATCTTTCTGCTGGCCTTCCTGTTTCGCCTGCAGGCGTTCATCGTCAGCCCGGGCGGCCACCCGGTCACGCTGTTCCGCGTGGACGTGCTGAACGTCATGGGCCCCGCGATCGTCGCGGCGGGGCTCGCGTGGGCGCTGAGCGATCGAGCGGTCTGGCGCGTTCCGTTCTATGGCGCGCTCGCGGCCGGAGTGGCCATGTTGACGCCCGTGGTGCGCGCGGCGCCCGGTGTGGATCTGTTGCCGACATGGGTGCAATGGTACGTGCGTCCGGCGGGAGACCTCACCGCTTTCACGCTGTTCCCATGGGCCGGATTCGTTTTCGCCGGCGCCGCGGTCGGCGCGCTGATGGTGGCGGCGCCAACCGCGGATGCCGATCGGCTCGTGCGGCTTGCGATTGGCATCGGCGGCGCCGCGTTGATTGTTATCGGCTTCTACACCGCCGCCCGTCCGTCGATTTACTCAGTCCCGGCGTCCTTCTGGACGAGCTCCCCGACGTGGTTTGCCGCCCGAGTGGGAATCATGATGGTCGCTCTTGCCGGGATGTCAGCGATCCCCGTACAGCCGGCAAGCAGGTGGCAACGTCCTCTCGCGACACTTGGACGCGCGTCGCTGTTCGTCTACTGGATCCACGTCGAGCTCGTCTACGGGTATGCGAGCTGGCTCTGGCGGCACCGGTTGCCCGTGTGGGCCAGCGTCGGCGCGTGGGCGGTGTTCACGGCGCTGATGTACCGTGCCGTGGTCGTCAGGGACCGCTATCTGGCGAGAAGATCGGCCGAATTTATCCCCCGCGTGACCGTGTCGGAGGCGTAGAATCCGTTCCGCAGGAGGGACTCATGAATCGCCGAGACTTCGCCCGTTTGATCGCCATCGGTGGCGCGGCACCTTTCGTCACGCCTGAGATCGCATGGGCCGGGGCCGCGAAGCTGCCGCCGACGCCCACTTCGCCGGACGAGAGATTCTGGGCCTCGGTCCGCGATCAGTTCGTGATGCCGAAGGACCTCGCGATGCTGAACGCCGCGAATCTCTGCCCGTCGTCCGGTCCTGTCCTCGAGATGATGTACAAGATGACGAAGGACATGGATCAAGATCCGTCGCAAGACAACCGCGTGAAGCTCGGCGACGGCAGAGAGGCCACGCGGCGACTGCTGGCCGAGTTCCTGCGGGTGACGCCGGAGGAGATCGTCATCACCCGCAACACGAGCGAGTCGAACAACCTGGTGTCGACCGGAATCGACCTGAAGCCAGGCGACGAGGTCGTCCTGTCATCGGACAACCATCCCAGCAACCACACGGCCTGGCAGGAGAAGGCCAAGCGGTTCGGGTTCACGGTGATCGAGGTCCCGACGCCGAATCCCCACCCTGGATTCGACCACTACGTCGAGGCGTTCACGAGGGCGATCACGCCGCGGACCAAGGTCGTCGCGTTCACGCATCTCACCAGCTCGGTCGGCGACCTGTTTCCGGCGAAGGAGATCTGCCGCGTGGCCAGGGATCGAGGCGTGCTGACGCTCGTGGACGGCGCGCAGACGTTCGGCCTGCTCGACGTGAACTTGAGCGACATGCAGCCGGACTTTTACAGCGGCAGCGCGCACAAGTGGCCGTGCGGGCCGAAAGAGAACGGCGTCCTGTACATCAACAAGAGCGCGCAGCCGAAGATCTGGGCGTCGATCTTCAGCGCCTATCCCGGCCGCGTCGGCATCTCGCGGACGTTCGAGGGCTTCGGGCAGCGGGATGAGCCGGCGATGATGGCATTCGGGGAAGCGTTGAAACTGCAGACCGAGATCGGGCGCGCGCACATCGAGCGGCGATCGCGCGAGCTGACGCAGGCGCTCATCGTGGGGTTGAAGAAGATCGACGGCGTCAGAATCTGGACGAGCCCGGAGCCGTCACGCGTGGCCGGCATCCTGTCGTTCCAGCCGGGGAATCTCGACGTCCGGAAGCTCGCGACCGCGCTATACCAGAAGGACCGGATTGGCTGCGCGACGCGCGGCGGACAGGATCGGCCCGGTCTGCGCTTCTCGCCGCATTTCTACAACACGCAGGCGGATGTGGACCGCGCGATTGCAGCGGTGAAGAAATACATGGCCAGCGGAGTCTAGCCATTGGGGATCGGGGATCGGGGATCGGCCCAATCTCCGATCCCGAACCCCCCAATCCCCAAATTCGAAGTCCGCTGACCCCTGCCCTAGAACCTCACACCGAGCGCCACGCGGAACGTGCGTCCGCCGGTTTGCCCGCCAAACGGCGCGGGGAAATTGGTCTGCGACGTGGCCTGGCCGAACAACGATCCCTTCACGTAGCCCGTGTGAATCCCGAAGGCATCCACCGGGCTGGTCTTATCCGGCGAGATCGTCGTGTTCCAGGCGATCTGCTTCTCGTTGTTCAGCACGTTGTAGACGTCGAACTTCAACCACGGCCGGGTCGATCCGCCAACCGGGATGTTGTAGTTGATGCTCGCGTCGAGCAGGCCGTAGCCCAGGAACGTCTGCGACCCGCGGCTGTCGAAGTAAACCGTTGACGTCCCCGGCAGGTCCGGGTAGCCGGCCGCGATCAGGATATTACGCTGCGTGGCCGTCAGTGGCTGGTTCAGCGCCGCCAGGCTGTACACCTGTCCGGAATCGACGCGCCACAAGCCCGAAACCGAGAGGTCGCCGAGCCGGCCGAAGCCGAGGTTGTAGACGCTCCAGGCGCGCATGCGGCTCTGCTCGTATCCCGGCAGCCGACCGTCAGGATAGAAGCGGTTGGCGGGATACGCTTCGGGGTAGTCCCCGATCCGCGATGTGGCGCCGGGTTGGTTTGTCGCCTCGCCCGCGTAGTTGCCGTCGTTCTTCAGCTCCAGGGTGTACTGGCCGTTGACGCTCCAGCTCTTCGTGATCTGATAGCGCGACTGGAATACCATCCCCGAGTACATCCGGTGTGCGAGGTCCGTGTTCCGGTACACGTGGTTCGAGACGATACCAGCGTCCACGCCGTATGCCACGACGTGCGTCGAGCCGTCGGCCAGCGTGATGAAGTCCTCGATCAGATCGGTTGTCTTGCGGTAGACGTACGAAACTTCCGCATAACCCCGGCCCTTGTTGATGTTGACGCCGTACGAGGTGCTGAACTCGTGCACGAGCGGCGATTTCGTGCCCGGATCGAGGAAGACGTTCGCCGTCGGCACCGTCACCGATGCGTTGTCGGCGTTAACGGGATAGTTCTTCACGTTGAAGCCAGGGGCAAAGTTCAGTCCTTGTCCCGCCGGGCCCTGATAAAAACTGAAGATGTCCGCGGGGTTGCCCACCGGGCTGTTGGCACCGACCTGCGCTTCGTTGTAGCGGCCTGAATACGCGCCGTATGACGCGTGGATGACGTGGTCGCCGTTGCCCATGAGATCGTACGACGTCGAAAGCCGCGGCACGATGCGGTTGCCCGCCACGCCCAGGATGCCGCCTGTCGAGAGCACTTTCACGTGCTCGTAGCGCGCGCCGATGTCCGCCGACCAGCGGCCGTTGATGGCCCAATGGTCCTGGACGAACACCGAGTTGTTGTCGACGTTGAGCGTGGCCCCGATCGTGGCGGGGTAGTAGTCGACTGAGGAGACACCTGGCTCGAAGACCGGGATGAGCTTCCCGGACGAATCGTACACCGGCTGCCCGGCGGCGTTGGTGAGCCAGTCGGAGTTGAACACGTACTGCGTCGGCGATTGCGAGTTGCCCCCGATGCGCTGGCTCCGGAACCACTCGTAGCCAGCTTTGGTCTGGTGCCGTCCGGCGAGGTCCCAGAAGTCCGTCACGTTCGCCGTCAATTGCTTGTTGTTGCGCTGCTCCGGGTCGCAGGCGCAGAAGTACGGCGAGTTGAAGATGAGGCCGAAGGAGTTCGAGAAGAACGGCGAGTCGGTGATGTTCGTGCTCGCGCCGAGACCGTCGCCCTGGAACTCGAAACGGCGCTGCGAGTACTGGGCCTCGATCAGGGTGTCCTTGCCCACGACGCCCCTGTAGTTGGTGTAGTAGTACGAGTTCGGCAGGCTTCGCGTAATCAGGCTGTGGGGATCGGCGACCAGGCTGAAGATGCCGGACGTGTTCGATACGTTCCGGGAGAGGTCGAGGTAGCCACCCTGGATGGTGTGGTTGGGGTTGATCGTCCCGGTCAGCTTGATCTCACCGCGTTTCTCCTTGTCGGCCTGCACGACCTGGATGCCGGTCTGCTGAACGGTCTGGGGGTTGTCGACCGACGCGTATCGTCCGGCGCCAAAGAACCAGAGGCGATCCTTGACGATGGGCCCGCCGAACGTGCCCTCGTAGGTTTCGTTCAGCTGGCTCGGACGCGTGATTCCGCGGGTTTTCTCGAATGGCGTCGGGTCGGTCCAGGACGCGTTCAGGAAGTTCACGCGCCCGCTGCCCGAGAACTTGTTGCCGCCGCTCTTGGTGATGGCATTGACGACGCCGCCGCCGAAGCGGCCGTATTCGGCGGAGATGCCGGAGGTCAGGATCTGCGTTTCCTGGATGGCGTCCTCGATGAACAGATTCTGCGGGTTCGCAAACAGGTTGTCGTTCACGTCGACGCCGTTGACCATGAAGATGTTGTCGAACGCGAACGCGCCATTGATGATGAGCTGACCGGCGTTCGGGGAATGCTCGTTGAGGCCGGGCGCCAGCGTCGCGATGCCCTGGAGCGTGCGCGGCGTTGCGAGCGACTCGATTTCCTCATGTTTGAGATTGGCGCCGACCACCGGCGTGGAAATGGGCGCGGGTGCTTCCGCGATGACCTGCACCGTCTCGGCGACGGCTGCCGGCCGTAGCGTCACATTCTGCTCGATAACCAGCCCGAGCGGGACGGTCGTCGTGCGTTTCACCGTGGCGAAACCGGAGATCTCAAATGTCACGGTGTAGTCACCGGGCGGCAGCGTGGGAAAGGTGAACCCGCCGGTCGAGTCGGTCGTGGCGGTCCGTGGCAGCTGCATCGCCGGTGACGCAGCGGTGACGGTGACGCCGGGAATAGCAAGCCCCTGATCGTCGCGCACGACGCCTCGAATCGTTCCAGTTTGCACACCTTGCGCGGCGAGCGGTGCGGTCCACGCGCACAGCAGCGATGCGAGCGCGAACGCAACGAATGGCTTCATCAGACAGACCTCCTTAGTGGTTGGCACAACACGAAAATTTTAACGATCTCGAACACCGTTCGGCATCATCGATATCGGTCGATATTGGTCGATGTTCGAGGACGAGGTGGATGTTCTCCATCAATTTGGAGCGATTGTCCCAGAGCGCGACAGTGAGCGGTGCTGAAGTCATAAAGAGTCTGGCCGGTGCGGCCCCAAGTATTCATCGCGATCCGCTTGACTTGACTTAACACTGTTAACTATTATTACGTCGGTAAGCCGGAGGGAGGGTGTGACGGGCAATGGGCGTGAAGGACCGGCGGGCGCGGCAGCGCACGCTCCTGCGCCAGCAGATCCTCGACGCGGCGCGCGAGCTGCTCGTTCGGGAGGGCTACGAGAAGCTGTCCATGCGGCGCGTGGCTCAGCGCATCGACTACTCGCCGACCGCCATCTATCTGCACTTCAAGGACAAGCAGGAGCTGGTGTTCAGTTTGTGCGAGGAGACGTTCGCCAAGCTGGTGGGCGAGCTCAAAACGCTGCCCGAGGAATTCTCCGATCCGATCGTCCAGCTCCGCAAGGGCATGGAGCGCTACGTCGATTTCGGCCTGAGGCACCCGGACCACTACCTGCCCGCGTTCGTGCTGCCGCCACCTGACGACCTCGATCAGAAGCGCAAGAAAGCGGCCACATCGCCCGAGTCAAACGGCATGCGCGCGCTGGGTTGCCTCCGCGACTGCATCGCAACGGGGGTCAAGGCGAAGAAACTGCGCAGAATCGACCCGGACCTGGCCGCGCGCGCCACGTGGGCCGCTCTCCACGGGATCACCTCCCTGCTCATCGTGCATAAGCACTTTCCATGGGGCGATCGCCAGCGCGTCATCAACACGGTGCTCGACTCGCTCGTCGAGGGGCTGCGGCGCCGATGATTTTTTTTGAACCTGACTTAACGCTGTTACGTCAAAAGACGGTGTAAAGTACGGACGATGTTCCACCTCTCTGAGCTCGCCTGGCGCAACCTCGTCCACGACAAGGTGCGGCTGCTCGTCACCGTCACCGGCGTTGTCTTCGCCGTCGTGCTCATCGTCGTGGAATTCGGCCTGTTCCTCGGCTTCGCCACCACCACCTCGAGTCTCATCGACCGATCGCGCGCCGACCTGTGGATCACCTCTGCGCGCGTCCCTTACATCGAGGTCGGCGTCGCGTTCTCCGAGCGCAAGCTGTCGACCGTGCTGGCGACGCCCGGCGTCGGGCACGCCACCAAGTACATCGCGCGCTTCTCGCAGTGGCAGCGCCGGGATGGACGCCAGGAGAACGTGCAGGTCGTCGGTTTCGATCCCGACCAGGCACTCGGCGCCCCGTGGAACGTCGTCGAAGGGCGCGTAAGCGATCTGAAGCTCGACGACAATGTCTTCGTCGACGAGCTGTACAAAACCAAGCTCGGCGTGGACCGGGTCGGCGACATCTTCGAGCTCCGGGGTCGGCGGGTGCGTGTCGCCGGCTTTACTCGGGGCATCAGATCGTTCACGACGTCGCCCTACGTCTTCACATCGTTCAAGAACGCCCAGAACTACGCGGGCATCCCCGGAGACCAGACCGTCTACCTCCTCGTCCGCGGTGACGGCTCGGTTTCTGTCGGCGCGCTGCAGGCGCGGCTACGGGCGCGCGTCAGGGGCGTCGACGTCCTGACCACGAGCGAGTTCAGCAGGATGACCCGCTTCTACTGGATGTTCACGACCGGCGCCGGGGTCGCGGTTCTACTCGCGGCGCTCCTCGGCCTCGTTGTCGGCGTCGTAGTGGTTGCACAGACGATCTACGCGACGACCATGGATCATCTGCGGGAGTACGGAACGCTGAAGGCGATGGGCGCGACCAACGGCTATCTCTACCGCGTGATCATCCAGCAGGCGGTCATCAGCGCCGTATTTGGATATTCACTGGCGATGGTTGCCAGCTGGTTTGTCGTGCGCGGCAGCGCAAAGGGCGGGGCGGCCATCCTGCTGCCGTGGCCAGTGGCGGCGGGCATGCTGGGCCTCACCCTCGCGATGTGCATCAGCGCCGCGCTGGTCTCGATCAACAAGGTCACGCGGCTCGATCCGGCGACGGTGTTCAAGGGATAAGCGGGAGAGGGTTGCGATGAGCGCTGTCGTGCAGGGCTTTCAGCTGACGAAGACCTATGCCCAGGGAGACGCGGCGATGCGCGCGCTCGACAGGGTGACGCTCGAGCTGCGATCGGGCGAACTGGCACTCCTGGTCGGGCCGTCCGGCAGCGGGAAGACCACGCTCCTGTCGATTCTGGGCTGCATTCTGCGGCCGACTGGCGGCACGCTCCGTCTGCTCGGCGAGGACGTGACGAAGCTGGCCGAGCGCGACCTGCCAGCCGTCCGTCGCGAACGCATCGGCTTCATTTTCCAGGCTTTTAACCTGTTTCCGACGCTGACCGCCCTCCAGAACGTTGCGCTCGCGCTCGATCTGAAGGGCATATCCGGTCGCGCCGCGCGCGATCGCGCGGCGGCGCTCTTGGGCCAAGTGGGCCTGGCGTCGAAGCTCGGCGCGTATCCCGCCGATCTCAGCGGTGGGCAGAAGCAGCGCATCGCGATCGCGCGCGCGCTGGCGGGCGACCCGCCCATCATCCTGGCCGACGAGCCCACGGCGGCGCTCGACTCACAGAGCGGGCGCGTCGTGATGGATCTGCTACAGCGGCTCGCCCGAGAGCGTGGGCGGGCGGTGGCGATCGTGACGCACGACAACCGGATGCTCGGCTACGCCGACCGCCTGGTTCGCATGGAAGACGGCCGAGTCGTCTCGGACGAGCGGCAGCCGGTCGTTGAAGGAGCAGTGGCATGAAACGCAGGACCGTGTTCATTACCGCGGCGATCGTCGGGATCGCCGCGATCAACTTCGGGCTCCTCGCGGCCCGGCACGAGCCAACCATCGCACCGGGCTCGCCCTCCGAGCACCGAAGCGCCGTGGTAGCCGGGCCGGGTCGCGTCGAGGCACTGTCGGAGGAGGTCCGCGTCTCGGCTCAGGTCGGCGGACGGCTCCAGGCGGTGCTGGTCGACGAAAACGACCGCGTGACCGCGGGTCAGGTGCTCGCCGTGATCGAGAACGCGGACTACCGCGCGCGCCTCGCGTCGGCCGACGCCTCGCTGCGGCTGCGCGAGGCCGACGCCAGGCGCGTGCACAACGGCGCGCGCGATCAGGAGCGCCGCGACGCTGCAGCCGTGGCGCGCGAGGCCGAGGCGATCCTTTCGAATGCCGGGCGCGACGTCGAACGGCGGCGCGGTCTCTTCGAGCAGACCGTCATTGCGCGATCTGAGCTGGATGAGTCGGAAAAGCAGCTGAGCGTCGCCCAGGCGCGCGTGGACTCCGCTCGCGAACGCCTGTCGCTCCTCGAAGCTGGCTCCCGTGAGGAAGATTGCGCGCGCGCCGACGCCGACGTCGCCCTCGCGCGGGCGGCGGTGGACGAGGCCCGCGCGCTGCTCGAGAAAACGCTGGTGCGCGCGCCGATCGACGGCGTCGTGCTCAGGCGTCACCGCCGTTCGGGCGAAAGCGTGTCCACGCAGTTCGACTCGCCGATCGTGACCATCGCGGATCGGTCCAGGATCCGGGTGCGCGTGGATGTCGACGAGGCGGACGTCGCCGAGCTTCGAGTGGGTCAGACCGCTTACGTCACGGCGGACGCGTTTGGCGATCGACGCTTCGCGGGACGGGTGGTGCGCGTCGGGCAGGTGCTCGGGCGGAAGAACGTGCGCACCGACGAACCGAGCGAGCGGGTGGACACCAAGATCCTCGAGACGCTCGTCGAGCTGACGGACGGCCGCGACCTGCCGCTCGGCCTGCGCGTCCAGGCATTCATCAACGCGCGTGACTAGCGCCGCGCGACCCGCGGCGCACGGCTCATCTGGTGTCATACCACATCCGTGCCGCCTGCCGGAGATCCGAGGTCAGTGCCCCGGCCGCACGTCCGTTCGCGAGAAAGATCCGAAGCAGGCCGCGCGCCCGCTGCCGACACAGGCGGCGCAATTCGATATCCTCGAGCTCGCGGGCGCATTTTCGATAGGCACGTGCAATGCCTAGAAAATGATCGTAGCGACTACGACTCCCGCGACCATCATGGTCCCGCATCTCAGCGACCACCTGTTCAACTGCGCATGCCGCGGAACGTCGCGCAAGCCTGATGAGCAGATCGTAGTCGTCTCCGAAAGGAATCGCTTCGTCGAAGCTGAGAGACAGCATGAGAGTCCGTCGGACGAGTATTGCCGAGAGCGCGATGCTGGCCTCCGTGGTGAGGATCTCCCGGAGCATATTGCCGTCGCGAACTTGCCACGGAGCGCCCATCCGAAAGGGCGCCGGTCCGCTGGCCTCATCGATCATACGGAACGGCCCGTGACACCATCCACATTCGGACCGTTCTTCGAGTCGGGCAACTTGGACCGTGAGCTTGCCCGGCGGCCAGCGATCGTCCGAGTCCAGAAATCCGATGTACGCTCCGTTAGCCAGCGCCAGGCCTGCGTTCCGGACCAGAGCGACGTTGCCAGAATGTGAGCGCGACACGACGCGCACACGTGAGTCCGCCGGGATGGCGGCGACGCTATCGTCGGTAGACCCGTCGTCTACGACTATGAGCTCCCACTCTTCCCACGTCTGCGCCTGGACCGACATGACCGCCTCTCGCAACCACCGCCGTCGGTTGTACGTAGGCAAGACGACGCTGACGAGAGGCCGGGGCGCAGAGGGAGGCACCTGATCCACCCGCCTTGCTGGTTCTTAGAGACCGCGTGGGTACAGCCGGGTCAAGGGGGTCAAAAGGGCCTGAACGGATCGCCGGGCTTCACGTGCCCCTGGTCGTCGTACACCGCGCGCTGGAGGAAGTTGCTCCACCGGTCGTACACGACGATGACCGTCCCCGTGTCACCGACCGTGCGCCACTCGTACCGCGGAAAGAGCGCGTGCACGATCAGGCCGAGCGTGATCAATCCGGCGGCCACGATCGTCACGATTTCCTTTTGCTGCATCATTCAGTCCTTCTCCAGGATCGCGACCCCGCAGTACCAGCGCTGCCACAGCAGGATGCCGAGCACCGCCAGGTAACGGAGCGGGCCGAGTCGTCTCGTGTAGAGCGCCTTGCCGAGGTGCTGCGGCGCGGGCACGACGCGGCACCGCGCAAAACCGACCGAGCGTGCCAGCCGGCAGACGTGCGACGGCGGCATGTCCCTGTCGGTGACGTCGTAGGCGGCGTCCACCGCTCGTGACTGCCGCGCGTGCCCGCGGCCGGGCTCGAGGACCACGCAGACCCCGCCCGGCTTGAGCGCCCGGAACGCGCTGCCGATCGCCGCCCGCTCGTCAATGGCGTGATGCAGCGAGTCGAAGAAGACGACGGCGTCGAACTCGCGGTCGAACGTCAGCGACTCGGAGTCCGCTACGATGAACCGCACGGCGCCACCGTCGTTGATCGTCGGGAGCATCGGGCTCGCCTGCGCGAGCCGGATCGCGTCGGGCGCGACGTCCGTTGCGACGACGTCGTAGCCGCGGCGCGCGAGGAAGCTCGCGAGCCAGCCCGTGCCGCACCCACAGTCGAGCACGCGCGCTGGAGGTCGCGGCAACAGGCTGAAAAGCGCGCCGGCGCGCAGGAGATAGAGGCCGCAATCGTTGTCCGAGAACGGCTTGCCGATTGCGTGACGCCGGCCGTCTTCGCCGATGCGCTCGTAGTACGTCAGCTCGCCCGGACGTGGCATTTCCAACCGGTTGCTGGTTGCTGGCTGCTGGTTGCTAGCGGAACCAGCAACCGGTCCCTAGTCTTGCCCGGCCGTCGGCCCGGCGGGGCGCTCGGGTGGCGTCTTGATGTCGTTGTAGTTCAGCACGGTGTTGAAGAGCATGTTGAACTCACCGAAGTTCTGCCACCGATAGCACGGGTTGCCGGCGAACAGGATCACACGGCCCTTGCCCGACGGCTGGTCGATAATCGCAGCGCGGTTGCGGATCTCGGCTGCGCCGCGCATCAGGCCGCTCAACACGTGGTCGTCGCCGCCGGGGTAGCGCATGAGCACCGACTGCGGCGTTGGAGGCGGCCCGGCCGGCGGGTCCTCGAACGGGTTGCCTCCGGTCTGAACGCTCAGCAACGGTCCACTTGCGTACCGGACGGGGATCATCTTCTTGTCGTAGCCGTAAAAAATGGGGTGGTCTCCCCTCAGAATCTCCGCGTCGACGATCGGACCGGGCGCGTAGAACTGCGACGACGTCCGTGCGGCGTCGACGCGCGGGGCGACGCCGAACTCAGCCGGGAAATAGCTGGCGGTACCGAGCGTGACGAGCACGCCACCGGCTTTCACGAACTTCTCGAACTCGGCCACGCCTTCGAGTCCCATGCCGCCGGTGATGTCGTCCGACTCACCGTAGCCGCCAAGGAATTTGAACTTGTCCGATTTCTTGTACTCGATCGGCTGGCCCCGGCTGTCGATGTCGAACACGATGCGCTTGCCGCTGCCGCCCTGCATCGGCATCACGATGACGTCGTACGAGCCCTTCAGGTCGCCCTTCTTCACCCGCTCCTTGTAGATCAGATCGAATGGCACCTCGAACCGGTCGAAGGCGTAGCGCACCCATCCGACTTCCTGCGTGTTGCCCCAGGTGCTGTACATCGCAATCCGCGGCAGATCGACGTCATGCATCGGTACCTGCGGAACGGCCGGCAGCGCCGCCGCAGTGAGGCCAAGCTTTTCAACCTCCGCGCGGACCCGCGTGGCGGCCTGGCCATCGCCCGAGACGACGAAAGACCCCGCCGGGAACGTCAAGTCGCCCTGCTTGAACTCCTTTTCAGCTGTTTGAACTTTCAAGTCCTTCAGGCGATAGCGCAACGTGATCATATTGTTCGATCCGAGGTGCGCGACCGCGATCGTCGATCCACTGCCGGCGAGCGTTCCCGCGATGTGAATCTCCTTCTCAGTCACCGGCGTCACGGTAAGATCCAGGATCTTCTTGTCCGCGATCTCCTTGACCTCGGCCTGGCTCATCAGCCCCATCGTCCACGCCGCGTCGTCGTACGTGCGGAGGTTGGGATCGGGATAGACCTGCTTCTCGAGAAGCGTCTTTGCCAACCGGCTGTAGGGCTGATCGCGCTTGACGATGAAGGAGCCGGCGGGGAAGGTGCCCTCTTCGAGCTTGACCTCCGACGTGGCGCGCCCGATCTCGATGCCCTGCAACCGCAGCAGGTTGACGAGGCGCTCGACGCGCGTCATGTCGCGCTGGCCCGCGGGGATGATGTAGCCGGCCACCCTTTCCTTGCGGCCGGTCTGCATCGAGTTCCGGGACTTCACGTAGAAATTCTCGAGGATGATCTTCGGGAACTGTGACGTGTACTGGAGCGCGGTGATCACGCCGGTCTCACCGTAATTCGTGTTGTTGCGCAGCGACCAGTCAAATTCGCCCGTGGCCGGCCAGGGCCGGTACCACTCGCGCACGCTCTGGCTGCCACGTCCGGCCGCCGCAGCGGCGGCGGCCGCGACAGCGACGGTATCAGCGGCAGTTCCCGCGCCGCGGCCTCCCCCCGGTCCCGAGCCCCCCGCCGCGCCCGCGTTCGGGTCGCCCAGACGCATCTTCTGCGTGTTGGCGCCGCTGAAGCCCTGGATCTCGTACATGCGGATCATGCCGTTGTGGTTCGACGCCATGAACGCGAGGTACCCGGGCGACCACATGTCCACGAAGCCATGCGTCCAGACACCGGGCATGCCATATTTGGCGAACTGCGCCATCTCGAAGTTGGCGATCATCGGCAGCTCGCCGTACAGGATCGGATCGAGGTTCGGGTTCTGCGGTGCCTGGCCGCTGAAGGTGTAGAGCAGCGTCTGCGCCTGGTGGAGGTCGTGCATGATCGGCGGATGCCACTGAAAGTACCAGTCCAGCAACGATCGCATCTCCACCTGCGAGTAGTTGATGTCACGGTTGTCGTCGTGAAAGACGTACTTGCCCCAGTACGGCACGCCGGCGCCGGTCGTGCGACCCTCGGTCTCGTTGATGCCGTACCGGTAGTACCAGTCCACGTTACGGTCACGGCCGTCCGGATCGGCGGCTGGGGTGATCGAGACGATCACGTTGTCGCGAATCGTGTTGATGATCGGCGAGTCTTCCGTGACGAGGCGATAGGCAAGCTCCATCAGCATCTCCGACGGCCCGACTTCGGCGCTGTGGAGGCCGCCTGACAGGTGATAGAGCGGTTTGGCCTTTTCGATGATCTGAGCCGCCTGCTGCGGCGTCACCGTCCTCGGGTCGGCGAGCTGTCCGAGATACGTGCGGTACTGCTCGAGGTTCTTGATCGACTCGTCCGATCCGACGAACACGACGACGAGTTCGCGGCCTTCGTTGCTCTTCCCGATAGTGACGATCTTCACGCGCGGTGTGGAAGCCGCGAGCGCGCGGTAGTACTTCAAGATGTCGGCGTAGTACGTGAGCTTCTTCGGCTCGCCGATGTGATGGCCCAGGATGTCCTTGGGCGACGGGATGCCGGCGACTTTCGGAAGATGATCGACCAGCGGGCTGCTGAAATCCGGACGGGTCGTC
The DNA here is from genome assembly GCA_035939575.1 of Vicinamibacterales bacterium. GTDB lineage: Bacteria > Acidobacteriota > Vicinamibacteria > Vicinamibacterales > CAVVIG01 > DATKHR01. Next base: position 8,946 of record DASZFS010000587.1, on the reverse strand, counting down.
CACTCCTTCACGCTTTTCGCGAAGTCGTCGTCGCTGGCGCTAACTGCTTTTTTCCCAGATGATTGCGCGAGTATGGCCGCGCTGGACAACGCCAGCCAGATGGCGAGAAACGGGAGAAGGCGTGCGGGGCGTCCCCACTGGGACATGACAGAACTCCTTGTTTACGTGATACTTAGCGCGCGGCCAAAAAACCGTTGAGATGCCGGCGGGTCGCTCGGTACAATTCGCCTCTTTGGGTCGCGTGAGGCGGGTAAGTCGAATGACCCACCCACCCTCGGAGCCTGGTCAAACCTATGATCAACGTCGCCGCCATCCGAATGCAGCAGTTCGGCGTGCAATTCTACCAAGCTTCGTTGACGGCCAGTGACATCGACAAGCTGGTTCGGTTCGAGGTCCTCAGCTACGGCGATCAGGCGCAGGCGCCGGTGCGCGGAGGCAAGCAGAAACCGGGTGCCACGCCATCCAAGGTGAACTGGGACTTTCTGGAGCGCCGGATCGCGTCGAGCGAGAAGGCCTATCAGCGCCAGATCATCCGCCGCAAGATCGACGAGCTCGTGCAGTACTACGAGCAATGCCGCCAGGCGCGGGACCTGCCGTCGATCCCCGGCGCCGTCATCATCTCGTGCGACGAAAAGCTCTCCTTTCAACCGGTCGATGGCGACGCGCGCGTTGGCATCCTGAAGGTACCCGAGCGCGAGGGCATCCTCCGCGCCATCGACGGGCAGCATCGTCTGCTCGCGCTGCACGCGGACATCGACCGGTTCGCGGGCGAGGACTTCGCGGTGCCGGCGATCATCTTCGATCGGCTGCCCGAGGATCATGTCGTCCAGATGTTCGTCACGATCAACGCGAAGCACACGCGATTGAATGCATCGCACCTGGTCAGCCTTTCGGGCCGCCAGTTGTACCGGGACGAGGCCCTGGCGACCGGCCACGACATCGTTCGCGCGCTGAACGACCGGGAGGACTCGCCGCTGTACGACGAGATCAAGCTGCTCGGCGTCGGCCGCGGCCGTGTGGCGCAGGCGCCGCTCGCGCAGGAGCTGAAGCGGCTCTTCGCGCCAGATGGCGCGTTCTCCGGGCGACGGTCGGGCGACACGCACGAAGAGGCGAAGAAGTTCTTTGTCAACTACTTCAAGCAGATCGCTCTCGTCTTCGGCGGGGCCTGGAATGGCCGGAAGTACAGCATCCGCAGCGCGTCGGCGCTCCGCGCGTTCATCCGGGTTGCGCCGGACGTGATTCGGCGGCTGGATCAGGAGCACGCTGATCGCGCCGACTTCCGCGCGATCGGCCGCGTCATCGCGCCGTGGGGCCGGCGTATCGGCGACCTGCGGTTCGAGACCGAGGGCGCGTGGAAGCGGGCCGGCACCACCGTCGATTCGCTCGCCAAGGAGCTCCGGCTCGCGCTGCAGTACCCGGAGGGGGCCGCTGTTTAGCCGCGCCGGGAAAGCCGCCTCGACATCACGACTCCCGCTGCCGTGATGCGCACCCTGCTGATCACAGGCGGCGCCGGGTTCATCGGTTCGAATCTGGTACAGCACGCCCTTACCCACACGCCGGACCGGCTCGTCGTCATCGACAAGCTGACGTACGCCGGCAGCCTGCTGAACCTCGACGGTCCGCTGAAGGACCCGCGCGTCACGTTCGTCCGCGCCGACGTCGCGGACCGCGAGGCGATGACGAAGGCGTTCGCGGACCACCGGCCGACGGCGGTCTTGAATCTCGCCGCCGAGACGCACGTGGACCGATCGATCGACGGTCCCAAGGCCTTCGTCGACACGAACATCATGGGCGCGTTCGTCCTCCTCGAAACGGCGCGGGCCCATGTGGCCACACTGGACGATCGCGAGCGCGCTCGGTTCCGCTTCCTGCAGGTCTCGACCGACGAGGTTTACGGGACGCTCGGGGCCTCCGGCCTCTTCAGCGAGGAAACAGCGTACGCCCCCAACTCGCCGTACGCCGCGAGCAAGGCGTCGGCGGATCATCTGGCGCGCGCGTACTTTCACACGTACGGCTTGGCCGTGGTCATGACCAATTGCTCCAACAACTACGGCCCGTATCAGTTTCCCGAGAAGCTGATTCCGCTCATGATCCTCAACGCGCTGGACGGCCGGCCGCTGCCGATCTACGGCGATGGCGCCAACGTCCGCGACTGGCTGCATGTCGAGGACCACTGCGCCGGCATCCTGCTCGCGCTCACGGCGGGACGGCCCGGCGAGAAGTACAACATCGGCGGCGGCAACGAGCGGACGAACCTCGAGATCGTGGATCGCATCTGCGATGTCCTCGACGACCTGGCGCCGACACCGCGGGGCCATCGCGCCCTGAAGACGTTCGTGGCCGATCGACCGGGCCACGATCGGCGATACGCGATCGACGCGTCCAAGATTCGCCGCGAGCTCGGATGGCAGCCGGGGCACACGTTCGAGTCGGGCTTGAGGGAGACCGTGCGCTGGTACCTCGATCATCGGGACTGGTGCGAACGGGTGCAATCGGGGCAGGACGCCAGGCAGCGTCTGGGGCTCGGGTGATGCTGAAAGGGATCGTCCTCGCCGGTGGCTCGGGGTCCCGGCTGCATCCGCTGACGCGCGCCGTCAGCAAACAGCTCGTCCCGATCTACAGCAAGCCAATGGTGTACTACCCGCTTGCGAATCTGATGCTATCGGGCGTCCGCGACGTGCTGGTCATCACGACCCCGCACGAGCAGGAGGGCTTCCGGCGTCTGCTCGGTGACGGAGCGGAGATCGGCCTGAGCATTCAGTACGCCGCGCAGCCCCGGCCCGACGGCCTCGCCCAGGCGTTCATCATCGGCCGGGATTTCGTCGGACGCGATCGCGTCGCGCTGGCGCTCGGCGACAACATCTTCTACGGCGCTCACTTTTCGGAGTATCTTCGGAGCGCTGCCGGGCGCGAAGCCGGTGCGACGGTCTTCGGCTACCAGGTCCGCGACCCCGAGCGCTACGGTGTTGTCGAGTTCGACGCCCATGGGCGCGCGGTCAGCCTCGAGGAAAAGCCGACGAGTCCGAGGTCTACGTACGCTGTGACCGGCCTGTACTTCTACGACAATCAAGTCGTGGACATCGCCGCGCACCTCGCGCCGTCGGCGCGCGGCGAGCTCGAGATCACGGACGTGAACCGACGCTACCTCGAGCGTGGGCAGCTGCACGTCGAGAAGCTCGGACGCGGGATCGCGTGGCTCGACACGGGCACCCACGAGTCGCTGATGCAGGCGTCGAACTACATCCAGGCGATCGAGGACCGGCAGGGCCTCATGGTGGCGTGCCTGGAGGAAATCGCGTTTCGCATGGGCTACATCTCCCGCGACGATCTTGCGCGCCTCGCGCGTTCGATGGAGACCAGCGCATATGGTCAGTACTTGTTCCGCGTGCTCGAACACGAGCCCTGACGGTTTTGTAAGGACGTCGACAGAGTCGTGGCCGACGGGCACTCCGCCATCTCCGATCTCGCCGCGTTTCCGAAGAAAACAAGCAGGTACGCGCCTTGCGATTCACTCCATCGCAGTCGCTGGTCTGATTACGGCAGGGCGCCGTGAATGCTGGGGGAGCCAGGCCAGCGAGGCAAAAGGGTACCGCAATAACGCGGTACTCTTTTGTTTTGTACTGGTAAATTCAGCGGCGTGAACAAGCGCCGCCTCCTGGCCTTCTTCGTCCTCTCTGTTTTCCCGGGGCCCTTCGTTTTCTTCGGTCTCCCCAGGGCCACCGCCACGACGGCACCCCTCGGCCGCGCCACCCGGCTCGCTGATGCTTCTGTCACGCCTGTCGGGCTCTCCGAATTCTTCCGGCCCGGCCTCGTTTTTCAGGATCGCAACGCCGACGGCGTCGTGGATTTCGTCGCCGCTCGGATTGCCCTGTCCGACGCACCAACAGCCGCCGAGGTCGCGGCGGCCGCCGACGTCTCCGCGCGACTCGGGTTCGAGACCACCGCGATGGACATCCCGGTCGCGCGCGCGTTTGCCGCGGGTCCGGCTGATGGCCCTGGCGCGCGGGATGACCGCGCAGGTGGCGCGACGGTCTTCATCGGCGCGAAGGCTCTTGCGCGGAGCGGCATCGGCGTGGAGAGCGTCGGTGGTGCCGGGCTGAAGCCCGGCGACGGGGTTGTCACCTCATTCAGCGTCTCCGACCAGCCGGCCGTCGCGCTGCTCGGCGGCGACGACAAGGGACTGGCCGCGGCCGCGCTGATGTTTGCCGGCCACCTCCCGTTTCTCACCGACCAGAAGGGTCCGACGGCGGAGAAGATTGCGGACGACGTCAAGGAGTTCCTGGCGGGCAAGGGAATCCCGTCCGTGACGGTTGCGCCGGCACTGTACGTGAAAGCCGGCGGCGACGCCGTCGATCGTCTGGTCGTTGACGTCCGGCTCTCGGGCGGCGGCGTCGGCGGCGACGTCAACAACTTCGACAACCTCATCAGGGCGCAGGTCGCGTTGAACCAGTTCAAGGCGACTGCGTCGCGCGACGCAAAGCGCCCGCTGTCGTATCCCCAAGTCCGCGAGCTGCGGCTCCGACTGCGCGGCTCGGCGCCCGGCGTCGTGACGATCGATCTGGCGCGGAGCGTGCCGCCCGATCCGCCGACGCAGCCCCCCGCGCGCCGCCCGGGCAGCGGCGCCAAGGAGGCCTTCGATCTGTCGTCGTTCTACGCCAACGAGGGCGCGCTCGGCGACTCCGACAACAACCTGATTCCGGATCGCGTCGACGTTCTGCTCAGCGCCGACGGCGACGGGGCCGAAGGGATCGTGGACGTCGCCGCGCGGCTGGGCCTCGAGTCGGCCGGCGTCGCGCTGCCGATTGCGAAGCCCGCGAGCGCGATCGCGGCGCCGGAGAGTGAGCCCATGCTCGTCCTTGCCGGCCTGGCGCATCCACTCGCGGCCGAGCTCGAGAAGAACGGCAAGTGGGAGCGGCCTGCCCTGCAGCCAGGCGAAGGGCTGATACAGGTCGTCAGGAAAGCGTTCGGCGAGAAGAGCGCGCTCGTCGTCACCGGTGGCGACGCTGTGGGACTCCGGCGCGCGCTCCGTCAGCTGGCCGAACGGCTTCCGCACATCTGGGCCCGCGGGAAGGATCGTACGACCCTCGACGATGTCGAAGACGATGTCCGCAGGTTCGTCGCGGGACGCTCCCCGGCGGGCCAGGCGGCGATGGGGCTGTACAAGCTGGACACGATCGCGGCGCAGCTTGCCGGCAAGGACCTGGCGTCGGCACGCGTGAAGATGTTCGTCGAGAAGGCGCCGGAAGGGCTGGCGGCGTTCGTCGAGCAGCATGCGGCAGAAACAATCAAGGCCGCGAGCGTGACGGCCGACGTCCAGAGCCTGGACGTCCAGAAGGGGCGCGCGATTATCACCGACGAGTTCGACATTCCGTCAGAGGTCGAGGACTTCTGGGTGAAGCTACGCACGCGCGTGCTCCCTGCCGTCAAGAAGCGCGCGGGCGTCACGGTGGAGGCGCGGCTCAGCGAGCCGCCCGAAACGCGCAGGCTCGTCGAGCAGCAGGCGCGCGCAGAGCTGATCAAAGCGGGAGCAGAGGAACGGACCACCTCGGTGACGGTCCTGTCGGCCTACAAGCAGGGCTACAGCTGGTTGTACGACGTCGTGCGTCCGGCAGTCGCCGGAAAAGGCGCGGACTCGATCACCATCAGGTTCGCCGAGCTCGGCCCGCCGTCCGGCTGGAAGCAGCAGGGCATGTTCGTGCCCACGCGCTGGCTCCTGGAGCTCTATCCGATCGATGAGATGCTCGCGAAGGACCTCGGCATCGATCTGAAGAACATTCGCTTCGAGATGGCGCCCGTGGGATCCCCGGCCTATGAGGTCGTCGTCCGCGACCGCGCCGGCGCCGATCTGCTGCGCCGCACGTTCGATCCGAAGATCGTCGAGCGGCCGTTCTTCGATCGGTTTCCCGACTACGAGCGTGTACGCGTGACCACCGGGTGGATGAGGGCCGACACCGCCGGGAAAACGCTGGTCGACGAGCGGATCGCGACGGATCCGGAGCGCTTCTGGGATCATTTCCAGGCGAAGACCCTGCCGGCGCTGTACGACCACGTGATGGCGCTCGGCAACGGCAAGCCGCGCGCGGAGGACGCGCCGTTCTTTGGCGAGCTCACCGTCGACCTGACGCTGAGCGAGCCTGACTACCGCCTGCCGGTGGATCAGGAGTTCATCTCGTCGATGGAGGCGATCCACGAGGAGTTGTATTTCAACACTCTGCACTTCTTCGACGTGATGGGCCGCTTCACGCGCGGAGCGCCGCTGGCCTATCCGGGGCGCGTGATTCCATTGATGCATCCCAAGTCCGACGGGACGGCGGGGCACGCGCGAATTGTCGCGACCGGGTTCGATGCGCCCCGGCCCTCGGTGCTCGTCGAGTACACCGAGCGCGGCGGGCGTCGTGGCGAAGCGCGTCTGGACATTCCGAAGATCGCGGTCGACCGGCCGCAGGCGCTTGGCGCGCTCGTGCGTGAGGGTGAGGACGGCCTCGCGCGGCTCGACGTGCGGGTCAAGGTCGACACCGAGAAAGACGAGCGGGAAGCGCTCGTCAAGCGCGCCGCGGAAGAGCGCGTGGACCGTACGGTGCTCTCCGCCGATCAGGTCCACGCGTCGATCGCCAACCTGGCGGCGCTCCGCGGCGCGGGACTGTATCGCGACGCGCTGGCCTATCACGATCTCGGCGCGGTACGCGTGAGCATGGCCTGGGAGCACGAGTCGCGGCCGGCAACCGAACTGATCGCAACGCTCGAGCCGAACGGCACGCCGGCTCCGTGGCCGGACATCGCAAAGTACGAGAGGGCCGCCGGCGGCTCGGTGCCGCCGGACCCGGGCGGCGCAGTGCCGCCCCGTGATCTCGTCCAGTGGGAGACGCCCATTCCACCTCCCGAGGCGTACGCCATCCTCGGGCGGATGGCCAGTTTCAAGGAGGCAAAGGTCTACAAGGTGGGCGAAAGTTATCTCGGCAAGGACGTGTGGGCGATGGACCTGATGCCGCCGGTGCAGGCCACCCACTGGTCTCAGGCCAAGCAAACGACCATGAAGCCAACGGTTGTGTACTCGGCGCGGCAGCACGCGAACGAGGTCTCGTCAACCAGCCATGTATTGAAGCTGGCCGAGCTGCTGCTCACCGACCCCGCCTACCGCGAGAAGCTGAACAAGGTGAACGTGGTCATCCACCCGATCACGAATCCGGACGGGGCCCAGCTTGCTTACGATCTGCAGAAGACGAACCCGCACTACATGCTGCATGCTGGTTATCTGGGCGCGCTCGGCGTGGACGTGGTCTCTGCACAATGGGAGAGTGATCCGATCTATCCCGAAAGCGGCATCCGACCCAAGCTCTGGCGCACCTGGTTGCCCGATGTCTTCCTGAACCCGCATGGCTACCCCTCGCATGAATGGGTGCAGCTGTTCTCCGAGTACGCGGCCTGGGTGCGGACGCGCGCGGTCGAGACCCGCGACTACTGGACGATGCGGGGCTGGTGGATGCCGGGGTTCGCGTGGCTGGACGACGCCAAGTACCCGCGTCATAAGGACGAGCAGATGAAGCTGCTCGGCATGATCACGGATTACGTCAAGGGCGCCGAAGGAACGGTCGCGCTCAACGCGCGCGCGTACGATCGTTACAAGCGCTACAGCTTCGATTTCGACCAGAAGGACTTCAAGCTCGATTTCACCAACGGGGTGCTCATCTACAAGTCGATCAAGGGCGCCCGCGCGAACCCGCAGGCGGCCGACTTCATGACGCGGAACCCGAACGTGACGATCTGGGACGGCAGCACCGAAGCGCCGGACGAGACCGCGCGCGGTGATTGGATGAAGCTGGTGGCGACCGCCGGGCTGCAATGGGACAAGGCGGTCCTCGATTACCTGGAGCAGGGCCATCACGAGATCGAACGGAAGATCGAGCCGTTCTGGCACGGGGTCAGCCTCACCGTGAGTCGTCCGCGTCCGCCGAAGCCGCCCAAGAGCGAGGCGGAGAAAAAGGCGACGTCCGAGGCGGCCAGGTAGGTCGGGTTAGACCCATGCGCATCGACCTCAACTCAGACATGGGCGAGTCGTTTGGCGCGTACACCATCGGCCACGATGGCGGTTTGATGCGCTCGATTACGTCCGCGAACGTGGCCGCCGGCTTTCACGCCGGCGACCCGTCCGTGCTGCGACAGACGATCAAGCTCGCGCGCGCGCATGGCGTCGCCGTCGGCGCGCACCCGGGCTTTCCTGATCTGGTCGGCTTCGGTCGGCGCGAACTGCACGTCGCGCCGTCGGAGGCGGAGGACTTCGTTCTCTACCAGATCGCGGCGGTCTCCGGCGTGGCGACTGCGGAGGGGGTCAAGATCCAGCACGTGAAGCCGCACGGCGCGCTGTTCAACATGGCGGTTCGGAACGCCGAGCTCGCCGGTGCCATTGCCCGCGCAGTGGCAGCCTTCGACCCCGCGCTGATTCTCTTCGGCCTGCCAGGGTCGGAGATCCTGAAAGCCGGCGCGGCGGCGGGGCTGCGGGTGGCGGCGGAAGTGTTCGCCGATCGCGCGTACGAACCCGACGGCTCGCTCGTCTCGCGCCGCAAACCCGGCGCCGTCATCCACGACGCCGAGAGCGTCGTCGCGCGCGCCGTCAAAATGGTCACCGAGCGCCAGGTTGTTGCGGTCGACGGCTCAATCGTCCGGCTCGATGCCGATACGATCTGCGTCCACGGCGACACGCCAGGCTCGGACGAGCTCGCCGCGAAGATTCGAACCGGCCTCGATCGAGCTGGTGTGAGTGTGAAGGCCGTGGGCCTCCAGTGACCGTCACCCACCAGCCATCAGCCATCAGCCACGACGCTGCAAGTCTCTTTGCCTGGTGGCACGAGGCGGATACACGCGGGCGGCGCGCGTTCATCGCCGCGGCTCTCGGCTGGATGCTCGACTCGTTCGACGTGATGTTGTTCGCCATCGTGCTCGCCGCGCTCA
>DASZFS010000586.1:0-3693 GCA_035939575.1 Vicinamibacterales bacterium | reverse complement strand
TGGGACAGTTTCTTAGGAGTCTTCAGCTTCCAACCGAATTCACTGTTCTATAATCCAGCCATGATCATGAGCCGCCGCGATGCCGTTGCCTCGCTCGCGCTGTTTGCCGAGCTCGTCGGATCCAGCCGTCTCGCCGAGGCGCAGTCCCCGACCGCGCCGACAGTTCCACCGCCGCCGGTCTTCAAGCACGACCTCCCGAACGTCGCCATGGACGACTGGGAGGTGACAGTCAGCCACGTTGACTACCCGCCTGGACGCGTCGGCGCAGCACATCACCACGCCGGCTTTGTCCTCGCCTACGTCCTCCAAGGCGCCGTCGTCACGAAGATTTCCGGGCAGGGCGAGGAAAAGACCTACACGACCGGCCAGATGTTCTACGAACAACCCGGCGCGACGCACGAGGTGTCGAAGAACGCCAGCCAGACCCAGCCAGCGCGGCTCCTCGCGATGATTTTCGCGAAGAAGGGCTCGACGCTGACGACGCCGGGCCCTGCGCCTCAGGGCCGGGGCGGTATGTAGAGAAGCTAGAAGTTAGAACTCAGAGCTTGAGGAATCGCTCGCGCAGCACGCGCGATTGCAGGCGGCTCACCGGCAGCTTCTGGCCGTTGCCCAGGATGGCGACATGCGTCCCCCCGGGCATCACGTTGACCTTGGCGATCAGGTCTACGTTGACCAGCGTTCCCCGCCCGAGCCTGATGAACCGCGCGGGATCGAGCCGCCCCTCCAGATCCTTGAGCCGGTAGGTGATCGTGTGCCGCTCGTTTCGCGCGGTCGTGATGTTGAGGAGCTCGCCCTCGGCGACGATCGAGGCGATCTGATGCACGGGAACGATGATCACCTCTTCCCGGTGCCGGACAGGAATCCTCTCCAGGTACGGCGGTCTGGCGAACGCTTCGTAGCTCTCGATGGCCGCTCCGACGCGCGACGCCTGCTCGGCGACGATCTCCCCGTGCTCGATCCGCTCCTGCGCGCGGTTCAGGGTTTCACGCAGCCGTGCTTTTTCGACCGGCTTCAAGAGGTAGTCGACGGCGTTCACCTCGAAGGCACGTACTGCGTACTCGTCGTACGCCGTCACGAAGGCGACGAGCGGCATGGCTTCTTTCTTTAACATCCGCACGACGCCGATGCCGTCGAGCTCCGGCATCTGCCAGTCGAGCAGCGCCAGATCCGGCTTCAACTTTTCAATGACCGCGACAGCGTCCTTGCCCGACGCCGCCTCGCCAACCACCTTCGCGTCTTCAAACGACCGCAGGAGCGACACGAGAAACGAGCGAGCCGGCCGTTCGTCGTCGGCGACGACGATCCTGAGCCGTGCGCTCACATCGCCACCTGTTGGACGTCAGGGGCTTCAGCGGTCTGCCTGCCGACCGGCATCCGGATTTCCACGACCGTGCCCTGACCGGGCGTCGTCCGGATGGAGAGCGAGGCCGCTTCGCCGTACTGACACTCCAGCCGTCGTTCGACATTTCGAAGGCCGACGCCGGTGCTTCGGCCCCGTTGCAGCGCTTCGGGAGTCGAGCCGGCGCCTGTGTCCTCCACGACGAGGGTGAGCCGCCTGGCGTGGTGGTCGGCGCGATCGACAGTGGCGCGAATCACGACCTCCCCACCGCTCTGCTTCTGGGCGATGCCGTGCTTGACGGCGTTCTCCACCAGCGGCTGGAGGATCAAGGGCGGGAGGCGAATGTTGCGGAGCCTGGCAGGGACATCGATCGTGACGCGCAGCCGTTGCTCGAATCGAGCGCGCTCGATGTCGAGGTACGCCTCGACGACGTCGAGCTCGCGCCCGAGCGTCGTGAATTCGCCTTCCGATCGGAGCACCGCGCGCAGCAGCGCGGTGAGGCGGAGCAGGGTGTGCAGCGCGCGTGGAGGGGCGGTCTGGATCAGATAGCCAATCGTGGTCAGCGCATTGAACAGGAAATGCGGATTGATCTGTGCCCGGAGCGCCCGGAGCTCGGCCTCCGTGGCGAGCTTGCCGATTTCCTGCTCGCGGATCCCGCGCTGATAGCGTTCGTTGGTGATCCGGATGGCATCGATACGCCGGGCGATAATCACCGCGATCGCCTCGAGCGTAGCGAGATCGTCGGACAGCAGGCGCCGGCCGCCCGTCAGCTGACCGATCGCGACGACGAAACGAGGCGGATCGGTCGTCGGTACGGTCACGATCGTCGCGGCTGGGCCCGGGAGTGCGTCGCCCGCGGCCGCCTTCACGATCGCGGTCGCTTCGGTGCCGCCGATCACGGCAGGGCCGAGGGCTTCGTCCTGACCGCCGGGCGGCAACTCGCGCCATGTGACGAACGGAGCGCTCAGCGCCGGCGACAGCAGCACGCACGCGTCGGACAGGAGCGTCGAGATGTCGTCGCTGGCCTGAGCCGTGCGGGCGATCGTCGCCCGTAAAGACGGGTAATCAGGCCGAAGGAGCACGATCGTGTCGACGAACCAGGCGGTGACCTTCCGTATGACTGGATAGAAGAGCGCCGTGGCCACCCACAGCGTCACCATGATGCCCACCTGCCTCGGGTCGATACGCACGAACTCGGCGAACGCGGCGGATTGGAAACCAAACGTCGCAATTGCGGCAAAGGCAACCGCCACAATCGCGAGCAGCGCCAGCGCCCGCTTGAGAAACAGATCCGCGAGCGCAAACGGGTAGTCCTGATAGAGGATGGCGAACGCCAACGGCAGGGACGCGTGATGCCCGACCAGCTCGACCGGCCAGGAGGCATCGCCCTGGTGCAACTGGCTCAAATGCAGCGCTGACACGGCGAATATCGCGAGGGCCGCGGCCCACAGCGCGCGTCTCGATCCCGGCTGGCCGCGCGTGACCGCCGCCAGCGGGACCACAAGCGCGATGAACGTGTAGGTCAGCAAGCGCATGCCGAGCGCCGCCGGCACGGCTGCCTCGGTCCACGCGGCGTTAAGGTGAAGGACGGCGGCCAACGCACTGACGGTGTAAGCGACCGTCGCCAGCGACCGCTTCGACAGACCGCGCACAGCCTGCCCCTCGCCTCTCAGCACCGAGTGGACCACGACCGCCGGCAGGAAACCGAGAGCCCCGAAGCCAACGGCCACCAGGTACGGGAACGGACCCTCGATGCCGACTTTCGGGAGCTCGTACGCGGGGAGCGCACACAGGTTCCAGACGAGGCCGAGAAGAGACGTCACGAGCAGAAGGGGATCGAACCGTGACTTGAGGCCCGGCGTCCTCGCGGCCCGGATGACCATCGCGAGCAGCATCGCGTAGAGCACGACGCCGGTGCTCAGACCGACCAGATTCAGCAGTTCCGCGATGTTCAACGTGGTCGACACGCTACGCCTGTACCTGTCGGCCGGTAACCAGAAGTCCGTGACTGGTTTGTTTTCGCGAACGAGCGGTCGCTGTAACCCATGAATGGAAGGCCGGTTCCGAAGCGCCCGCTTTCATTATGGGCGCAATCAGGAAAAACCCTCTACGCCATTCATCTGTCGATTTACGACGTCCATTGGTCCTGACAGACCACTGGTTGGCTTGTTGTCGTCGCCGCTGCCGAGGCTTGCTAGCGTGCTCATGTTGGGTCACTGATGCCTTTTGAACGCGAGGTTCTATGACGACGTGGCGGGTTCGGGCGTGCTCGACGGTCGCCCTCATGATGGCGTGCGTGGGCCTGGTGGCAGTTCCGGCGCGCGGGCAGGGATTGGGCGGCGCCGGCACCGTGC
>DASZFS010000585.1:0-3674 GCA_035939575.1 Vicinamibacterales bacterium | reverse complement strand
TCGCAACGGCCGGTAAGTCTGCAACACGTCACGCGCTTCCCCGATTGTTGTCCAGCATTTGACCATTGGCCAAATCTTGCCGGCGCGTCACTCACTGAACATCTGTAGATTCAGCGACTTGCGCTGGACTCGTAATTGCCTCCTCGGCAAGGCACTAGGGTCTTGTCATCATCACGTTTCGGGGCGCCGTGCGCCACGACGTCAGAATCTGCCGGCCCGCACAACGGATCGGGCGCGGAGCGCAGCAGCCGCCAAATCGCGACCCGTGCACGTGCCGATCGACCGTCAGATTCATTGTCTGGTAGGGACAGCTCCTACCGGAACAGCCGCGGCGCGAAATCGACGAGGTAATCCCGCCAGTTCCACCAGACGTGCGCGCCCTCGGTCTCAACGAACGTGTGCGTGATGTGACGCTGGTCCAGGAGCTCGTGGAAGCTCTTGTTGGACGCAAACAACGTGTCCTTCTTCCCGATGTAGATGTAGAACTGCTTCAGCTTCTTGTTGGTCGCTGGCGCGTTGGTCAACGCCTCCCTGAATTCCTGCTCGGCGGTCTGGTTGAAGATGACCGGGCTGAAGGCGCCGATGTAGCGGAACAGGTCGAGGTGCGTCAACCCGACGGCGAGCGTCTGGTTGCCACCCATCGAGAGGCCGGCAACCGCGCGGTCGTCCGCACGAGACGAAATGCGATACGTCTTCTCGGCGAAGCCGATGACGTCTTCAACCACGTCGTTGGGGAAGACCGACGCCGACGTCTGGGGTTGCCCGGCGGCCGCGTTCGCTGCGACGGTCCCGGCAACGAGCGTGGCTGCCGCGCCGGGGCGGCCGTAGGGCATGACGATGATCATCGGTTTCGCCTTGCCTTCTGCAATCAGGTTGTCGAGGATCAGGTTCGCACGGCCGGCCGCAAACCAGCTCGATTCGATGCCGCCGGCTCCGTGCATCAGATACAGCGCGGGGTACTTCGTGTTCGTGGTGTCATATCCCGGCGGCGTGTACACGTAGACCTGCCGTTCGGCGTTGAACTTCTTCGAGTCGTAGACGCTGATGTGCACCGCCCCGTGCGGTACGGCCTGCAGCGCCCACGGCGCTGGCTTGTCGCCCTTGACCTCGAAGAACGACGGTCCGGCGGATCGGTCGCCCGCGGCCACCATCGGGTTGGTGGGATCGACGACGCGGACACCGTTGACCGAAAACGTGTAGTTGTAAAGCGCCGGGCGCAGGGGTCCAGCCGTCACCGTCCACACACCGTCGGTCCCTTTCGTCATCGCCTGGGGATCGTCCGCGAAATCGCCCGACACGCTGACGCTGGTCGCCTCGGGCGCGCGCAGCCGAAACGTGACCGTGCGGTCGGATCGCGCGTCATACGAGGGAGGTGCCGGCGTCCCGCGCCCGCGACCACCCCGGGCGCCCTGCTGCCCGGCAGGAGCCTGAGCCAACAGTAGCAGGGGGCTGAGCGCGACCGAGCACGCGACGATCAATGTCTTCTGCATGCCGCCGATTCTACGGTTCCGGCCATTCAACGTAAAGGCGGAACCACCGAGCACAGCGTCGGGGCGGTCGAAAGGCGTTACAATCGCGCGCATTAGGAGAAGACTCTTCGTTCTTGAGGAGGGATCGCGCATGAGAGGGACTCGCGTGGTGCTGATGGTCGCGATGGCGTGCGTGATCGGCGCGGGTCTGTCGGCGGCTCAGGATTTGCCGGCGAAGAATCCGCTCGAAGGCGACGCGAACGCCATTCGCGCCGGCATCGGCCTCTTCCGCGGGCGCTGCGCGGACTGCCACGGCATGGACGCACACGGTGTCCGTGGACCCGACATCACGCAGGTGTGGGCGTCCGGCCGCACCGACGTCGGGTTGTTCAAGACGATCAGAAACGGCGTGGCCGGAACGGAGATGCCGGCCAACCCGCGCGTCAGCGACGTCGAAATGTGGCAACTGCTGGCGTACCTGCGCACGCTGGCCGCTTCCGCCCCGACCGATGCGCCGCGCGGCAATGCCCAGAACGGTGAAACGATCTATCGCGCATCCTGCGCGAGCTGTCACCGGGTGAAGGGCGAGGGCGGACGTCTGGGACCGGACCTGTCGCGCGTCGGGTCCGCGCGATCTCGCGAGACCATGGTGAAGCGCATCCGCGGCGGCATCGAGGCCATGGGCGCCGGATTCGAGCCGGTGACGCTGACGCCGACCGACGGCCCGCCCATCTCCGGGGTGAAGAAGAACGAAGACTTGTTCTCGGTCCAGATCATGGACTCGCGCGAGCGCATTCAGGGATATGAGAAAGACAAGATGAAGTCGGTGGAGAACGGAAAGCGCTCGGCCATGCCGGCGTTCCCATCAAGCCGGCTGAGCGACAGCGATCTCGATGATGTCGTCCGGTATCTGCAGACCCTGCGCGGATTCGATCCGTCGGTTCAGCCATAGGAGCCTTCATGCGAACGGCAACTTCAGGTTTCGTTCGAATCGTGATGCTGCTCGTCCTGGGGGCCGCGGGCCTCGCGGCCCAACAAGCCGCGCCGCCGGCGCTTGTCACCGCCCAGGAGATTCTCGATGGGCTACCGGCCGACGGCTCGCGATGGCTGACCTTCGGCGGCAACTACACCAATCAGCGACACAGCCCGCTCACGCAGATCAGCCCCCAGAACGTCACCCGGCTCGCGCCGCAGTGGACGTTTCAGACGGGCACACTCGGCAACTTCGAAACGACGTCGCTCCTGCGCGACAACGTCCTCTACGTGACGGGCCCGCAGAACGTGGCGTGGGCGATCGACGCGCGCACGGGGCGCCAGATCTGGCGGTATCGTCGGGAGCTGCCGCCGGGACTGACCGCGTGCTGTGGGCTCGTGAACCGCGGGTTTGCGATGCTCGACGACAAGCTCTACATGGTGACGCTCGACGCCCATCTACTCGCCCTGGACCGGCGGACCGGCGCCATCGTCTGGGATGCCACGCTGCTGGACTACCTGAAAGGCTACGCGTCGACGATCGCCCCGATTGTCGTGAAGGACAAGGTGATTGCGAGTGTCGCCGGCGGCGAGTTCGGGATCCGCGGGTTCATCGATGCGTACGACGCGAAGACGGGCAAGCGGGCGTGGCGCTTCTACACGATCCCCGGGCCGGGCGAGCCGGGCAACAAGACGTGGGCGAACGATTCGTGGAAGATCGGCGGCGCCGGCGTCTGGGTGACGGGCGCGTACGATCCAGAACTGAATCTTCTCTATTTCGGAACCGGCAATCCGGGCCCCGACTATCACAGCGAGAGCCGCGAAGGCGACAACCTGTACAGCACGTCCCTGCTCGCGCTCAACGCCGACACCGGTCAGCTTCGCTGGCACTACCAGTTCACCCCGCACGACGTGCACGACTGGGATTCGACCGAAGTCCCGATCCTCGCGGATATCCCGGTGGCGGGACAGCCGCGCAAGGTCGTCATGTTCGCCAACCGCAACGGCTTCTACTACACGCTCGATCGCATCACCGGCAAAGTGATCGTCGCCAAGCCGTTCGTCCAGACCACCTGGGCCAAGGAAGTGGACCGCGTCGGGCGGCCGATTCTCCTCCCGGGGCACATGCCCAGTGAGACGGGCACGGTCACGTGTCCCGACATCACCGGCGGCACGAACTTCTGGCAGCCGAGCTACGACCCGTCGACACGCACGTTCTTCGTCAACGCGCGC